>NZ_JBEOSV010000005.1:0-321241 GCF_040303245.1 Kitasatospora sp. NPDC096077 | reverse complement strand
CAGACTGCCAACGGCGGCCAGGCATCAGCAGACAGGGTCGGCAGTCCGAAAATCACCCAGCCCCCGGAGCACCCCCCCCCGGAACCGCCCCCGGCGTCACCCACCCTCCCGAAAGCCCCCACCCCCCAACAAACCCCGCTTCCTTCCCCCACAATCCGGGAAAGAGAAGGTGAACGGGTTCCGGGACACCCCGTTCAGGGAGGGTTCGACCATGGCGTCAGGGCAGGAGCTGGAAGCCGGGGTACGGCCGGACGGCGACCCGCACACCGCCGCACCACCGTGGCCGGGCAGCCGGCATCCCCTCGGCGCCCACTTCCGCCCCGACCGCACCAGCGGCACCGACCGCACCGGCGGCCCCGACCGCCCCCGCGGCCCCGGCACCAACTTCGCCCTCTGGGCGGCCGGCGCCGAAGCCGTCGACCTCTGCCTGTTCGACGACGCCGACCAGGAGACCCGGCACCGCCTCACCGAACAGGACTGCCAGATCTGGCACGGCTTCCTGCCCGGCGTGCGCCCCGGCACCCGCTACGGCTTCCGGGTGCACGGCCGCTGGGACCCGTGGACGGGCGCCCGCTGGAACCCGGCGAAACTGCTGCTCGACCCCTACGCCCGTGCCGTCGACGGGAGTTACACCTCCCACGACGCGGCCTGCTCCGCCGTCCGCAACTGGCCGGAGGCCGATGTCGCCGACACCGTCCGGGACAACCGCGACTCCGCCCCCTACGTCCCCAGATCCGTGGTCGTCCACGACGACGACGACTGGTCCGACGACCACCGCCCGAGAACCCCGTGGGCCGAGACCGTCCTCTACGAACTGCACGTCCGCGGCTTCACCATGCGCCACCCCGAGATCCCGCCGCCGCTGCGCGGCACCTACGCCGGCCTGGCCCACCCCGCCGCGATCGCCCACCTCACCCGCCTGGGCATCACCGCCGTCGAACTGCTGCCGGTGCACCAGTACGCCAGCGAGGACCACCTCCAGGCCCGCGGCCTCGTCAACTACTGGGGCTACAACACGATCGGCTACTTCGCCCCGCACGCCGGCTACTCCGCCGCCGGCTCCCGCGGCGGCCAGGTCGGCGAGTTCAAGCGGATGGTCCGCGCCCTGCACGCCGCCGGGATCGAGGTGATCCTCGACGTGGTGTTCAACCACACCGCCGAGGGCGCCGAACTCGGCCCGGCGCTGTCGCTGCGCGGCATCGACAACGCCGCCTACTACCGCCTCGCCGCCCACCGCCCGCGCGGCTACGCCGACTACACCGGCTGCGGCAACACCCTGGACACCCGCCGCCCCCAGGTGGTCCGGCTGATCACCGACTCACTGCGCTACTGGGTCACCGAGATGGGCGTGGACGGCTTCCGCTTCGACCTCGCGGCCGCCCTGGCCCGGACCACCGACGGCGTCGACATGGACCACCCCTTCCTCGCCGCGGTCGCCCAGGACCCGCTGCTCAGCCGGGTGAAGCTGATCGCCGAACCCTGGGACGTCGGCCCCGGCGGCTACCAGGTCGGCGGCTTCCCCCCGCTGTGGGCCGAGTGGAACGACCGCTACCGCGACACCGTACGGGACTTCTGGCGCGGCGCCCGCCCGGACGTCCGCGAACTCGGCTACCGGCTGGCCGGCTCCTCGGACCTCTACCAGAACAACGGCCGCCGGCCCTACGCCTCGGTCAACTACGTGACCGCGCACGACGGTTTCACCCTGCGCGACGTGGTCTCCTACGACCGCAAGCACAACGAGGCGAACGGCGAGGCCAACCGGGACGGCACCGAGGACAACCGCTCCTGGAACCACGGCGTCGAGGGCGAGACCACCGACCCGGAGGTCAACGCGCTGCGGCTGCGCCAGCTGCGCAACCTGATGGCCACCCTGCTGCTCTCGGCCGGCGTCCCGATGATCACCGCCGGGGACGAGCTCGGCCGCACCCAGGGCGGCAACAACAACGCCTACTGCCAGGACGGCGAGGTCAGTTGGCTGGACTGGTCGCTGCTGGAGCAGCCCGGCTGGCGGGGGCTGTGCGAGCTGACCGCCCGGCTGGTCCGGCTGCGCCGCTCCCACCCGGTGCTGCGCCGGCGGGCGTTCTTCTCCGGCCGGGCCGCCGTCCCCGGCGGACAGCCGGACCTCGCCTGGTTCACCCCGCTCGGCAAGGAGATGACCGAGGCGGACTGGTACGCCCCGACGGCCTGCCTCGGCATGCTGCTGTCCGGCACCGCGATGTCCGAACAGGACGACACCGGGCACCCGTTGGCCGACGACAGCTTCCTGCTGCTGCTCAACGCCGGCCACGAGCCGACCGTGTTCACCCTGCCCGGGGAGCCCTGGGCGGAGCCGGAGGCCGGGTACCGGACGCTGCTGGACACGGCCGCCGCGGGCACGGGCGAGCCGTACCCGCGGGGCGCGGTGGTGCTGGGCGGGCGCTCGCTGCAGCTGCTGCGCGTGCCCACCCGGCCGTAGCGGATCAGCTGCGGGCGTGCCCGACCTCGACGTTCTCCAGCACGCCGATCGCGTCCGGCACCAGCACCGCCGCCGAGTAGTAGGCGCTGACCAGGTAGGCGGCGATCGCCTTCTCGTCGATGCCCATGAAGCGGACGTTCAGGCCCGGTTCGACCTCGTCCGGGATGCCGACCTGGGTCAGACCGACCACGCCCTGGTTGTCCTCGCCCACCCGCAGCGCGATGAAGGAGGTGGTCTGGTCGCCCGCCACCGGGATCTTGTTGCACGGGAGGATCGGAACCCCGCGCCAGGTCGGCCGCTGCTTGCCGAGCACGTCGACCGTCCCGGGGTAGACGCCGCGCTTGTTGCACTCCCGCTCGAACGCGGCGATGGCCCGGGACGGGGCGAACAGGTAGTCGGTGTCACGGCGCATGGCCAGCAGGTCGTCCAGGTCGTCCGGGGTGGGCGCGCCCGAGTGGGTCTGGATCCGCTGGTCGAAGTCGGCGTTGCTCAGCAGCCCGAACTCCGGGTTGTTGATCAGCTCGTGCTCCTGCCGCTCGCGCAGCGCCTCGACGGTCAGCCGCAGCTGCTCCTCGGTCTGGTTCATCGGCTGGTTGTAGAGGTCGGCGACCCGGGTGTGCACCCTGAGCACGGTCTGCGCGACGCTCAACTCGTACTCGCGCGGCTCCAGTTCGTAGTCCACGAAGGCGCCGGGCAGCTCGAACTCGCCCTGGTGGCCGGCCGAGAGGTCGATCTCCGCCTCGCCGTGGGCGTTCTGCGCCTGGGCGGCGTCGGTGGCGAAGCCCAGCAGCTGCTCGCGCAGGGTCGCCGAGCGGTCGATCAGCTCCTGCAGCTGGGCGGCGTTCAGGGCCATCGCGACACCGGAGGTGGCCGCCTTCACGGTGTACGGCCAGGTGCCGCCCGGCTCGGTGATCACCTCGTCGCCGACGTGGTCTCCGTCCGCGAGGGTGCCGAGCACCGCCTGCTCGCCGTACTTGCCGGTGCCGATCCGGTCGACCTTGCCGTGCGCGATCAGGAACACCTCCTCGATCGGCGCCCCCTCCCGCACCAGCTCGTCGCCCGGGGCGAAGTCCCGCTGGACGAACCGGCGGGCCAGCTCGGCCAGCACCTCCTGATCCTCGAAACCGCGCAGCGCCGGCACCTCGGCCAGCGAGGGGGCGATCACCGTCACCGAGGAACCGGTCTTGGCGAAGCTCACCCGGCCGCGCCCCGGGGCGTAGCTCAGCCGCCGGTTGACCCGGTAGGTACCGGCGCTGACGTTCACCCACGGCAGCATCTTGAGCAGCCAGCGGGAGGTGATCTCCTGCATCTGCGGCTTCGACTTGGTCGTCGTCGCCAGATTCCGTGCCGCGGTGGTGCTGAGACTGAGCTGGGCCCGCACCTGCACCGTCGCGGCGCCGGGGCCGGGGGTGGGCTCGGCGTCGACCGTCATGTCGGCACTCCTGTCACTCGGGTATCCATGGGTATCCGTCAGGAGATGTAATCGGCCGTTCGGCAAGCGCTCGCAAGAGGCGCACGGCGCATTCCTCCCCGCACGAACGGCCGTGCGCGCCCCGTGCTCCGCCCCTGTCTCACCCGTCCGAGTGGCCGGTTATCGCCGGACGCCACCGACAGGGGCGAAAAACCGGATGAGAAATGACGTGCTGTCCGCCTACCCTCACCGCGATGGCCGAGAACAGACAAGACGTCGACCGGACGACCGGGAGCCACCGCTCCACGGTCCGCTCGCTGCTGCGCCTGTGGCCCTACGCCCGGGCCGTGCGCGGCCGGCTCGTCGTCTCGGTGACGGCCGCCACGCTCGCCATGCTGAGCACCCTCGCCGTCCCGGTGGTGCTCGGCCGGATCGTCGACGGCCCGCTGGCCCGGCACGACCTCCACGCCCTCTGGCCGCCGGTCGGCCTGCTGCTGCTCCTCGGACTGGTCGAGGCCGCCCTGTTCTACACCCGCCGGGTGGTCCTGTCCCGCCCGCTGGGCCGGCTGGAGGCGGACATGCGCAACGACCTCTACGCCAAACTCCAGCGGCTGCCGGTCTCCTTCCACGACCGCTGGGGCTCCGGCCAGCTGCTCTCCCGGGCCACCACCGACATGAACGCCATGCGGCTCTTCCTGGCCTTCCCGCTGGTGTTCCTGATCGTCAACTCGGTGACCTTCCTGGCCGGCGCCGCTCTGATGCTCACCCAGGACTGGCGGCTCGCGGTGATCGTCCTGCTGCCCGCCGTGCCGCTGACGGTGCTCACCCGGCGCTTCGAGGCCGGCTACTCGCTCGGCGCCCGGCGCGCCCAGGACCAGAACGGCGACCTCGCCACCGTGGTCGAGGAGTCCGTCCTCGGCATCCGCATCCTCAAGGCCTTCGGCCGGCACCGCGCGATGGCCGAGCACTTCCGCGAACAGTCCCGGCTGCTGCGCCGCACCGAACTGGGCAAGGCCCACCAGCTGGCCATGATGTCGGCGGTCGCCGTCGGCCTGCCGGAGATCGCGCTCGCCTGCGCCGTGGCCGTCGGCGCCTACCTGGTCGCCCACGACCAGCTGAGCGCCGGCACCCTGGTCGCCTTCCTCTCCACCGCGCTCGCCCTGCGCTGGCCGGTCGAGTCGCTCGGCTGGCTGCTCGCCTACGCCAACGAGGCCGCCACCGCCACCGACCGGTTCTTCGAGGTCATCGACGAGCCCGAACCGGAGGCCCCGGTCACCGCCGCCGCGCCCGGCCGCACCCCCGACGGTCCCACCGCCGGGCCCCCGGACGGCATCCGCTTCACCGGCGTCCGGTTCCGCTACCCGGACGCCCCCGAGGGCAGCCCCGACCTGCTGACCGGCATCGACCTGCACGTCCGCAGCGGCGAGACGATGGCCCTGGTCGGCGCCACCGGCAGCGGCAAGACCACCCTCACCGCGCTGGTCCCCCGGCTGTACGAGGCGACCGGCGGCCGGATCACCCTGGACGGCCGGGACATCGCCGCACTGCCCCGGGAGGACCTGCGCGCACTGGTCTCGGTCGCCTTCGAGGAGCCCACCCTGTTCTCCGCCACCGTCCGGGAGAACGTCCTGCTGGGCGCCCCGGGCGCGGACGAGCGGCAGTTGGCCTCGGCCCTGGCGACCGCCCAGGCCGGCTTCGTCGAGCGGCTCCCGGACGGCGTGGACACCGAGGTCGGCGAGCAGGGCCTGAGCCTGTCCGGCGGCCAGCGCCAGCGCCTCGCGCTGGCCCGCGCGGTGGTCGGCGACCCGCCCTTCCTGGTCCTGGACGACCCGCTGTCCGCGCTCGACGTGCACACCGAGGCGCTGGTCGAGCGGGCGCTGCGCGAGGTGCTCGGCTCCACCACCGCCCTGGTCGTCGCCCACCGCCCCAGCACCGTGCTGCTCGCCGACCGGGTCGCGGTGCTCGCGGACGGCCGGATCGAGGCCGTCGGCACCCACCAGGAGCTGCTGCGGGACTGCCCCCGCTACCGCGAACTGATGTCGGGCGAGGCCGCCCTCCGGCCCGAGGGGAGCACCGTGTGACCACCACCGCCGAACCCGCGAAGGCCGAGGCCGCCGAGCCGGCCGAGGAGGAGCTTCCGCCGTCCCCGACCGACGAGGAGGACATACCGGTCCCGCCCGGCGCCCCCCGGGCGCTGCTGCGCTCGCTGCTCGGCCCGCACCGGGCCCGGATCGCCGTCGCGATGGGCGTGATCCTGGTCCAGCAGGCCGCCCTGCAGTCCGGCCCGCTGCTGGTCGCGGTGGCGATGGACCGCGGCATCCCGGCGCTGCGCGCGCACGACTCCGGCCCGCTGGTCGCGGTGGTGGCCGCCTACCTCTTCTGCGCGCTGCTCAGCCCGGTGCTGCAGTGGGCGTTCACCAAGATCAGCGCCCGGGTGAACCAGGACGTCGTGCTGGAGCTGCGCGGCCGGATCTTCCGGCACGCCCAGCGGCTCAGCCTGGACTTCCACGAGCGCTACACCTCGGGCCGGATCATCTCCCGGGCGACCAGCGACATCGACGCGCTGCGCGAGCTGCTCTCCGAGGGCCTCCAGGAACTGCTGACGGTCCTGCTGTCGGTCTGCTACATCTCGGTGCTGCTGGTGGTGATGGACTGGCGGCTCGGCCTCGCCTCGCTGGTGTCCTTCCTCCCGCTGGCGCTGGTCGCCCACTCCTTCCGCACCCGCTCCAGCCGGGTCTACCGCCGCTCGCGCACCGCCGCCGCCTCGATGATCGTCCGCTTCACCGAGACCATGAACGGCATCCGCCCGGTGCAGGCGTTCCGCCGCGAGAAGGCCAACAACGCCGCCTTCGCGGTGGTCAGCGGGCAGTCCTCCACGGCCAACGCGGAGGGCTTCCTGGAGCTCGCCCGGTACGTCGGCCTCTCCCGGCTCACCGCCAACATCTGGTTCACCGGCATCGTGCTGCTGGGCGCCTACCTGGTCACCGAGGACGCCCTGGAGCTGGGCGTGCTGACCGCCTTCGCGCTCTACCTGCGCCGCCTGTACGACCCGCTCGACCACCTGGCGATGTTCCTCAACAGCTACCAGTCCGCGGCCGCGGCCCTGGAGAAGATCTCCGGTCTGCTCGCCCACGAGCCGACCGTCACCGAGCCCGCCGAGCCGACGGAGCTTCCGGAGGCCACCGGCAAGGGCCGGGCGGTCTCCTTCGAGGGCACCCGCTTCGCCTACCGCACCGGCCGGGAGGTGCTGCCGCCCTTCGACCTGCTGATCCCGGCCGGGCAGACGGTCGCGGTGGTCGGGGCGACCGGCGCCGGCAAGTCGACGCTCGCCAAGCTGCTGGCCCGCTTCTACGACCCGACCGACGGCCGGATCCGGCTGGACGGCGTGGACCTGCGCGAGCTGGCCACCCCGGAGCTGCGGCGCGGGGTGGTGATGGTGACCCAGGAGTCCTTCCTGTTCTCCGGCACCGTCGCCGAGAACATCGCGATCGGCCGCCCCGGCGCCACCCGCGCCGAGGTCGAGCAGGCCGCCCGGGACATCGGCGCGTACGACTTCATCGCCGCGCTGCCGGACGGCTTCGACACCGACGTGCGCAAGCGCGGCGGCCGGATCTCGGCCGGTCAGCGCCAGTTGGTCGCCTTCGCCCGCGCCCTGCTGGCCGACCCGGCCGTGCTGATCCTGGACGAGGCGACCAGTTCGCTGGACGTGCCCGGCGAGCAGGCCGTGCAGCGGGCGATGCGCACCGTGCTGGCGGGCCGCACCGCGGTGATCATCGCCCACCGGCTGTCCACCGTGGAGATCGCCGACCGGGTGCTGGTGATGGACCTCGGCCGGATCGTCGAGGACGGCTCCCCGGAGCGGCTGATCGGCGGCGAGGGCCGTTTCGCCACCCTGCACCGTGCCTGGCGGGACAGCCTGGTGTAGAACTCCCCACAGTGGCACCCCACCGGGGAGCCCCACAGTTGTGCCCGTCCGGGTGCGCCGTCACGCACCCGGGCGGGCCGCCCCGTCCCCCCTGAGGGCCCGAGGGCCGGTCAGTTCACGGTCACCACGTAGTCGGTGTGCCAGTAGGGCGTCCAGCAGTCCTCCACCGCGGCCACCACGTCCAGCGTCCCGCCCGGCAGCACCTGCCCGGCGACGGTCGAGGAGTCGATCACCACGGACGGATTGATGAAGATCGCGTCCTCGAACCGCGGCCCGCTCTGGTAGGCGCACACCAGGGTGCGCGGCCCGGTGCTCTTGCAGCCGTAGGGCACCGTGCCGGTCAGGGTGGTGCGCTCGGGCACGGTGATCGCCACCTCGATCGGGTGCCGGGAGTACGAGGGGCCCGCGTTGTACACCCACAGCGGCAGCGAGATGGTCGCCCCGGGGTGCCCGGTGAGGTCGCCCGGCTGCGGCTCCGGGTGCCCGGCCTGCCAGGCCGAGGAGGCCCCGGTCATGAAGGTGGCCCGGGTGTCCGCGGTGGTGAAGCTGTACTGGGTGGTGTGGCCGGACTGGTCCGGGTCACCGGGGTAGTACACCTGGACGTCGCCGCTGATGGTCTGGTACGACAGGGTGATCGGCGCGACGTGCAGGGCCAGCCGCTCTACCGAGCTCGCGCCCGGCGCCAGCCCGGCCGGGATCTTGTAGGAGCTGCCGGTGCCGAAGTAGGTCAGGGCGACGGCCGGGTCGGCCGACTGCACCACGGCCGGGGCCGGGAGGTGCACCACCACCAGGGTGTCGTCGGTGGTCGTGGACGGGCCCTGGTTGGTGACCTTCACCTTCAGGGTCCCGTTCGTGCCCGGGACCACCGGGCCCTGCGGCGGGGAGATCTCCAGGGACAGCTGCGCGGTCGCCGGCGGCGCCGCGAGGGGGGCGGTGGCGGCCTGGGCCGGCCCCGCCACGAGGAACACGGAGAGCGCGGCCAGGACGGCCGTGCGAATGGTTCGCATCATGAGCATCACGCTCCCCCCGTGCGACACGCGGGGCAACCGGATGACTGCCGTCCGTAGCACGCCCGGACGGCGGTCATCCGTGCCCCGGCGTCAGCGCAGCAGCCCCGCGTCCATCCCGGCGGACTCGGCCGGCAGGGCGACCAGCCCCAGTTCGGCGGGCGAGGCCAGCCGCGGGTGCGCGGGCAGGACCCGCACGGTGTAGCCGAACGGCCCGGTGCGGCTGAGCTCCAGCGAGCCCTCGTAGCGGGTGCGGCCGTCCAGGTCGGGACCGCCGACCGGCTTGAGGGCGAGCGCCGCGGCGTCCGAGATGCCGTCGGTCTCGTCCACCCGGCCGGCGACCACCTGCACCTCGACGTCGCCCGGCTCCAGCGACCCGAGCGCGACCTGCACCCGCAGTGCCAGCGAGCTGCCCAGCTCCTGCGCCTCGGCCGGGCAGTCCGCCTCGACGTGCTCGACCCGCACGCCCGGCCAGCCGTCCCGGACCCGGCCCTTCCACTCGGCCAGCTCCCGGGCGCCCGCGTGTCCGCCGACCGCCAGCTCCCGCTGGGCCAGCGCCGCCGGGGCGTACAGCCGTTCGACGTACTCGCGGACCATCCGCCCGGCCAGCACCTTGGGCCCGAGGGTGACCAGGGTGTGCCGGACCATGGCGATCCAGCGGTGCGGCAGCCCGTCGTTGCCCCGGTCGTAGAACCGGCCGGCCACCTGTTCCTCGATCAGGTCGTACAGCGCGGCGGCCTCGATGTCGTCCCGCCGCTCGGCCTCGCTGCTCTCCGGGTCGAGCACCCCGGCGCCCTCGTCGGCGGTGGGGATCGCCCAGCCGTTCTGGCCGTCGTACCACTCGTCCCACCAGCCGTCCAGGACGGACAGGTTGAGGCAGCCGTTGAGCGCGGCCTTCATCCCGGAGGTGCCGCAGGCCTCCAGCGGGCGCAGCGGGTTGTTCAGCCAGACGTCGCAGCCCGGGTAGAGGTGCCGGGCCATCGCCATGTCGTAGTCCGGCAGGAAGACGATCCGGTGGCGCACCGTCGGGTCGTCGGCGAACGCGACCATCCGCTGGATCAGCCGCTTGCCGCCGTCGTCGGCCGGGTGGGCCTTGCCGGCGACCACGATCTGCACCGGCCGGGTGGGGTGCAGCAGCAGGGCGCGCAGCCGGTCCGGGTCGCGCAGCATCAGGGTGAGCCTCTTGTACGAGGGCACCCGGCGGGCGAAGCCGATGGTGAGCACGTCGGGGTCGAGCACCGAGGAGACCCAGCCGAGCTCGGCCTCGCCGGCCCCGCGCTGGCGCCAGGAGGCGCGCAGCCGACGGCGGGCCTCGTCCACCAGCTGGGCGCGCAGGCTGCGGCGCAGGTCCCAGATCTCGGTGTTGCCGATCCGCTCCAGTCCGGTCCAGCGCTTGGTCTCGCCGGTGGTCATCGCCTCCTCTGCGCGTTCGGCGCCGAGCTCGGCGGCGCCCAGGCGCACCACGGCCGGGTCGATCCAGGTGGCGGCGTGCACCCCGTTGGTGACCGAGGTGATCGGCACCTCGGCGGGGTCGAAGCCCGGCCACAGGCCGTTGAACATCGACCGGCTGACCTCGCCGTGCAGGGTGGAGACCCCGTTGGCGCGCTGGGCCAGCCGCAGGCCCATGGCGGCCATGTTGAAGAGCTTCGGGTCCCCGTCGGGCCAGGTCTCGGCGCCGAGCGCGAGCACCGACTCGACCGGGACGCCGGGGAGCGCCGCGTCGCCGCCGAAGTGGCGGGCGACCAGGTCCCGGTCGAAGCGGTCGATGCCGGCCGGGACGGGGGTGTGGGTGGTGAACAGGGTGCCGGCCCGGACGGACTCCAGGGCGGCGGCGAAGTCCAGCCCGGCGGTGCGGTCGGCGACCAGTTCGCGGATCCGCTCGACCCCGAGGAAGCCGGCGTGGCCCTCGTTGGTGTGGAAGACCTCGGGGGCGGGGTGCCCGGTGAGCCGGCCGTAGGCGCGCACGGCCCGGACGCCGCCGATGCCGAGCAGCATCTCCTGGAGCAGCCGGTGCTCGCTGCCGCCGCCGTAGAGCCGGTCGGTGACGTCCCGCTCGGCGGGCGAGTTGGCCTCGATGTCGGAGTCCAGCAGCAGCAGCGGGACCCGGCCGACCTGGGCCCGCCAGATGTGCGCGGCCAGGGTGCGGCCGCCGGGCAGGGCGAGGTCGACCCGGCTCGGGGTGCCGTCGGCCTCCCGGAGCAGGCTGACGGCCAGCTCGTCCGGGTCGAGCAGGGGGTAGCGCTCCTGCTGCCAGCCGTCCCGGTCGAGGGACTGCCGGAAGTAGCCGTGCCGGTAGAACAGCCCCACGCCGATGATCGGGACGCCGAGGTCGCTGGCGGCCTTGAGGTGGTCGCCGGCCAGGATGCCCAGGCCGCCGGAGTACTGGGGCAGCGCGGCGGCGATGCCGTACTCGGGCGAGAAGTAGGCGACCGCGGCGGGCGGCAGGGTGGTGCCGTCCTCCTGCCGGGCCTGGTACCAGCGCGGGCCGGTGAGGTACTCACGCAGGTCGTCGGCGAGGTCGCCGAGTCTGCGCAGGAACCGCCGGTCGGCGGCGAGCGCGGCGAGCCGGGCGGCCGGGACCTCCCCGAGCAGCCGCACCGGGTCCTCGCCGGTCGCGGCCCAGACCTCCGGGTCCACGGACCGGAAGAGGTCCCTGGTCTCGGGGTGCCAGGACCAGCGCAGGTTGAGGGCCAGCTCGTGCAACGGCTGGAGTTGTTCGGGCAGGACGGTGCGGACGGTGAATCTGCGGATTGCCTTCACAGCCGTGAAGCGTAGCCGCGACGCTCGGCCTGACAGTGGGTCAAGCGGGCTATTGGGCATCCGTTCGGCCTATTGATGAGATCGCATTCGGCGCACTGGTCTGCACGGGGGGCGCGCGAGGCGCACATTTCCGGGCACCGCGCTACCAATGCGTGAACGCTGTGGAACAGGTCGATTTCCGGTGGCTCATCCACTCCGGACAAAGCCCGAAACTACTGTCGTACCGCTGCAAAAACCTTGTCGCCGGTGCGAGGATGACCGAAGGTCGTTGCTGTCGCGGGGACCACGACGGCGGGTGGCGTCCCCCGTGGAACAGCACGTCCGAATCCTTTTCGCGTTGATCGTTCCCCTTCTTCCTTAGCCCGTTCGGCGCTCACCCCGGACCGGCGCGTGTCCTCGCGCCCGGTCGGCTCGTTCACGGGTCGACCGGGCCGCCCAGGGGCGCGCCCCCGGAGGCGTGCGCCGGGACGCGCACGGGTTCCGGGGCGTCCCGCCGCCGGTTCGCCGGACGCCGGGCAGGTTGCCGGGGACAACGACGCGGGCAGGCTCCGGTCGCACGTCCACCCCACCCAGCAGTCCTCCCGGTACTCCCCTGGCCCGCCCCCCGGCCCGCGGGAGCTGCCGCTGATCTCGGGCAGGAGTTTGGCATGCACGGCGACACGCGGGACCAGTCCACACCGGTGGCCGACACCGTCGACGCAGCGGTCGCGGAATCCGCCGGACGGATGGATTCTGACACTCGAACAGACCCGGCGATGCCGTCGCCCCGGGTCTCCGGAGCGGTCCGTACCGAATCCTCCGCAGCACGACCCCCCGCAGCACAGCCCTCCGCGGCGGCCCCACAACCCGGGGCCGAGGAGGGCCCGGCGGCGGCACCGCGCAAGCGCACCACCACGCGCCGCAGCACCGCCACCGCGAAGGCCGGCACCGGGGCCACCCCCGCGGACCCCGCAGGGGCCGCCGCGAAGACGCCCGCCCGCAAGGCCCCCGCCCGCGGGAGCGCCGCCAAGACCGCCACCAAGCCCTCCGCCCGCAAGACGACAGAGAGCGACACCGTGATCGGCCGCATCCCCGTCCTGGACGTCAGCCCCCAGATCGACGCCGGCCGCCGCCCGGCCAAGGCCGTCGTCGGCGAGACCTTCCCGGTCACCGCCACGGTCTTCCGCGAGGGCCACGACGCCGTCAACGCCAACGTGGTGCTGCGCGACCCGCGCGGCCGCAGCGGCCCGTGGACCCCGATGCGCGAGCTCGCCGAGGGCACCGACCGCTGGGGCGCGCACATCACCCCGACCGCGCCCGGCCGCTGGTCGTACCTGGTGGAGGCGTGGAGCGACCCGATCGCCACCTGGCGGAAGACCGCCGCGGTGAAGCTGCCGGCCGGGATCGACACCGCTCTGGTCCTGGAGGAGGGCGCCCGGCTGCTGGAGCAGGCCGCCGCCGGGGTGCCGAAGAAGGACGGCCGGGCGCACGTGCTGGCCGCCGCCGACGCGCTGCGCGACCCGGGGTTGCCGCCGCTGTCCCGGCTGGCCGCCGCGCTCGCCCCCGAGGTGCTGGAGCTGCTGGCCCGCCACCCGCTGCGCGAACTGCTCAGCGCCTCCCGCCCGCTGCCGCTGCAGGTGGACCGCGAGCGCGCGCTGTTCGGGTCCTGGTACGAGTTCTTCCCCCGTTCGGAGGGGGCGGTGGTGGACCCGAACGGGGTCGAGCCGCCGCGTTCCGGCACCCTGCGCACCGCCGCCGAACGGCTGCCGGCCGTCGCCGCGATGGACTTCGACGTGGTCTACCTGCCGCCCGTGCACCCGATCGGACGAGCCTTCCGCAAGGGACCGGACAACACCCTGACGGCCGGTCCGCACGACGTCGGCTCGCCCTGGGCGATCGGCTCCCCCGAGGGCGGCCACGACGCGGTCCACCCGGACCTCGGCACCATCGAGGACTTCGACCACTTCGTCGCCGAGGCCGAGGCGCTGCACCTGGAGGTGGCGCTGGACTTCGCCCTCCAGTGCTCCCCGGACCACCCGTGGGTGAACAAGCACCCGGAATGGTTCAGCCACCGCGCCGACGGCACCATCGCGTACGCCGAGAACCCGCCGAAGAAGTACCAGGACATCTATCCGGTCAACTTCGACCAGGACATGGACGGAATCGTCAAGGAAACCGTCCGGACCCTTCGATTCTGGATGTCCCACGGGGTGCGGATCTTCCGGGTCGACAACCCCCACACCAAGCCCGTGGCGTTCTGGGAGAAGGTGCTCGGCGACATCGCCCGGACCGACCCCGATGTGGTGTTCCTGGCGGAGGCCTTCACCCGCCCGGCGATGATGCACACCCTCGCGAAGATCGGCTTCCACCAGTCGTACACGTACTTCACCTGGCGTACCACCAAGAACGAACTCACCGAGTACCTCACCGAACTCACCGGGGACGCCGCCGCCTACATGCGGCCCAACTTCTTCGCCAACACCCCGGACATCCTGCACGCCTTCCTCCAGCACGGCGGCCGCGCCGCCTTCGCGATCCGCGCCGTGCTCGCCGCCACCCTCTCCCCCAGCTACGGCGTCTACGCCGGCTACGAGCTGTTCGAGAACGAGCCCGCCCACCCGGGCTCCGAGGAGTACCTGCACTCGGAGAAGTACGAGCTGCGCCCGCGCGACTGGAACCGCACCGACACCCTCGCCCCGCTGCTCACCGTGCTGAACCGGCTGCGCCGTCGCCACCCCGCCCTGCGGCAGCTGCGCGACCTGCGCTTCCACCCCACCGACAACGACCAGGTGCTCGCCTACTCCAAGACCGCGACCACTCCCGAGGGCCTGACCGACCACGTGATCACGGTGGTCAACCTGGACCCGCACCACGTCCAGGAGGCCACCGTCACGCTCGACGGCGACGGCCCGTACGCGGTGCACGACGAGCTCACCGGCGCCGCCTACACCTGGGGCCGGCACAACTACGTCCGGCTCGATCCCTCAGCCGAGCCGGCTCACCTCCTCACGGTTCGGAGGAACCCAGCGTGACAGTGAACGAGCCCGTCCCCGACACCTTCCCGGAGACCTCGAAGAAGCACCTGGACCCGGAGTGGTTCAAACGGGCGGTCTTCTACGAGGTGCTGGTGCGGTCCTTCCAGGACAGCAACGGCGACGGGGTCGGGGACCTCAAGGGGCTCACGGCCAAGCTCGACTACCTGCAGTGGCTCGGGGTCGACTGCCTCTGGCTCCCGCCGTTCTTCGCCTCGCCGCTGCGCGACGGCGGGTACGACGTGGCCGACTACAAGTCGGTGCTGCCGGAGTTCGGCGACCTCGCCGACTTCATGGAGTTCACGGACGCCGCCCACGCCCGCGGCATGCGCGTGATCATCGACTTCGTCATGAACCACACCAGCGACCAGCACCCGTGGTTCCAGGCCTCCCGCTCCGACCCGGACGGGCCCTACGGCGACTTCTACATGTGGGCCGACGACGACAAGCAGTACCCGGACGCCCGGATCATCTTCGTCGACACCGAGACCTCCAACTGGACCTACGACCCGGTCCGCAAGCAGTACTACTGGCACCGCTTCTTCTCGCACCAGCCGGACCTCAACTACGACAACCCCCGGGTCCAGGACGAGATGATCGCCGGGCTGCGGTTCTGGCTCGACCTCGGCATCGACGGCTTCCGGCTGGACGCGGTGCCCTACCTGTTCGCCCGCGAGGGCACCAACTGCGAGAACCTGCCGGAGACCCACGAGTTCCTCCGGCGGGTCCGCAAGGAGATCGACGCCGACTACCCCGACACCGTGCTGCTCGCCGAGGCCAACCAGTGGCCGGAGGACGTGGTCGACTACTTCGGGGACTTCACGGCCGGCGGCGACGAGTGCCACATGGCGTTCCACTTCCCGGTGATGCCGCGGATCTTCATGGCCGTGCGCCGGGAGTCCCGGTACCCGGTGTCGGAGATCCTGGCCAAGACCCCGGCGATCCCGGGCGGCTGCCAGTGGGGCATCTTCCTGCGCAACCACGACGAGCTGACCCTGGAGATGGTCACCGACGAGGAGCGCGACTACATGTACGCGGAGTACGCCAAGGACCCCCGGATGCGCGCCAACGTGGGCATCCGCCGCCGGCTCGCCCCGCTGCTGGAGAACGACCGCAACCAGATCGAGCTGTTCACCGCCCTGCTGCTCTCCCTGCCCGGCTCGCCGGTGCTCTACTACGGGGACGAGATCGGCATGGGCGACAACATCTGGCTGGGCGACCGGGACGGCGTGCGCACGCCGATGCAGTGGACCCCGGACCGCAACGCGGGTTTCTCCTCCGCCGACCCGGGCAGGCTCAGTCTGCCGCCCATCATGGACCCGGTGTACGGCTACCAGGTGACCAACGTCGAAGCGCAGCAGAGCAGTTCGAGTTCACTGCTGCACTGGACGCGTCGCATGATCGAGATCCGCAAGCTCAACCCGGCGTTCGGCCTGGGCACCTACACCGAACTGCCGTCCAGCAACCCCGCCGTGCTGGCCTTCGTGCGCGAGTACGAGGGGGACCTGGTCATGTGCGTGAACAACTTCTCGCGGTTCGCGCAGCCGACCGAGCTGGACCTGCGGCAGTACGGCGGGCGGTACCCGGTCGAGCTGATCGGCGGGGTGCGCTTCCCGTCGATCGGCGAGTGGCCCTACCTGCTCACGCTGGCCGGACACGGCTTCTACTGGTTCCAGCTCC
Source organism: Kitasatospora sp. NPDC096077 (assembly GCF_040303245.1). NCBI lineage: Bacteria > Bacillati > Actinomycetota > Actinomycetes > Kitasatosporales > Streptomycetaceae > Kitasatospora > Kitasatospora sp. NPDC096077. The sequence goes on along the minus strand of NZ_JBEOSV010000005.1, from coordinate 304,992 downwards.
GGCAGCCACCGCGGCTGAGCGGGACCAGGCGGTCGAAGTAACGATCCGCCGCGCCTGCCACCCGCGGCCCGCACCGCACCACCAGACCCTCCGGGGGCGCGAGTTGACCCCCGCGCCCCCCGGAGTTCTCTGCACCACCGCGTACGGAGAACAGCCCAACGGCCACCCACACGAAGGCGTGACACCCGAGCCGTGCTCGCGTGCCGCGACCGCCGCGCCGCCGAAATCCGGAAGACTGACGGACCCCGGCCACGACCCGTCGGGCAGTCCGCGTGCTTCCGGGGAAAGGGAGTCATGTCCGAAACCTCCCGTTCTCAAGCCCATGTGCAGCACGACGCCCCGGCCGGCTCCGCCGCGCACCCGGGCGCGCGGGGCGCCGGGGCCCGGAGAACCGCCCCGGGGGTCAGCGAGCTCGTCCACGCGGCCCTGCCGCTGATCGCCGAATGGCTCCCCACCCAGCGCTGGTACGCCGGGAAGGGCCGCCCGATCACCGGACTCGTCCCGGTGGTCGGCACCCCGCTGCAGGTCGGCGACCCCGCCCTGCTGCACCTGCTGCTGCGGGTCGAACACGCCACCACGGCCGGCGCCCCGCACGGCGACACCTACCAACTGCTGCTCGGCATCCGCTCCCAGGGCCCCGCGGACATCGAACCCGGCGCGGTGCTCGGCCGGCTCAACCAGGGCCCGTACGACGGAGCCGCCCTCTACGACGCGGTGCACGACCCCGAACTCACCGGACGGCTGCTGGAACACCTCGCCACCGGCGACCGGTTCGGCTCGCTCTCCTTCCGCCGCACCCCCGGCTCCGGGCTGCCCGCCAACCTCCCCGGCCGCGCCTCCACCGCCGAACAGTCCAACAGCTCGGTCATCTACGGCACCTCGTACATCCTCAAGCTGTTCCGGCGCATCCACCCCGGCACCAACCCCGACCTGGAACTCTCGCTCGCCCTCTCCCGGGCCGGCTCCACCCGCATCCCCCGGGTCGCCGCCTGGTTCGAGAGCCGGCTGGAACGCGCCGAACCCGCCACCCTCGGACTGCTCCAGCGCTACCTGCCGGACGCCGAGGACGGCTGGGAACTCGCCCTCGACCAGGTCGGCCGGCTCAAGGGCGACCGCTCCCCCGGCAACTTCGCCATCGAGGCGCACCGGCTCGGCCGCGCCACCGCCGAGGTGCACCGGGTGCTCGCCCGTTCCATGCCGGTCGCCCGGCTCGACCGCACCCAGACCGGCCGCCTCGCCACCGCGATGGCCGACCGGCTGGACAGCGCGGTCGCCGCCGTCCCCGGACTGCTGCGCTTCCGGGCCGCCCTGCGCACCGCCTTCCAGCAGCTCGCCGACGCCCACCCGGACGGCCTGCCGGTCCAGCGCATCCACGGCGACCTCCACCTCGGCCAGGCCATGCGCACCCCGCACGGCTGGGTGCTGCTGGACTTCGAGGGCGAACCCGCCAAATCCGTCAGCGAGCGCCGCGAGCCCCAGCCCGCCCTGCGCGACATCGCCGCGATGCTGCGCTCCTTCGACTACGCGGCAGCCCACCTGCTGGCCGGCGGACCGGTCGACCCGGAACTGGCCCACCTCGCCGCCGCCTGGGCCCAGCGCAACCGCACCGCCTTCTGCGCCGGCTACACCGCCGGCGGCGGGGCCGACCCGGCGGCCTCGCCGGAACTGATGCGGGCGCTGGAGATCGACAAGGCGGTCTACGAGGTGGTGTACGAGGCCCGGCACCGGCCCAGTTGGCTGCCGATCCCGCTGGCCGCGATCAACCGGCTCGCCCTGTCCGTCTGATCGTCCCCGTCCGCCGATCGCGCCCCCGTTGACCGCCCATCCCCGCCGCAGGAGGACCACGCCGTGACGTCGCTCGACCCGACCGGCCGCCCCACCCGCCCCGTCCCGGCCACCTTCCTGGCCGGGGCCCCCGAACGGGGCGAGCCCCGGGCGGCCGACGAACCCCGGGCGGCCGACGAGCCCGCCCCCCCGGCGGACACCCCGCTCGGGGCGCTGCGCCTGCCCGAGGCGCCGCTGCCGCCGGCCGAGGTCGACCGGCTGGTCGGCGGACAGCACCACGACCCGCACGCCCTGCTCGGCGCGCACCCGGTGCACGGCGGGACGGCGATCCGGGTGCTGCGCCCGTTCGCCGAGCGGGTGGTGGTGGAGACCGACCAGGGACCGGCCGAACTCACCCACCAGCAGGGCGGGTTGTTCACCGGCCTGCTGGCCGGCGGCGAAGTCCCCGACTACACCCTGCTGGTGTCCTACCCCGACGGGGAACCACTGCGCCAGCACGACGGCTACCGCGTCCCGCCCACCCTCGGCGAACTCGACCTGCACCTGATCTCCGAGGGCCGGCACGAGCAGCTCTGGCAGGCACTCGGCTCGCACGTGCGCACCGTCGACGGCATCCCCGGCACCGCCTTCGCGGTCTGGGCGCCGAACGCCGTCGGGGTCCGGCTGATCGGCGGGTTCAACCACTGGAACGGCACCGGCCACCCGATGCGCTCGCTCGGCTCCTCCGGCATCTGGGAACTGTTCGTCCCCGGCCTCGCCGAGGGCGCCACCTACAAGTACGAGATCCACACCCGGCAGGGCTGGGTGCTCGACAAGGCCGACCCGCTGGCCCGGGCCGCCCAGTGCCCGCCCGGCACCGCCTCCGTGGTCACCTCCTCCGCGTACCGCTGGCAGGACGACGAGTGGATGGCCCGCCGGGCCCGCACCGCCCACCACCGGGCGCCCATGTCGGTGTACGAGCTGCACCTGGCCTCCTGGCGGCCCGAACTCACCACCTACCGCGCCATCGCCGATGAACTCCCCGGCTACCTCAAGGAGTTGAACTTCACCCACGTGGAGTTCATGCCGGTGATGGAGCACCCCTTCGGCGGCTCCTGGGGGTACCAGGTCTCCGGCTACTACGCCCCCACCGCCCGGCTCGGCGGCCCCGACGACTTCCGGCACCTGGTGGACACCCTGCACCGGCACGGCATCGGCGTGATCGTCGACTGGGTGCCCGCCCACTTCCCCAAGGACGACTTCGCCCTCGCCCGCTTCGATGGCGAACCGCTGTACGAGCCCGCCGACCCGCTGCGCGCCGAACACCCCGACTGGGGGACGCTGGAGTTCGACTACGGCCGCACCGAGGTGCGCAACTTCCTGGTCGCCAACGCCGTCTACTGGTGCGAGGAGTTCCACATCGACGGCCTGCGGGTGGACGCCGTCGCCTCGATGCTCTACCTCGACTACTCCCGCGAGGGCGGCGCCTGGACCCCCAACCAGTACGGCGGCCGGGAGAACCTGGACGCGGCCTCCTTCCTCCAGGAGATGAACGCCACCGTCTACCGGCGCTGCCCCGGCGTGATCACCATCGCCGAGGAGTCCACCGCCTGGGACGGCGTCACCCGCCCCACCGACACCGGCGGCCTCGGCTTCGGGCTGAAGTGGAACATGGGCTGGATGCACGACTCGCTGGTCTACATGTCCAAGGAGCCGGTGCACCGCAAGTACCACCACAACGAGATCACCTTCTCGATGGTGTACGCCTACTCCGAGAACTACATCCTGCCGATCTCGCACGACGAGGTCGTCCACGGCAAGCAGGCCCTGGTCTCCAAGATGCCCGGCGACTGGTGGCAGCAGCGCGCCGACCACCGCGCCTACCTGGGCTTCATGTGGTCCCACCCCGGCAAGCAACTGCTCTTCATGGGGCAGGAGTTCGCCCAGGGCGCGGAGTGGGACCACGAGCAGGGCCCGCAGTGGTGGGTGCTCGACGAGCAGTGGCCGGCCCACCGGGACCACCTCGGCGTGCGCCGCCTGGTCCGCGACCTCAACCGGGTCTACCGCGACACCCCGGCCCTCTGGGAGCTCGACACCACCCCGGACGGCTTCCGCTGGCTCGACGGCGGCGCCGCCGAGGACAACCTGCTCTCCTACGTCCGGTACGCGGCCGACGGCACCCCGCTGGTCGCCGTCTGCAACTTCTCCCCCGTCGTCCGGCACGGCCACCGGGTCGGCCTGCCCGCCCTGGACGGCCGCGAACAGCTCTGGGAGGAGCTGCTCAACACCGACGCCGAGACCTACGGCGGCAGCGGCGTCGGCAACTCCCGCCCGATCAAGGCCGACCCGGTCGAGTGGAACGGCCAACCCCGCTCCGCCGAGCTCGTCCTCCCCCCGCTCGCCACCCTCTGGCTCCGCCCGGCCTGAGCCCGTAGGCTCCCCGCCCAGGACTGATCGTCGGCGGGCGGGGGGCTTGCTCATGCTGTGGTTCCTGGGACTGCTCTACCTGGGGCTGCCGGTGGTCTGCTGGGCCGTCCTGGTCCGCACCCGGGTGATCGGGGTGACCGTCCTCGTCGTCCTGGCCGGCCTCGCCTTCGCCCTGTTCGGCCTGGAACGGGAGTGGTACTTCACCCGCGCCACCGCCGAACTGGAGATCGGCTACCCGCTCGTCACCGGCCTGGTGCTGCTGGCGGGCGGGCTGGCCGAACAGCGGCTGCGCGGCCCCCGGCCGGCGAAGGAGACCGACCACCGGCTCGGCGGCTCGATCGCCGCCGTCACCGCCCACGTACTGGCCGGCCTCGTCCTCGCGGTCGGCTACCGGCTGCTGTCCTACGACGCCTTCCTCCCCAGCGCCGCCGAGGTCCCGCCACCACCCGGCCTCACCGTCACCCACGTCGACCCGGGCTACTGCGGCTCCAACTTCTGCTCCCGCACCCTGGTCTTCGGCAGCACCGCCGGCCTGCCCCCCGCCGAGATCGAGGCCAGCCTCCGCGCCACCCTCACCGCCGACGGCTGGACCCCGGGCCCCAACGGCTCCCTGGTCCACCCGCACGGCTGGCTGCTCGACGACCGCCTGTCACAGGCCTACGTCACCGGCACCACGGTCGAACTCTCCGGCTCGGAGTCCGTCAACGCCGCCCGCTGACGCCCCTGCGGTCCTCGATCAGCAGGTCGGACAGGCTGTCGACGTCGGGCAGCAGGTCGGGGGCGAGCTCGGGCATACCCGACTCGGCGGGCGGGGTGACCCCGCCCGCCGCGAGCATGCGTCCGAGTGCCGTCCCCGAGGCCGCCTCCGGCACCTCGCGCGATCCCACCGCCTCCATGCACCGAAGGTGCCCGTCGGCCGCGAATGCATCAAGTCGACCGGCGACATCGGGCCATTGGTCCCTTGCCCCTCCGCCCGCCCTCTGCTCGCGGACGGGCGTTCGCAGTGCGAAGGTATGGTCGATATGACCAGCTTCCGAGGCGACGGGACGGAGACATCCGCGTGGCGCGCAGCGTGTACGTGACCGGGATCGACCGGGGGGACGGCCGGCAGGCGGTCGAACTCGGGGTCATGGAACTGCTCACCCGCCAGGTGGACCGGGTCGGGGTGTTCCGCCCGCTGGTGCACGCCGCCGCGCCCGGCGAGCCCGGGACGGACCACATGGTCGAGCTGCTGCGCGGGCGCTACCGGATCGACCTGCCGAGTGCGGAGCTGTACGGGCTCACCTATGACGAGGCCGCCGCGCTGCAGGCCGCGCAGGGGCAGGACGAGCTGGTCTCCACCCTCGTCGACCGGTTCCGCGCGGTGGAGCGGCGCTGCCAGGCGGTGCTGGTGCTGGGCACCGACTTCGCCGACACCAACATCCCGGACGAGCTGGCCTTCAACGCCCGGCTGGCCAACGAGTTCGGCGCCGCCGTGCTGCCGGTGGTCGGCGGACAGGGCAAGGAGGCGGAGGCGGTGATCGCCGAGGTGCGCAACGCCCACCGGGCGTACACCGACCTCGGCTGCGAGACCCTGGCGATGATCGCCAACCGGACCGCCCCCGGCGCCAAGCAGCGGATCCAGCGCACCCTCACCGAGAAGCTGCCGATCCCCGCCTACGTCATCCCGGAGGAGCCGGCCCTGGCCGCGCCGACCGTCGCCCAGCTGGTGGAGGCGACCGGCGCCGAGGTGCTGCTCGGCGACGCGGCCGGCCTGGCCCGGGACGTGCGCGGCTTCGTCTTCGGCGGCGCCATGCTGCCGACCTTCCTGGACGCGCTGACCGACGGCGCCCTGGTGGTCACCCCCGGGGACCGCGCCGACCTGGTGATCGGCTCGCTGGCCGCGCACGCGGCCGGCGCCCCGCCGATCGCCGGCGTGCTGCTGACCCTGGGCCAGCACCCCGGCCCGAACGTGCTGGCGCTGGCCGCCCGACTCGCCCCCGGCACCCCGGTCGCGGTCGTCCCGGAGGGCAGCTGGCCCACCGCCGCCACCCTGACCCATCTGGAGGGCAAGCTCGGCTCGGCCAGCCCCCGGAAGGCCGAGATCGCCCTCGGCCTGTTCGAACTGCACGTGGACACCGCCGAGTTGACCAACCGGATCGAGGTCGGCCGGTCCGAGCGGGTGACCCCGATGATGTTCGAGCACGAGCTGCTGGAGCGGGCCCGGGCCGGCCGCCGGCACGTGGTGCTGCCGGAGGGCACCGAGGAGCGGGTGCTGCGCGCGGCCGAGATCCTGCTGCGCCGCAACATCTGCGACCTCACCCTGCTCGGCGACGTGGACGAGGTCCGCCGCAAGGCCGCGGGCCTGGGCATCGTGCTCCCGCAGGACGACCGGGGCGCCGACCGCGCCCAGGTCCGGATCGTCGACCCGACCACCAGCCCGCTGCGCCGCCAGTTCGCCGAGCTGTACGCCCGGCTGCGCGCCCACAAGGGGATGACCGTCGAGCTGGCCCTGGACGTGGTCACCGACGTCTCCTACTTCGGCACCCTGATGGTCCAGGAGGGCATCGCCGACGGCATGGTCTCCGGCGCGGTGCACTCCACCGCGGCGACCATCCGCCCCGCCTTCGAGGTGATCAAGACCTCCCCGGGCGCGTCCATCGTGTCCAGCGTCTTCTTCATGTGCCTGGCCGACAAGGTGCTGGTGTACGGCGACTGCGCGGTCAACCCGGACCCGGACGCCCAGCAGCTGGCCGACATCGCGATCCAGTCCGCCGCCACCGCCGCCCAGTTCGGGGTGGAGCCGCGGGTCGCGATGCTCTCCTACTCGACCGGCACCTCCGGCTCGGGCGCGGACGTCGACAAGGTCCGCAAGGCGACCGAGCTGGTCCGCGCACTGCGCCCGGACATCCTGGTGGAGGGCCCGATCCAGTACGACGCGGCGGTGGACGAGAACGTCGCGGCGACCAAGCTGCCGGGCTCGGCGGTGGCCGGCCGGGCGACCGTGCTGATCTTCCCGGACCTCAACACCGGCAACAACACCTACAAGGCCGTCCAGCGCTCGGCCGGCGCGGTCGCGGTCGGGCCGGTGCTGCAGGGGCTGCGCAAGCCCGTCAACGACCTCTCGCGCGGCGCGCTGGTGCAGGACATCGTCAACACGGTGGCGATCACCGCCATCCAGTCCCAGGACGACAAGGAGCCGCAGGCATGACCGGTGGAACGCGCGTCCTCGTCCTCAACGCCGGCTCCTCGTCGGTGAAGTACCAGCTGATCGACATGCTGGACGGCGCCCGGCTGGCCTCCGGGCTGGTCGAGCGGATCGGCGAGACCGGCGGCCGGCTGGTGCACACCCCGCGCACCGGGGACGGGCGCGAGCTGCGGCAGCCCTTCCCGGACCACTCGGCCGCGCTGAAGGCCGTCGCCGAGGAGCTGTCCGCCGACGGCATCGGGCTGGACTCGCCCGAGCTGGCCGCGATCGGCCACCGGGTGGTGCACGGCGGCAAGCGGTTCACCGAGCCGACCGTGATCACCGACGAGGTGCTCACGGAGATCCGCCGGCTGATCCCGGTCGCGCCGCTGCACAACCCGGCCAACATCACCGGCATCGAGGTGGCCCGCGCGCTGCGGCCCGACCTGCCGCAGGTGGCCGTGTTCGACACCGCCTTCCACGCCTCGATGCCCGAGTACTCGGCCCGGTACGCGATCGACAAGGCCGTCGCGGACGAGCACCGGGTGCGCCGCTACGGCTTCCACGGCACCTCGCACCAGTACGTCTCGCGGGCCACCGCCCGGCTGCTCGGCAAGGACCCGGCCGAGGTCAACGTGATCGTGCTGCACCTGGGCAACGGCGCCTCCGCCTCGGCGGTCAGCGGCGGCCACTGCCTGGACACCTCGATGGGCCTCACCCCGCTGGAGGGCCTGGTGATGGGCACCCGATCGGGTGACATCGACGCGGGCGTGGTGTTCCACCTGCACCGGGTCGGCGGGCTGTCCGTGGACGAGATCGACGACCTGCTCAACCGTCGCAGCGGCCTGCGCGGGCTGTGCGGCGAGAACGACATGCGCGAGATCATGCGTCGTGCCGACGCGGGGGACGCGGACGCGAAGCTCGCCTTCGACGCCTACGTCCACCGGCTGCGCAAGTACATCGGCGGCTACTACGCGGTGCTCGGCCGGGTGGACGCGATCGCGTTCACCGCGGGTGTCGGGGAGAACGCCGCGCCGGTGCGTGCGGCGGCCACCGCCGGGCTGGAGGAGCTGGGCATCGCCGTGGACCCGGAGCTGAACTCGGTCCGCTCCGGCGGGGCCCGGATCATCTCGCCGGAGTTCTCCCGGGTGGCGGTCGCGGTGGTGCCCACCGACGAGGAGCTGGAGATCGCCCGTCAGGCGTTCGCCCTGGTGCACCGCGAAGGTGAACAGTCCGAGGACTGACACGGAATTGTCTCGCCCCTCGGGACACTTCGTCGGCGATTCCCCCCGGTTCGCGCCGAATGCGCGTATAAGACGAACGGATAGACTGACCGATATGCGCCGAGCGAAAATTGTCTGCACCCTGGGTCCGGCGACGGACTCCTACGAACAGCTGAAGGCCATCGTCGAGGCGGGCATGAACGTCGCCCGACTGAACATGAGCCACGGCAACCACGCGGACCACGAGGAGCGGTACCGCAAGGTCCGCCAGGTCTCGGAGGACACCGGCAAGGCCATCGGCGTCCTGGCCGACCTCCAGGGTCCCAAGATCCGTCTGGCGACCTTCGCCAACGGCCCGGTGACCGTCGACAACGGCGACGAGTTCACCATCACCACCGAGGACGTCCCCGGTGACCAGCACATCTGCGGCACCACCTACAAGGGCCTGCCCGGCGACGTGAAGCCCGGCGACCCGATCCTGATCAACGACGGCGTCATCGCCCTGGAGGTCGTCAGCGTCGACGGCCCGCGGGTGAAGACCGTGGTGGTCGAGGGCGGCGTGCTCTCGAACAACAAGGGCATCAACCTGCCCGGCGCGGCCGTGAACGTGCCCGCCCTGTCCGAGAAGGACAAGGACGACCTGCGCTTCTCGCTGCGCCTGGGCGTCGACATGGTCGCCCTGTCCTTCGTCCGCAACGCGGACGACATCAAGGACGTCCACGAGGTCATGGACGAGGTCGGCATCCGGGTGCCGGTCATCGCCAAGATCGAGAAGCCGCAGGCCGTCGAGGCCATGGAGGAGATCGTCCTCGCCTTCGACGCCATCATGGTCGCCCGCGGCGACCTGGCCGTCGAGTACCCGCTGGAGCGGGTGCCGCTGGTCCAGAAGCAGCTGATCACCCTGGCCCGCCGCAACGCCAAGCCGGTCATCGTCGCCACCCAGATGATGGAGTCGATGATCCACGCCTCGCGGCCGACCCGCGCCGAGGTCTCCGACGTCGCCAACGCCATCCTGGACGGCACCGACGCGGTGATGCTCTCCGCCGAGTCCAGCGTCGGCAAGTACCCGGTCGAGACCGTCCGCACCATGAGCCGGATCTGCGAGAAGGCCGAGGAGGAGCTGGTCTCCCAGGGCCTCCAGCCGCTCAACCCGGGCCGCAAGCCGCGCACCCAGGGCGGCTCGGTCGCCCGCGCCGCGTGCGAGCTGGGCGACTTCCTGAACGGCAAGGCGCTGGTCGCGTTCACCAAGTCCGGTGACACCGCGCGCCGGCTGTCCCGCTACCGCTCGCCGATCCCGGTGGTCGCGTTCACCCCGGACGCGGCCACCCGCAACCAGCTCACGCTGAGCTGGGGCGTCGAGTCGTACGTCACCGAGCAGGTGGCCACCACCGACGCGATGGTCGCGCAGGTCGACCGCGAGCTGCTGAAGATGGGCCAGCTGACCGAGGGCGACACCGTGATCGTCACCGCCGGCGTCCCGGTCGGCATCCCCGGCACCACCAACATGGTGCAGGTGCACCGCCTGGGCTCGCACGGCGAGTGACGCCCCGGTAGGACCGTACGAACGCCGGTGGGCCGGCCCTCCCCTGACGGGAGGGCCGGCCCACCGGCGTTGCGGTGTCCGCCACTTGGCGGCTCTGCGCTACTTGTCGCTGTAGGGCGCGTCGTCGTTGAACAGGTGCATCCCCGGGATGTGCAGGGTGCCGCCGAACTGGCCGGCCTGGATGGCGGTGACCCCGGTCAGCTCCAGGTCCAGCGGGATCGGGATGGCGCCGATCAGGTCGTACAGCCAGCGCGGCAGGGTGTCCGGGGTGAGGGTGATCTCGCCCAGGTCGATCGGGATCGGCAGGCCCAGCAGCTTGGACAGGTGGCCGGACAGCCGCTCCACGTACATGGTGACCGGGCCGTTGCGCATGGTCGAGGTCGAGCCGGGGGCGCCCTGGACGTGGAAGGTGACGCCGTTGCCCTCCAGGGTCGACATGTCGAGGTTCTCGATGTCCACGCTGTCGACCACGAACTTCAGCACCCGCTTGGTGCCGGTCGGGGTCTTCACGTCGTAGACCCCGTGGAAGACCGCGCCGTGCAGGCCGAGCCGGCTGGTCTTCAGCGTCCAGTTCTGCTCCGGGACGACCTGGTCGGTGGCGGCCCGGCCGGCCGTCAGGTTGCGGGCGTCCACGTCGCAGTTGGGGTTCGCGGTGGGCGAGGCGGACGGCGTCGGGGTCGCCGCCGGGGTCGCCGGGGCGTCCGCCGACGGGGTCGCGGACGGCGTCGCGGACGGGGCCGACCGGGTGGCGGACTTCCCGCCGGGGGCGGGGGCGGTGGCGGTCGGCGAGGGCTGCCCGGCCGTGGGCTCGGCGGCGGACGGGGCGGCCTGCTCCGTGGCATCCGACGGGGCCTGCGACTGGGGCTGGGGCTGCGCCGGGGTGCCGACCCGCGGGGCCGGGGCGGCCGGCGGCTTCGGGGTGGCACTGGGTGTCACGCTCGGCGACGGACTGGGCGAACTGCCCGGGTTCAACAGGTGGTTGATGCCGCCGACGAGGTCGTCGATCAGCCCGGCCGGCCGCGCGGCGGCCGTCCCGCCGGCGTCGCCCCGGTAGACCGCGCTCACCGCACCCGCGCCGCCGGTGGCGTCGGAGCCGAGGGCGGACCGGGTGGCCGTGGTGGTGCCCGGCTTCACCGGCGTGGTGGCCGGCGCCCCCGTGGGCGTCCCCGTCGGAGACTGGCTCGGGGCCGTCGTCGGTGCCTGGGTCGGCGCGGTGGTCGGCACCACGCTCGGGTCGGTCGAGGGCGTGCCGGGTGCGGGCGGCGGCTCGGGCAGCTCGCTCTTGGGGACGGGCGTCTCGATCGGCGTCACGTCCGGCACCGCCACCGGCGCGTTGCCGCACGGCTTGCCCGCCGCCGACTCGGCGACCGCCGGGTTGGGCGTGTAGGCCGCCGCCATCAGCAGCGCGGTCGGCACCGCGGCCATCGCCAGTGCCCGGCCTCTCAGCCGCACCCGTACGGGCGTGCGCGGCGCCGCGTGCCGACCGGAGCGCCGCTCGGGGGCGGCTGTGCCCTCCGGTTGTTCGGCCGACCCGCTCACTTCGCCTCCTCCTGCTCCCCGGCGGTGCCCTGCCGGGGGACGGACGCCTCGGCGGCCGACTGCGCGGACCCGGCCGGGGCGGGCGACTCCTGGGGCGCGGCCTGGGCGGGCAGCTCGGCGGTGGGCGCCTCGGCGGCCTCGGAGACCGCCGGAGCCTCCGGCTCGGCCTCGGCAGCGGCGGCCGGCTCGGTGGCGACGCTCTCGGCCACGGCGGTGCCCGCCGGCTTGCCCCGGCGCGCGGCCCGGTGCCCCTTGGCCGGCCCGGTGGCCGGCTCCGGCATCGGAGCCCAGGAGACCATCAGCCCGCCGCCGATCAGACCCGGCAGCAGGGCCAGGCCGAAGCCCCCGAGATTGGAGACCGGGAGCGAGACCAGTGTCAGCAGGATGGTCGCGATGCCCGCGAAGACGCGTACGGCGGGCTGGAACCAGCCGGTCAGCCCGAGGATGATCATCAGCACCCCGATGATCAGCGACCCGGCGCCCGCGGTGGTGGACATCGCGATGGTCAGCCCGCCGAACGACAGGTGCGCGTACGGGAAGTAGAGGATCGGGACGCCGGCGATCATGGCCAGCAGGCCGCCCCAGAAGGGCCTGGTGCGGCGGAATTCACGGAAGTGCCGCCAGAGCCAACCGATGGGGTTCTGCTGGCGGGGCCGCGTCTCGACCGTTGCGCTGGACATGGTGCAACTCCTCGACGTCGCTACGAGGTTGGAACGAAAAAGGGGGGTGGCCGAGGAGCGGCGGTGGTCCGCCGCCCCCCGGCCCCAGGTGGCCCGTCATCCGGGCACGCCGCCAGGCGTGCCGTCAGCCAGGGCTCAGAAGCACTCGTTGCCCGGGCCGTCGCCGCTCTTCAGCGCGAGGTTCAGGCCGTTCAGCTTGAAGGTGCCGGCCGAGGTGGCCCGCGCGGTCTGCTGGACGGCGCTCAGGTCGGCGACCTTGGCGGACTGGGCGAAGCCGGTCGGCCCGCTCGGCAGGCCGGCGCCGCCGCCCGCCTTGGTGACCCCCGCGTGCGGGGCCCAGCCCTGGGTGGCCGAACCCGAGAGGGTGGAGGCGTCCTGGCCGATGTTCATCTGCTGGAAGGTCGCGTCCGCCTTCAGCTGCTCCAGGTCGATCAGCAGGTTGTCGGCCTGGACCGGCTTGCCCGCCTCGGTGCCCGCGTGCAGCTGGAGGGTGATCTTGCCCAGCCCGAAGGCGGACAGGTCGGTCACCACCGACTGGCACAGGTTGGTGATGTCGGCGTGGTCGAAGGCCGAGACCGCGACCGGGTGCGGCTTGCCGTTCGCCTCGATGTCGACCGAGCCGAACTGGGCGAAGTTGGTGCCGTGCAGCTGGTCGGTGCTGACCTTGAACTGCTGGCCGGAAATGCTGAACGAGGCGGCGAGCGCGCTGTTGGCGATCGAGACGCCGACCATCGCGGTGGCCGCGACGCTGGGCACCATCACCAGGGCGAAGCGCTTCCAGCGGGTCTTGCCGTAGGTCTTGGACATGCGAGTCCTCCTTCTAGGACGTACATCTCCGGCTCCCCGGCGGCGCGTCCCGCACCGGTGGGGGCCTGGGATGGGAGAGAGCTACGTCCTCGGTAGCGGAGAGCGCCTTGGGCGTCGTCGGACGCGGGAGCCGCCTGCGTACCGCGGCACTCCCGTCCCGGAACCGGCCGTCCTTGCGGGACGACGGGTCGGACCGACGACATCGGCGATCACCCCCGAGCGACAACCTGCGACCGCGCGGGACCGCGCGGCCGGTCGAGGACAGGAACCGCCGTGGGACCGCGGATACCCCCCTGCCCTCCCTACCGCCGACCGAAGCCGGCGGATCACCCGGTGGGGATCCCGCGCTCCGCGTGGCCGACCGGCTGTCGGAGGGTGTGGAGTCTGGGACCGGGCGTGGCCGATCGTGCTTGAATCCCGGGCGAAGCACAAGAGGTGCCTTACTGACGGGTAATGCAACAGCAGGTGGCATTGATCATGGAGTTGACCCGAGTTGCACCGTGCGTGACGTGTTGAAGGAATCGTGACGACGAAATTCGCCGGAAACACCAACGAAACACCCGTGGGTGGTCACTGAACGTGACCACCCACGGGTGAAATCAAGATTTGGTAAACCTCTGTCCGGTTGACCCGATTGTCGCCAAATCACCAGGCGACACCGCAGGTCATCCGACGTGCCAGGCACTCGGTGCCAGGTCCGGGCCCGGACCGCCGCGACCGGGGCGCGGAACCCCGCCCCGACCGGGCCTCAGAACAGCACGCGGGCCAGCGCCGCACGGGCCGTGACGACCCGCGGGTCCTCCGGCCCGATCACCTCGAACAGCTCCAGCAGGCGCAGCCGGGCGGTGTCCCGGTCCTCACCGAAGGTCCGGCCGACGGTGCCCACCAGGCGCCCGAAGGCGTCCTCGACGTGACCGCCCACCAGGTCCAGGTCGGCCGCCCGCAGCTGGGCCTCGACGTCCTTCGGGTCGGCGGCGGCCGCCGACCGGACCGCCTGGAGGTCCAACCCCTCGACCCGCTGGAGCAGTTCGGCCTGGGCCAGGCCCAACTTGGCCTCGGTGTTGCCCGGCTGGTCGGCCAGCACGTCCTGGTACGCCCGGATGGCACCGGCCAGGTCACCGGCGTCCAGCGCGTCGTGCGCGGCGGACAGCGCCGGGTCCTCCGGGCGCTGGGCGGCGACGGCCTCGCCCGGCTCGCCCGGGGCGGCCACGGCGGCGCCGGTGCCGGAGATGCCGAAGCGCTGCTCGGCGACCAGGATCAGCTGGTCCAGCACCTTGCGGACGTTGGCGGCGCTCTCCGCACCCTGGAACAGCGGCACCAGCTGGCCGGCCACCACGGCCATCACGGCCGGGATGCCCTGGATGCCGAACTGCTGGGCGATCAGCTGGTTGGCGTCCACGTCGATCTTGGCGAGCACGAAGGCGCCGGCGTACTCCTCGGCCAGGCCCTCCAGGATCGGGCTGAGCTGCTTGCAGGGCCCGCACCACTCGGCCCAGAAGTCGATGACGACCGGCACCTCGGTGGAGCGCTGGACGACCTCGGTCTCGAAGGTGTCCTCGGTGACGTCGATGACGAGCTGGAGGGCGGGCTGGGGGGCGACTCCGTCCGCTTCGGCGGCGGCCGCCTGGCGGGCCCGCTCGGCCCGGGCCTGCTCGGCCTTCTGGGCGGCCTCACCGGCCGCCTTCACTGCGGCGAGGTCGACCGCACCGCGCAGGGCGGAGCTGTTGAGACGCGAATTCCGTGGCTGCATGGCACCATCCTCCCCCGTCGGCGCTGCTCGCGGACACCAACCTCCGGAAAGTCGCTCCGCGCGGGCTGCGCGATGCGGGTTCCCGGGCGGTGCACCCCTCCCCCGGTAGCCTGAACCGTTCGGCGCGGATCCCCACCCGCACCCGCGCCGCCCCGTCCCACGGGTGCGGCGCCTGGTTGTCACTGCTTTCGCTACAGGTCGTAGCGTAACTGGAGCCGGTGCCCCGGCCGCAAGCCCCACCGACGGTTCGGGGACGTGACCTGCCCCACTTTCCCGACCCGCCCGACTGCCCGAATCCGCGAACAGTCGCTACCGTTACCAGCCCCACCCAGGTTACTTACCAGTACATCGCAAGGAGACCCGGTGCCGGCCGCCCAGCCCTCCGCCAGCCCGGACGACACGGTCCGCCGCAGCACACCCCCGGACAGCACGGGTGGTGCAAGCGGTCCAGGCGGCGCGGGCGCGACCCGGGCCAAGGGCCGCCCGCGCAGCGCCGCCGCCGACCTCGCGATCCTCGACGCCACCCGCGAGGCCCTCGCCGAACTCGGCTGGGGCGGACTGACCATGGGCCACGTCGCCAGCCGCGCCGGGGTCGCCAAGACCACGCTCTACCGCCGCTGGCCCTCCAAGAACGAACTGGTGGTCGACGCCGTCGCCAGCCTCTTCGACGAACTCGTGATGCCCGACCTCGGCAGCCTGCGGGCCGACATCGAGGCCGTGGTGGGCCAGTTCGCCGCCCTGCTGGCCCGTCCGGAGACCCAGGCCGCGCTGCTCGCCCTGTTCGCCGAGGGCACCCGCGACCGGCAGCTGCGCCGCCGGATCCGGGAGGCGATCGTGGACCCGCAGAAGCGGCTGGTCCGACAGGGCCGGGCGGCCGCCCAGGCGCGCGGCGAGCTGGAGGCGGACGCCTGCGCCGCGACGGCCCGCGAGGAGGTCGACATCATCTTCGACACCATCGCCGGGACGGTCGAGCACCGGGTGCTGGTCAGCGGCGAGCCGATCACCCCCGAGTGGACCCGCCGCTTCACCGACCTGCTGCTCGGCCCGCTCACCACCGCCGGCTGAGCCGGGGCACGGCGAGGCCGCCGTACGGAGCGTTCCGTACGGCGGCCCACCCGCTCAGCGACCCACGCGCTCAGCGGCCCATGCGCTCAGGCGGGGAAACGCTCAGAACGTCGCGTTCTCCTGGTACGTCCCCCACTCCTGCCGCAGCGCGTTGCAGATCTCGCCCAGGGTCGCCTCGGCCCGCACCGCGTCCAGCATCGGCGGGATCATCGACTCGCCCGAGCGGGCCGCCACCAGCATCGCGTCCAGCCCGGCCCGCACCGCCGCGTCGTCCCGGGCCGCCTTGCGCTCGCCCAGCACCCGCACCTGCTCGCGCTCGACCTCGTGGCTGACCCGCAGGATCTCCAGCTCGGGGGTGACGCTGCGCGGGTGGCAGTTGACGCCGACCACGCGCTTGTCGCCCTTCTCCACCGACTGCTGGTACTGGAAGGCCGCCTCGGCGATCTCGCCGGTGAACCAGCCGTCCTCGATCCCGCGCAGGATGCCGGCGGTGATCGGGCCGATCGCGTGGTCCTCCCGGCTCTTGTCCTGGCCGCCCTTGTCCAGGATGCGCTGGAAGATCGCCTCGGCCTGCTGCTCGATCCGGTCGGTCAGCGCCTCGACGTACCAGGAACCGCCCAGCGGGTCGGCCACGTTGGTGACGCCGGTCTCCTCCATCAGCACCTGCTGGGTGCGCAGGGCGATCTCGGCGGCCTGCTCGGAGGGCAGCGCCAGGGTCTCGTCCAGCGCGTTGGTGTGCAGCGAGTTGGTGCCGCCGAGCACCGCGGAGAGCGCCTCGACCGCGGTGCGGACCACGTTGTTGTACGGCTGCTGGGCGGTGAGCGAGACGCCGGCGGTCTGGGTGTGGAAGCGCAGCCACTGCGCCTTGTCGGTCTTGGCGCCGAAGCGGTCGCGCATCCAGCGGGCCCAGATCCGGCGCGCGGCGCGGAACTTGGCGATCTCCTCGAAGAAGTCCAGGTGGGCGTCGAAGAAGAAGGACAGGCCGGGCGCGAAGACGTCCACGTCCAGGCCGCGGGACAGGCCCAGCTCGACGTAGGCGAAGCCGTCCGCGAGGGTGTACGCCAGTTCCTGCGCGGCCGTCGCCCCGGCCTCCCGGATGTGGTAGCCGGAGACGGACAGCGGCTTGTACGCCGGGATGCCCCGGGCGCAGTGCTCCATCAGGTCGCCGATCAGGCGCAGGTGCGGCTCGGGGGCGAAGAGCCACTCCTTCTGGGCGATGTACTCCTTGAAGATGTCCGTCTGCAGGGTGCCGTTGAGCACCGCCGGGTCCACGCCCTGGCGCTCGGCGGCGACCAGGTACATGCAGAAGATCGGGACGGCCGGACCGCTGATCGTCATCGAGGTGGTGACCTCGCCGAGCGGGATGCCGGCGAACAGCACCTCCATGTCGGCGGCCGAGTCGATGGCGACGCCGCAGTGGCCGACCTCGCCGAGCGACTTCGGGTCGTCCGAGTCGTAGCCCATCAGGGTCGGCATGTCGAAGGCGACCGAGAGGCCGCCGCCGCCCGCGTCGAGGATCATCCGGTAGCGCTCGTTGGTCTGCCGGGCGTTGCCGAAGCCGGCGAACTGGCGGATGGTCCAGGTGCGGCCGCGGTAGCCGGTGGGGTGCAGGCCGCGGGTGAACGGGTACTCGCCCGGCCAGCCGATCCGCTCGAAGCCCTCGACGGGCTGCCCGGGGGCCGGGCCGTAGACCGGCTCGACGCCGTCGCCGGAGAGGGTGGTGAAGTCCGCGTCGCGCTTGCGGGCCTTGTCGTACCGCTGCTGCCAGCGCTGCCGTCCGCGCTCGATGTCCTCGGCGTCCATGGGCCGAACTCCGCTCCGTACGGCCGCCACGGCACCGGGCGGCACAGCTATTAGGACGTCCTACTAATTTACTCGGACGTCCTACTAGTTGTCGACGGAGACCCGCCCCGAAGAACCACGGCGCTGGGCCCCGGAAACGCCGAGGGCGCCCCTCCCCCGGTCGGGGAGGGGCGCCCTCGCGGGGCCGGTGCGGTTCGGCTCAGACGCCGGCCGGCTGGCGGGCGTCGCCGGCCGGGAGCCGCTCGGCGGCCTCGCGGGCCACCTTGCGCTCGAAGACGAAGGAGAGGAACGGGATGCAGCCCGCCGCCAGGGTCAGCACCAGCCGGCCGAGCGGCCACTTCAGCTTCTGCCCGAGCAGGAAGGTCACCACGAAGTACCCGATGTACAGGTAGCCGTGCAGCATCGCGACGTAGGTGGTCAGGTCCTCGGCGGTGCTGAAGCCGTACTTGGCGACCATGAAGCCGCAGAACACCAGCAGGGCCGTGCCGGTCGCAATGGCCAGGCCGCGGTACCAGCCCAGCAGGGGGGTCGCCTTCATGATCTTCCTCGCCTCGCTCGGCATTCTCGGCCGGTACGCCCGGATCCGCGCACCGCTCCCACGAGGGTAGCCGTCCTCACGGCCGCTCCCGAGCAGCCCCCTCGCCCGGATCGGTGAAGTCGCCCGCCGCCACCCGCAGCGGCTTGAGCAGGTCGAACACCTGGCGGCACTGGTCGGGGCCGTACTCCTCCAGCCCGAACTCCATCGCCATCAGCTCCCGGGTGGCCTCCTCGACCACCTCGCGGCCGCGCCCGGTGATCGCGGCGAGCACCCCGCGGCCGTCCAGCGGGTTGGGGCGGCGGGCGACCAGCCCGGCCCGCTCCAGCCGGTCGACGGTGTTGGTGACGCTGGTCGGGTGGACCATCAGGCGCTCGCCGATCTTGGAGAGCGAGAGCTCGCCGGTCCGACTGAAGGTGAGCAGCACCAGCGCCTCGTACCGGGCGAAGGTCAGACCGTACGGCTTGAGCACCGCGTCGACCCGGGAGAGCAGGATCTGGTGGGCGCGCATGATCGAGGTGATCGCCGCCATCGAGGGCACGGTGCCCCAACGGCGGGCCCACAGTTCGTCGGCGCGGGCGATCGGGTCGAAGTCGAGTGCGAGGGGCTTGGCCACCTCCTTACCGTACCGGCGGACGGGACGTGTGCTACCAGCCGTCCTGATGGTGGACAAGCGCGACGCGTGGCGGGATCCCGCCAATCGGACGGCCAGGTCCATACCTGGACATTGCGTCGGTGTGAACGCACGACAACGGCCGCCCGGCACACCGGGGTTGACGGTCGAACGGGCGAACGCCGCAGTAACAGGCCCCGGTTCGGACCGGAACCCGCTGAAAGTCCGGGCAAAAGACCCGCTTTGTCCTTCCGTTCACAATCCCCGTCCTTGGCGGGACTTGGCCAATTCATGAAGAAGACCTGTCATTTGATTTGCTCGATTGTCATGCTTTCCGCCAACCCCGTTCGACCGCCACCACCCCCACCCAACCGGTGGCGGCCGCCCGAACGCCCGGGGTTCCCGCACGTCAGCGCCCGTCCCGCCCCGAAGGTGCCGATCCCGGCCCCCGGGACGCGGCGCGACCGCGCCCACACGCGGTTTCCCGGAAGGACTCGTCCGTGAAGCGAAAGCTCGCCGCAGTCGCCGTACTCTCCGCCACCGCGCTCCTCACCGGTGTCGTCCAGGCCGGCGCCGCGCAAGCCGGTGCCGCCCCGCAGCCCCGCAGCGGCGCCCAGCAGCACGCCGACCTGCTCGCCCAGGCGAACGGCCGGGCCGGCCAGGTCGCCCACGCCCTGTCCCTCGGCGGCCAGGAGCAACTGGTCGCCAAGGACGTCGTGGTGGACACCGACGGCACCCGTCACCTCCGCTACGAGCGCACCCTCGCCGGGCTCCCCGTCCTCGGCGGCGACCTGGTCGTGCACCAGAAGGCGGACGGCACCACCACCGCCGTCGACAAGGCGATCGGCGCGCAGCTCGCCCTGCCGAGCCTCACCCCGCAGATCCCGGCGGACAAGGCCGCCGCCCAGGCCACCGGCGCCGTGCAGTCCACCGTCGGCATCACGGTCGACGAGGACGAGGCGCCGCTGACCGAGGTGCACCAGGCGGGCAAGGCCGAGCTGGTCGTCTGGGCCGCCGACGGCAGCCCGCGGCTGGCCTACCGCACCACCGTCGAGGGCCTGCGCGCCGACGGCACCCCGAGCAGCCAGCTGCTGGTCACCGACGCGGCCACCGGCCAGGTGCTCTCCACCCACGAGCAGGTGCAGACCGCCTCCGGCAGCGGCAAGGGCGTCTTCGTCGGCACCGTCCCGCTGACCACCACCCAGAGCGGCAGCTCGTACCAGCTCAAGGACGCCGGCCGCGGCGGCCAGGCGACCTTCACCCTGAAGAACAAGACCTCCGGCAGCGGCACCCTGGTCGCCAACACCACCAACAGCTTCGGCAACGGCCTGGTCTCCAACCAGGAGTCCGCCGCCGTGGACGCCCAGTACGGCGCCGCCGCCACCTGGGACTTCTACAAGAACACCTTCGGCCGCAACGGCATCCGCAACGACGGCGTCGGCGCGGTCAGCCGGGTCCACTACGGCACCAACTACGTCAACGCGTTCTGGAGCGACACCTGCTTCTGCATGACGTACGGCGACGGCGCGAGCAACACCCACCCGCTCACCGCGCTGGACGTGGCCGGCCACGAGATGACCCACGGCGTCACCTCCGCCACCGCGGGCCTCAACTACTCCGGTGAGTCCGGCGGCCTCAACGAGGCCACCTCGGACATCTTCGGCACCATGGTCGAGTGGTACGCCAACCTGGCCGCCGACAAGCCGGACTACCTGATCGGCGAGCAGATCAACATCAACGGCGACGGCAAGCCGCTGCGCTACATGGACCAGCCCTCCAAGGACGGCCGCTCGGCCGACTACTGGTCCTCCTCGGTCGGCGGCCTGGACGTCCACTACTCGTCCGGCGTGGCCAACCACTTCTTCTACCTGCTCGCCGAGGGCAGCGGCGCCAAGACGATCAACGGCGTCAGCTACAACAGCCCGACGTACAACGGCTCCAGCCTCGCCGGCATCGGCCGGGACAAGGCCGCGGCGATCTGGTACCGCGCGCTGACCACCTACTTCACCTCCACCACCAACTACGCGGCGGCCCGCACCGGCAGCCTGAAGGCCGCGGCGGACCTGTACGGCGCGAGCAGCGCCGAGTACAACGCCGTCGCCGCAACCTGGACCGCCGTCAACGTCAAGTGACGTACGGCGGTAGGTGAGCTGGACGCCCGGGGCCTCGTTGGAGGGCAGGCCCCGGGCGTCCGTCCATGCCCGCCGTCGGTCCGCCCCGTCGGCCGTCCACGCCCGCCGTCCGTCCGCCCCCGCCGTCCGCCCCCGCCGTCCGTCCCCGCCGTCCGTCCACGCCGTCCGCCCCCATCGGCCGTCCCCGCCCGTCGGCAGCGACTCCCGGCCATTCACCGCGGCCGCACTGTCCTTTCCCGGCCCGGATTGTCATGCTTATGACGAGGCCTTGCCGGTCGCCCCGGACCACCCCCGGTAAGAAACGGCGACAGGCTGCCGCGGCCCTTTGGGAGAGGAGGCCGTGGCAGCCTGTCGAGCGCCCCGACGGGCGGGGTCGGGCCGGCGGGACGGGATCAGGCGGTCGCGGGCTGCAGCTCCCCGCGCTCCTCGCGCCCGAGCATCCGCTCCGCGACGAAGCCGCCGAACGGCAGCACCGAGAGCACGAACAGCAGGACGCCGCGCTTGGCGTCCCACTTCTGCGCCTGCCAGGCCTGGATCCAGAAGACCACGTAGAGGATGAACAGGATCCCGTGGACCATGCCCATCACCGGCACCGCGTCGAAGGAGGTGGTCCGCTTCAGCACCGAGCAGATCAGCAGCAGGATGAAGGAGATCCCCTCGGGGGCCGAGATCAGGCGCAGGCGGTGGACGGCGCTGCTGTTCACGTCGATTACCTCAATACGGGGGTCGGAGGCGCGGGCACGCTTGTGAAGCGACTCACAAGCCTTCGGGCCATTATCACCGAGCACATCTCCGGATCATCGGCCGGGGGTGGCCACCGTGCCGGATGTCACAGCCCCGCGCCAGAAGGCGGCCGGACGGGGCGGCGCGTCGCCCGCACCCCCTATCCTGCTGCCCGCGCGCCCTGCGAACCGGGCGTCGCCGGCATCGCACACGGGGGGTAGCCACCACATGTTCAAGCGCGACTGGGACCGCAGGACCTGCGCCAAGCGCGGCCACGTCACCTACCGGCCGACCGAGCCCGAACTGGCCGGCCGGCTGCACGCCGCCACCGCCGTCGGCGACGCCTGGCGCTGCCTGCGCTGCGGCGACTTCGCGCTCGGCGCCCCGCACGGCTCCGGCCCGGCGGCGGACGCCCCGCTGGTGCCGCGCGGCAAGGCGCTGCGGGACCTCTTCATCCTGCGCTTCCTGGCCGTCGAGCGGGTGCTGCGCGGAGTGATCATCATCCTGATGGCCTGGGGCGTCTGGAAGTTCTCCAACAGCCAGGAAGCCGTCCAGCGGATCTTCGAGCAGGACCTCACGGTCTTCAAGCCGGTCACCGACCACTTCCACTGGGACCTCGACCACGCGCCGGTCGTCGAGACCATCCGCAAGACCTTCGGCTACCAGAAGAAGACCCTGCTGATCGTCGCCGGCGCGATGATCGCCTACGCGCTGATCGAGATCGTCGAGGCGGTCGGCCTCTGGTTGGGCAAGCGCTGGGCCGAGTACCTGACCGTGGTCGCCACCGCCGCCTTCCTCCCACTGGAGGGCTACGAACTGCACGAGCACGTCAGCGCGGTGAAGATCTGCACGCTGGCCCTGAACATCGCCGCGGTGCTCTGGATCATGCTCTCCAAGCGGCTGTTCGGCCTGCGCGGCGGCGCGGCCGCCTTCGAGGCGGAGCGCCACTCGGCCTCGCTGCTGGAGGTCGAGGAGGCGGCCGGCACCGTCCCCCACCCCGACCGGACCCACGGGGCGCACGCACGCTCCTGACCCGAACCATTGTCCCGGGCCCGTCACGGTTCGTCCCCGCCCTCTCGCCCGGCCGCCCCCGCGGCGGCTAGATTGCGGCCGTGGCACAGTTCAGACTCCAGGGATCGCGGGTGCTCGCCGTCGAGTTGGGCGGGGACGCCGTCAAGGCCCGGCACGGCTCGATGGTCGCCTACACCGGCCAGATGACCTTCAAGAAGCTGACCGGCGGCGGGGACGGACTGCGGGGCATGGTCGCCCGCAGACTGACCGGCGAGCGGATGACCGTCATGGAGGTGAAGGGGCAGGGCACCTGCTACTTCGCCGACAAGGCCACCGAGATCAACCTGGTCCGCCTCGACGGGGAGACCCTCTACGTCGAGGCGGACAACCTGCTGTGCACCGAGGCCGGACTGCACACCGGCACCAGCTTCACCGGGCTGAACGGCGTCTCCTCGGGCAACGGCTTCTTCACCACCAAGGTGGAGGGCCACGGTTGGGCCGCCGTGACCTCCCACGGCCCGGCCGTGATCCTGCGGGTCGGCAAGGACATGCCGCTGCGGGTCGACCCGGGCGCGTACATCGCGCACACCGGCGATCTGCACCGCAGCGTCCGGTCGGGCGCGGGCTGGACCACGGTGATCGGCGAGGGCGGCGGCGAGGCCGTCCAGGTCGAGTTCACCGGCGAGGGTCTGGTGTACGTCCAGCCCTCCGAGAAGAGCACCGTCGGGGGTGACGTCTGATGGCCTTCACCCGGATCAACGGGAAGCTGGTCGAGGCCCGGGTGGAACCCGGGCAGCGGCTGTTCAGCCAGCGCGGGGCGATGATCGGGTACACCGGCGAGGTCCGGTTCACCCCGAGCATCACCGGCGGGCAGGGCGGGGTGATGTCGATGATCGGCCGACGGGTCGCGAACGAGGACACCCCGCTGATGACCGTCGAGGGCCAGGGCCGGGTGATGTTCGGCCACGGCGGCCACCACGTCCACGTGATCGACCTGACTGGCGACACCCTGTTCGTCGAGGCGGACCGGCTGCTCGCCTTCGAGGGCACGCTGCGGCAGTCCACCGTGTTCCTCGGCTCGCAGGGCGGGGTGATGGGCATGGTCCGCGGCCAGGTCAGCGGGCAGGGCCTGTTCACCACCCGGCTGGAGGGGCACGGCTCGGTCGCGGTGCTGGCCCACGGCGGCGTCTTCGAGCTGCCGATCGTCCCCGGACAGCCGGTGCACGTCGACCCGCAGGCGTACGTGGCGCACCGCGGCGAGGTGCGCAACAAGCTCTCCACCGCGATCGGTTGGCGCGAGATGATCGGCCGCGGCTCGGGCGAGGCGTTCCAGCTGGAGCTGTCCGGACAGGGCACGGCGTACGTCCAGGCGAGCGAGGAGAAGCTCTGATGTCCCACCCGCCGCAGCCGCCGTACGGGGGGCACTCGCCGCACGACCAGCCGACCCAGCCGGGCTTCACGGTGCCGCCGGTGCCGCCGCACCGCGGCCGCTCCTCGGACTACCCGCCGCCCCCGCCCCCGCCGCCGCCCGGGTACGCCCCGCAGTCCGGGTACGCCCCGCAGTCCGAGTACCCCACGCCGCCTCAACAGCCGTACGCCCAGGAGCAGTTCGGAGGCACCCAGGCCCCGCTGCCGACGACCCACGGCAGCGCCGGCCCGGTGGTGCACGACGCGTACACCCTGCCGGCCGGCGACAACGTCAACCCGTACGCCTTCTCCGTCGAGCTGAACGGCTCCTACTTCCTGCAGAAGGGCAAGATGGTCGCCTACTACGGCGACATCACCTTCCGCGGCGTCGGCGCGGGCATGGTCGACCGGGTGCTCGGCCAGCACTTCAACTCGCCGCTGCACGCGGCGGACTGGGTGGTCGCCCAGGGCCGCGGCAAGCTGCTGCTGGCCGACCGCGCCTTCGACCTCAACTCCTACGACCTGGACGACGGCAACCTGACCGTCCGCTCCGGCAACCTGCTCGCCTTCGACCCGACGCTGCGGCTCAAGCAGTCGATCATCCCGGGCTTCCTGACCCTGCTCGGCACCGGCCGCTTCGTCGCCGCCTCGAACGGGCCGGTGCACTTCGTGGAGCCGCCGGTCCGGGTGGACCCGCAGGCGCTGGTCGGCTGGGCGGACTGCCCGGCGCCGTGCCACCACTACGACCACGACTACCTGCACGGGGTGGTCGGCGGCCTGCGGCGGCTGACCGGCATCGGCGGGGCGTCCGGCGAGGAGCACCAGTTCGAGTTCATCGGCGCCGGGCAGGTGCTGGTGCAGTCCAGCGAGCTGCTGATGGCCGAGCGCTCGGTCGGCCGGATGGACGCCGAGGCGGGCGTACCGGCCGGCGGGGTGCCGTCCCAGCCCGACCACGACCCGGGCCGGCCCGGCGTCGGTAACCTGGGCGAACTCGGCCGGCGTTTCGGCCTGTAAACTTGTACAAGATTGAACTAAATCAGCTATGCTGGGTGCCATGGATACGCACACGATCGACGCGGCGGACACCCCTGACCCGCAGCCCGAGGAGGAGACTCCCTGGCTGACCGCCAGGGAGCAGCGGATGTGGCGCGCCCATCTGGAGGTCGCCAAGCTGCTGGAGTACCAGCTCAGCCGTGAACTCCAGCCGCACAGCCTGGCGATCAACGACTACGAGATCCTGGTCGTGCTCTCCGAGGCCCCGGACCACCGGATGCGGATGACCGACCTCGCGACGGCCACCCTGCAGTCGAAGAGCCGGCTCTCCCACCAGATCACCCGGATGGAGAACGCCGGCCTGGTGCTCCGCCAGGAGTGCCCCAACGACCGCCGCGGCCTCTACGCCCACCTCACCGAGCAGGGCTGGGAGACCATGCAGCGGGTCGCCCCCGACCACGTCCGCAGCGTCCGGGCCCACTTCATCGACCGGTTCACCCCGGAGCAGCTCGACGCCATCTACGAGGCCCTCGCCCCGGTCGCCGACCACCTCCGCGGCCTCCGCGGCCGCTCCTAGGCACTGCCCGGGCCGCCCGTTCCCCTGCGGAACGGGCGGCAGGCCGGCTCAGCCCGTGGTCAGGCCGGCCACCAGCTGGTCGGCCGCCCCGTACGGGTCCAGTTCGCCGGAGACGACCCGATCGGCGAGGCCGGCCAGGTGGCGGTCCCCGGAGAGGTCGCCGATCCGGGCGCGCAGTTCGGCCAGCGCGATCGCCTCGATCTCCTGGGCGGCCCGGCGGCGGCGGCGCGCCACCAGCTCGCCGTGCTCCTCCAGCCAGGCGCGGTGCTTCTCCAGCGCCTCGACCACCTCGTCCACGCCCTCGCCGCGCGCCGCGACGGTCTTGACGATCGGCGGGCGCCAGTCCCCCGCCTCGCGGGCCTCGCCGAGGCCGAGCATGTGGTTGAGCTCCCGGGCGGTGGCGTCGGCGCCGTCCCGGTCGGCCTTGTTGACCACGAAGACGTCGCCGATCTCCAGGATGCCCGCCTTGGCGGCCTGGATGCCGTCGCCCATCCCGGGGGCCAGCAGCACCACCGCGGTGTCGGCCTGGGCGGCGACCTCGACCTCGGACTGCCCCACCCCGACCGTCTCGACCAGGATGACCTCGCAGCCGGCCGCGTCCAGCACCCGCAGCGCCTGCGGGGCCGCCCAGGACAGCCCGCCCAGGTGTCCGCGGGTGGCCATCGAGCGGATGAACACCTCGGGGTCGGTCGCGTGGTCCTGCATCCGGACCCGGTCACCGAGCAGCGCCCCGCCGGAGAACGGCGAGGAGGGGTCGACGGCGAGCACCCCGACCCGCTTGCCGAGCCGCCGGTAGGCCGAGACCAGCGCCGAGGTGGAGGTCGACTTGCCGACCCCGGGCGAGCCGGTCAGGCCCACCGTGTACGCCTGGCCGGTGTACGGCGCGAGCGCGGCCATCGCCTCCCGGAGCTGCGGGGCGGCGTTCTCGACCAGCGTGATCAGCCGGGCGACCGCCCGCGGCCGGCCCTCCCGGGCCTGCTCGACCAACGCGGCGACATCGATCATCGGGATCTCCTTGCACGGATGTCGGCGGACGGCGGATGCCGAAGGGGCTGCGGACCACTGGTGGCGGTCCGCAGCCCCGAGGGGTTCAGAGAGCAGAGAGCAGATCAGGCCTTGGGGCTCTGCTCACCAGGAACACGGACGATCAGCGCGTCGCCCTGGCCACCGCCGCCGCACAGCGCGGCCGCGCCGACGCCGCCGCCGCGGCGCTGCAGCTCCAGCGCCAGGGTCAGCACCACGCGGGCGCCGGACATCCCGATCGGGTGGCCGAGCGCGATCGCGCCACCGTTGACGTTGACGATGTCGGAGGAGACGCCGAGGTCCTTCATCGACTGGTACGCGACGGCCGCGAAGGCCTCGTTGATCTCGATCAGGTCGAGGTCGGAGACCTCCAGGCCCTCCTTGCCCAGCGCGTGCTTGATCGCGTTGGACGGCTGCGACTGCAGCGAGTTGTCCGGGCCGGCCACGTTGCCGTGGGCGCCGATCTCGGCGATCCAGGTCAGGCCCAGCTCCTCGGCCTTGGCCTTGCTCATCACGACCACCGCGGCGGCGCCGTCGGAGATCTGCGAGGAGGTGCCGGCCGTGATGGTGCCGTCCTTGGTGAAGGCCGGGCGCAGCCGGCCCAGGCCCTCGACGGTGGTGTCGGCGCGGATGCCCTCGTCCTGGCCGAACAGCACCGGCTCGCCCTTGCGCTGCGGGATGGCGACCGGGACGATCTCGGCCTCGAAGACGCCGTCGGCCTGCGCCTTGGCGGCCCGCTGGTGCGAGGCGGCGGCGATCTCGTCCTGCACCTCGCGCGGGATGCCCAGCCGGGTGTTGTGCTTCTCGGTGGACTCGCCCATCGGGATGTTCTCGTAGGCGTCGGTCAGGCCGTCGTACGCCATCGCGTCCAGCACCTCGACCGCGCCGTACTTGTAGCCCTCGCGGGACTTCGGCAGCAGGTGCGGGGCGTTGGTCATCGACTCCTGGCCGCCGGCCACCACGATGTCGAACTCGCCGGCCCGGATCAGCTGGTCGGCGAGCGCGATGGCGTCCAGGCCGGAGAGGCAGACCTTGTTGATGGTCAGCGCCGGGACGTTCATCGGGATGCCGGCCTTGACGGCCGCCTGGCGGGCCGGGATCTGGCCGGCGCCGGCCTGCAGCACCTGGCCCATGATCACGTACTGGACCTGCTCACCCGTGATCCCGGCCCGCTCCAGCGCGCCCTTGATCGCGAAGCCGCCGAGGTCGGCACCGGAGAAGCCCTTGAGCGAGCCGAGCAGGCGACCCATCGGGGTCCGTGCACCGGCAACGATCACAGAGGTGGTGTTGGTCATGGGACGGGCCCCTTCGCACGTCGTGGCCAGGTGAGGTTGCGCTCAGGGTACTGACCCGCTTTCCGCCCGTCACCGGAGCGACGGTGTGATCGAGCGCACTGGCACCGTCCAGTCAACACCGTGTCAACGCGGTCCGGGTGAACGTCCGGGTGAAAGCCGGTGTGTGAGCAGGCTCGCACGTCCGGCACTGGCGCCGGCTCCGAGCGATGCGCTGCACTGGGTGCCACTTTCCGTCCACCGCCCTGGAGGCCGCCGTGCTGACCCGCATCGACCACATCGGCATCGCCTGCCGAGACCTCGACAAGACCGTCGAGTTCTACCGCGCCACCTACGGCTTCGAGGTGTTCCACAGCGAGGTCAACGAGGAGCAGGGCGTCCGCGAGGCCATGCTCCGGATCAACGGGACGGACGACGGCGGCGCATCGTACCTCCAGCTGCTGGAGCCCACCCGGCCGGACTCCACCGTCGCCAAGTGGCTGGAGAAGAACGGCGAGGGCGTGCACCACATCGCCTTCGGCACCGCCGACGTGGACGGCGACTCCGAGGCCATCCGCGACAAGGGCGTCCGGGTCCTGTACGACCAGCCGCGGATCGGCTCGATGGGCTCGCGGATCACCTTCCTGCACCCCAAGGACTGCGGCGGCGTGCTGACCGAGCTGGTCACCTCCGCGCAGCCGGGCGGCCACGAGGAGCACTGAAACCGCCCCCGGTTCCGCCCGTCCCCGGGCGGCACACCGCGATCCGGCCCTAGCGACCCGTCAGTAACGTGGTCCGGCAGCCGGAAAACCACCACGCGGCCATTCCCCCGCGGTGCGCTCCCACTACAATGCCCAGGTGCGCGAAGACTCCGGGGGACGGAGGCGACGGGCACGGCCGATGACTGGCCTGTCCGCCCTCCGGTGGTCGGCCCGTCGCAGGGGAGTCCAGTACGCGGGCACGGCTGAACAGTCGCAAGACGGATCTGTCACCATTCTCCACAGGCAAGAGTTCGCCCAGGAGTCCACCCGGACGGGGGAACGCGGCACCGCCGCGCTCCCGCAGCCAGGACTCCGACGACCGCGGCGGACGCCCCCGGCTTTGGCAGGGGTCGTCCGGTGGCCGCGGATGCAAGGACCAGTCGGACCGGTGCCCCGGACACGGGAGCCCGGGACAGGCCGGGTCGAAGACGCGACCAGGAGATGGATGGGACCGCGGAGTGCGGGGCAACGACCGCTACGAGGTTGACGATCACCTCTCCCAGTTCGAGGCCGAGATGGGTCGGACTCGGAAGGAGCGGGACAAGGCAGTCGAGCATGCCGAGGACCTCGCCTACCAGGTGGAGGTGCTCCGGGCCAAGCTGCACGAGTCCCGGCGCATGCTCGCCCAGCCACGCGCCTTCGACGCCGTCTCCGGCCAGGCCGAGCAGATGCTCCGCACCGCGGAGATGCAGGCCCAGCAGATGCGCGCCGACGCCGAGCGCCAGCTGCGCGACTCCCAGGCCGCGACCCAGCGGATCATGGCCGAGGCCGCCGAGCGCACCGCCCGGCTGGAGGCCGAGCTCGCCGCCCGCCGCCGCCAGCTGGAGGACGAGCTCACCGAGCTGCGCCGCTCCGCCGAGCAGCACGTCAACGGCTGGGCCGAGCAGACCCGCAGCGGCTCCGAGCAGGAGGCCCAGCGCCTCCTCCAGGACGCCCGCGCCGAGTCCGAGCGGATGGTCGCCGCGGCCCGCGCCGAGGCCACCGCCCTGGCCGACCAGGCCCGCGCCCAGACCGCCGCCGACGTGGACGCCGCCCGCGGCGAGGCCCACGCCGCCGCCGAGGCCGCCCTGCAGAAGGCCCAGAACGACGCCGAACGACTGCTGCGCGCCGCCTCCGAGCACGCCCAGCAGGCCGGCGCCCAGGCCGCCGCCGACGTGGACGCGGCCCGCGGCCAGGCCCAGCAGGAGCTGGCCGCCGCCCATGCCGCCGCCGAACAGCAGCTGGCCGCCGCGCAGGCCGAGATCGGCCGGCTCACGGAGCAGGCCGCCGCCGAGCAGGCCCGCGCCGAGCAGCAGCTCGGCGCCGCGAAGGCCGAGATAGAGCGGCTGCGCGACGCGGCGATCGCCGAGGCCGAGCGCACCCGCCGGGAGGCCACCGAGCTGCGGGTCCAGGCCGAGCAGGCCGCCGAGCGGCTCCAGGCCGACGCCGAGGCCGCCGCCGAGCGCCGGGTCGCCGACGGCGACGCCGCCACTGAGCAGCGCTCGCAGACCGCCCGGGCCGAGATCGCCCGACTGGTCGCCAACGCCACCAAGGAGTCCGAGGCCATCCGCGCGGAGGCCGAGGCGATCCGGACCGAGGCCGCCACCCGGCAGGCCGAGGCGGACGCCGCCAAGGCCGCCGCCGCCGAGGAGAGCGAGCGGCTGCGGGCCACCGCCGAGTCGGTCGCCGCCCAGCTGAAGGCCGAGGCCGAGGCCGCGATCGCCGAACTGCGCGCCCAGGCCGACCGGGACGTCGCCGAGCTGCGCGCCCAGTCCGAGGCCGACGCCCAGCGGCTGCGCGGCGAGGCCGAGGAGGAGGGCCGGGCGGCCGGCGCCAAGGACGCCACCGTCCACCTCGCCAAGGCCGCCAAGACCGCCGAGGAGGTGCTCGGCCGGGCCAACCGGGACGCCGAGGCCGCCCGCGGCGAGGCCTCCGCCGAGGCCGAGCGGATCCGCACCGAGGCGCACGCCGAGGCCCAGCGGCTGCGCGAGCAGGCCCAGGCCGCCGTCGAGCAGGCCCAGAACGCCGCGCTGGACGACGCCGCCGCGATCCGCGAGCGGATCGAGCAGATGCAGGACGAGGCGGCCCGGCTGCGCGCCGAGGCCGAGGAGCTGCGCGCCCAGGCCGCCGCCGAGGCCGACCGGGCCCGCAGCGAGGCCCGCCGCCAGGCCGTGCTGCAGATCGAGGAGTCGGCGAAGAACGCCGAGGAGCTGCTGACCAGGGCCAAGGCCGACGCGGACGACCTGCGCGCGGGTGCCGCCGGGGAGATCGAGCGGCTGCGCGAGCAGGCCCAGGAACAGGCCGCCGAGACCCAGGGCCGGGCCGAGCAGACCCTGGCCCGGGCCCGCGCCGAGGCCGGGAAGATCACCGCCACCGCCGAGCAGCAGGGCCAGGACGCGCTGGCCGCCGCCAAGGCCGCGGCCGCCGAGAACCGCACCGCGGCCGAGCGCGAGACCGCCGAACTCCGGCGCGACGCAACCGAGTTCGACCAGCGGGTGCGCGCCGAGGCGAGCACCGCCGCGGAGGCCCTGACCGCCGACGCCCAGGCCGGGGCGAAGGCCGTCCGGGACGCCGCGGTCGGCGACGCCGAGCGGGTGCGCGCCGAGGCCGACGCCGAGGCCGCCCGGACCAGGGGCGAGGCCGAGGCCGCCGCCGAGGCGCTGCGCGAGGAGAGCCGGCGCGAACGCGAGGAGGCCTCCGACGGGCTGCTGCGCGAGCGCGAGGAGACCGCCGAGCAGCTGGCCGCCGCCCGGACCGCCCGTGAGCAGGCCGAACAGGCCGCCGCCGAGCTGACCGAGCGCACCGACGCCGAGACCACCGCGCTGCGCACCGACGCCGAGGCCTACGCCGAGCGCGTCCGCACCGAGGCCGAGCAGACCGCCGTCGCACTCACCGAGCGCACCGAGGCCGAGACGGCCGCCCTGCGCACCGACGCCGAGCAGGCCGCGGACGAGCTGACCCGGCGCACCGCCGCCGAGACGGCCGCCGTCCGCGAGGCCGCCGAGGCCTACGCCGACCGGGTCCGCACCGAGGCCGAGCAGACCGCGGTGGACCTCGCCGAGCGCACCGCCGCCGAGACCACCGAGCTGCGCGACAGCACCGACCGGTACGCCGCCGAACTGCGCGAGCTCGCCGAGCGCGAGACGGGCGAGCTGCGCGCCGGGGCCGAGCAGGACGCCGCCGAGCTGCGCGCCCTGGTCCAGCAGGAGACCGCCCAGCAGCGCGAGGCCGCCGAGGCCCACGCCGACCGGGTCCGCACCGAGGCCGAGCAGTACTCCGGCGACCTGCGCGCCGAGACGGAGCAGTACGCCGTCGACCTGCGCGCCGAGACCGAACAGGCCACCGCCGACCTGCGCGCCGAGACCGAGCAGTACGCCGTCGAGCGCCGGGCCGAGGCCGACGAGCTGCTGGAGCAGGCCACCGAGGCCGCCGGCCAGCGCCGGGCCGAGGCCGCCCAGGACGCCAAGGTCACCCGGGAGAAGGCCGCCGCCGAACTGGCGCTGGCCAACGAGCAGGCCGAGACCGTCCGGGCCGAGGCCGGCCGGGAGCTGTCCGAGGCCCGCGCCACCGCCGACGGGATCCGCGCCGAGGCCGCCGCCGAGCTGGAGCAGGCGCGCGCCGACGGCGAGGACGCGGTCGCCGCCGCCCGGGCCGAGGGCGCCGAACTGGTCGCCGCCGCCGAGGAGGAGGCCGCCGAGGTCCGCCAGTCGGTGGCCGGCCTGCACGAGGCCGCCGCCGAGCAGATCGCCGCACTGCGGGCCACCGCCGAGCAGGAGGCCGCGGACACCCGCGACCTGGCCGAGCGGGACGCCGCCGAGACCCGTGCCCTCGCCGACCGGGAGACCACCGAGCAGCGCGAGCTGGCCGACCGGGAGACCGCCGAGCAGCGCGCCCGGGTCGACGCCGAGACCACGGCCCTGCGCGAGCGGACCGAGCTGGAGCTCACCGCCGAGCGCGAGGCCGCGGAGGCCGAGCTCGGCCGGCAGCGCGCCGAGGCCCAGGCCTACGACGAGCACCTGCGCGCCGAGGCCGAGGCCGAGCTGCGCGCCGCCCAGGGGGCCGCCGAGCAGCTGCGCGCCGACACCGAGGCGCACGCCGCCCGTACGGTCGCCGACGCCGAGGCCCAGGGCCTGCGCACCATCGCGGACGCCGAGGAGCTGGCCGCCGGGCTGCGCGCCGAGGCCGAGGAGTACGCGCTCGCCACCCGCACCCTGGCCGACGACTACGACAGCGCCAGCCGCTCCCGCGCGGACGCCTACGACGCCGAGACCCGGGAGGCCGCCGAGCAGTTCGACAAGGCCACCCGGGACCAGGCCAAGTCCGTCCTGGAAAAGGCCTTCGCGGACGCCGAGTCGCTCGGCGAGGACGCCCAGACCACCGCGCTGGCCACCACCGCCGCCGCCGAGGAGCAGGCGGACGCGATGGTCGCGGCCGCCCGCAAGGAGGCCGACCGGCTGGTCGCGGCGGGCGAGGCGGCCGGTCAGGCCGAGGTCGAGAAGGGCCGCTCCGACGCCGACGCGCTGCTCGCCGAGGCCCGCCGGGACGCCACCGCGATCCGCGAGCGGGCCGAGGAGCTGCGCGAGCGCACCGACGCCGAGGTGGAGGCGCTGCACGAGCGGGCCCGCAAGGAGAACGCGGCGGCCATGAAGTCGGCCGGCGAGCGGGTGGACGCGCTGGTGACGGCCGCCCAGGAGCAGCTGACCGAGGCCGAGGAGCAGGCGGTGGCCGCCGTCGCCGAGGCCGAGGACCGCGCCGCGGCGCTGGTCGCGGCGGCCGAGGAGCGGGCCGGCGAGCTCACCTCGGAGGCCTCCGCGGAGGCCAGCAAGGTCCGGCTGTCGGCCGTCCGCAAGGCCGAGGGCCTGCTCAAGGAGGCGGAGACCAAGCTCGCCAACTCCACCGAGCGGGCCGAGGCGCTGATCGAGAAGTCCGAGGCCAAGCTGCGGTCGGCCGAGTCGGAGGCCGAGGAGCGGCTCGACGGCGCGGCGGCCGAGGCGGAGAAGCGGCTGCGCGACGCCGACCACACCGCGGACGAGCAGATCGAACTGGCGAAGGCGGAGGCCGAGCGGCTGATCGCCGAGGCGAAGGCGGAGGCCGAGCGGGTCACCGGCGAGGGCCGCCGGGAGCTGGACGAGCTGGTGCGCCGCCGCAAGGACATCAACACCGAGATCTCCAGGGTCCAGGACGTGCTCTCGGCGCTGGAGGCGTTCGAGGCACCGTCACCGGTCGCCCAGGCCAACGGGGGAAGCAGCACGAAGAAGGACGGGGGTGCCAAGGCCGGTGCCGGAGTTGGCTCCCCCCGGTCGGGTGGCAATCGTTCCAAGAACGCACCACCCGATTGAGCGGACATTGACGGTCATTGTCCGTGAGAGAACGGCATTTCGCCGTCGACACTCCGGTACCGTGTCAGGATTCCCTCAACCACCTCAGCGGTTTGACGACAGGAAGCCCAGAGTCCCATGAGCGACAGTCACTCCCCTCACGGCTTCGACCTGGTGCGCCGTGGGTACGAGCGCGCCCAGGTCGACGAGCGGATCACCAAGCTGGTGGCCGACCGTGACAGTGCATTGACCCGGATCAGTGCGCTGGAGAAGCGCATCGAGGAGCTCCACCTGGAGACCCAGACCGCCCAGGCGGCGGTCGCCGAGCAGGAGCCCTCCTACGCCGGTCTCGGCGCCCGGGTCGAGAAGATCCTGCGGCTCGCCGAGGAGGAGGCGAAGGACCTGCGCGACGAGGCGCACCGCGCCTCCGAGCAGCACCGCGAGCTGGCCGAGGCCGCCGCCCAGCAGGTCCGCACCGAGGCCGAGAACTACGCCAAGGACCGCAAGGCCAAGGCGGAGGACGAGGGTCTGCGGATCGTCGACAAGGCGAAGAGCGACTCCGCCCAGCTGCGCGCCGAGGCCAACAAGGACGCCCAGAACAAGCGCGAGGAGGCGGACGCCCTCTTCGAGGAGACCCGCACCAAGGCCGCCCAGGCCGCGCTGGAGTTCGAGACCAACCTGGCCAAGCGCCGCGAGCAGTCCGAGCGCGACCTGGCCGCCCGCCAGGCCAAGGCCGAGAAGCGCCTCGCCGAGATCGAGCACCGGGCCGAGCAGCTGCGCCTGGAGGCCGAGAAGCTGCGCACCGACGCCGAGCGCCGGGCCCGCCAGACCGTCGAGACGGCCCAGCGCCAGTCCGAGGACATCGTGGCGGACGCCAACGCCAAGGCGGACCGCATCCGCAGCGAGTCCGAGCGCGAGCTGGCGGCGCTGACCAACCGTCGCGACAGCATCAACGCCCAGCTGACCAACGTCCGCGAGATGCTGGCGACGCTGACCGGCGCGGCCGTGGCCGCCGCCTCGCTGCCGACCGACGACACCATGGGCGTGCCCGCCCAGCAGTCGCGCTGACCCGGCCGTCCGGCCCGGCACCGAGCAGGTCCTCACCCTTCGGGGTGAGGACCTGCCGCGTTTGCGGGTGTCACTACCTCGGGTACGCCCCGTCGGGCCGCTGGTGCCCGCTGCTGAGCTGGTTGCCCTCGTCGTCGGAGACGGTGCCGAACCAGGAGGTGCACCAGACCGAGACCGAGTCCGGCCAGTACTGCACCTCGAAGGGGTGCCCGGACCCGTAGTCGCCGTACGAGGTGACGATGAAGGTCTCCCCCGGGCGCATCCAGTAGTCCTCGCCGAGCGGTTCCAGGGTCAGCTCCACCAGCCCCTCGCCGCGATTGGTCACCGGCATCCGGCCGGTGACCTCCAGGGCGGAGTAGTCCCAGCCCGCCGCGTCCGGGCTCATCCGGCGGCCACCCGGGCGAGCAGCCGGCGGACGGCGGTGTCGAACGCCCCCGGGGACTCCAGGGCGCTCAGGTGGCCCACTCCGGGGACGACGGTCAGTTCGGCGTCCGGGTGGGCCGCCAGCATCCGTTCGGCCTCCTCCGGCGGCACCAGGGCGTCCTGGGCGCCCGCGAGGAGTGCGACCGGCACCCGGATCCCGGCCAGCACCTCCAGGGAGTCCGGACGGGCCGCCATGGCCCGCTGGGTCCAGGCGACGGCGGCCGGCGGCGCGGCGGCGACCATCGTCTGCACCCGGTCCACCAGGTGCTGCGAGTCGGGCCCGAGCTGCTTGGCCGCCACCCGCTCGTCCAGCAGCAGCCCGACGCTGTCCCGGGCGGTGACGGCGGCGGCGATCCGCTCCCGGTCGGCCCGGACGGCGTCGGTGTCGGCGGTGGCGCGGGTGTTGGCCAGCAGCAGACCGGCCAGCCGGTCCGGGTGGCGGCGGGCGAAGGCGAGCGCGACGTAGCCGCCCATGGAGAGCCCGCCGAGCACCGCCCGGTCGATCCCGGCCGCGTCCAGCAGCAGCGCCAGGTCGTCGGCGACCAGGTCCAGCGAGGGCTCGTCGTGGCCCAGCTCGGTGCCGCCGAACCCCCGCTGGTCGGGGGCGAGCACCCGGACCTCGTCCCCGGTGAGTCCGGGCAGCGCGTCCAGCTGGGCGGACCACATCGAGGAGTTCAGGGGGAAGGCGTGCAGCAGCACGAGGGGTGTTCCGGTGCCGCTCTCGCGGACGGAAACCGCAGAAGGGAGCTCGCTCATGCGCCCACCGTATTCCGGTGGGACCGATGGGCCCACTCACCGGACCCACTCGACGGGCCACGACATCCGCTTTGTCCTAGCCTGACAGAGAGTAAGGGAGCGCGAATGATCGAGTTGCACGACCTGACGAAACGTTACGGCAAGACGCTCGCGGTGGACCGGCTCAGCTTCTCGGTCCCCCAGGGGGTGGTCACCGGCTTCCTCGGCCCCAACGGCGCGGGCAAGTCCACCACCATGCGCATGATCCTCGACCTGGACCGCCCGACCAGCGGCCGGGTCACCATCGACGGCAGGCGCTACGGGCAGCTCAGCGAGCCGCTCAAGTACATCGGCGCCCTGCTGGAGGCCAAGGCCGTCCACCCCGGCCGCACCGCCCGCGACCACCTGCTCTGGCTCGCCCAGAGCAACCGGATCCCGGCGAGACGGGTGGACGAGGTGCTCGCCCTGGTCGGCCTCACCCCGGTCGCCCGCAAGCGGGCCCGCGGCTTCTCGCTCGGCATGGGCCAGCGCCTGGGCATCGCCTCCGCACTGCTCGGCGACCCGGAGATCGTCATGTTCGACGAACCGGTCAACGGCCTGGACCCGGAGGGCATCCTCTGGATCCGCAACCTGATGAAGCGGCTGGCCGGCGAGGGCCGGACGGTCTTCGTCTCCTCCCACCTGATGAGCGAGATGGCCGTCACCGCCGACCACCTGGTGGTCATCGGCCGCGGCCGGCTGCTCGCCGACCTGCCGATGCCGGAGTTCATCCGGCGCAACTCCCGCTCCGCCGTACGGCTGCGCACCCCGCAGCCCGAGCGCCTGCTCGACGTCCTGACCGGCGCCGGACTGCGGCACGAGCCGGGCCCGGACGGCTCCTACGAGGTGGTCGACGGCGACATCGCCCGGCTCGGCGAGTTGATCGCCTCGCACGGCGTGGTGCTGCACGAGCTCAGCCCGCAGCAGGCCTCGCTGGAGGAGGCGTTCATGCAGATGACCGCGGACTCGGTGGAGTACCACGCGGGCGACGGCCCGGGCCGGGACGCGGCCGGCGCGCCCGGCGAGTGGGGCGCGGGCTGGAAGGCGGACGGCACCCGGCCGGCCGCGGCGGTGCGGCAGGAGGAGAACTGAGATGGCGTCCTTCCCGGCGGTCCTGCGCTCCGAGTGGACGAAGATCCGCAGCGTCCGCTCCACCCTCTGGACGCTCGCGCTGGCCTTCGTGGTCACGGTGGGGATCGGCGCGCTGCTGTCCCTGCTCACCAACAACAACTTCACCGAGTTCCGGCGGCACGACCAGAGCCCCTTCGACGCCACCGGCACGGCCTTCTCCGGCATCATGCTCGGCGAGCTGGCCATCATCGTCTTCGGCGTGCTGGCGATCGGCAACGAGTACAGCAGCGGGATGATCCGGGTCACCCTGGCCGCCGTCCCCCAGCGCGGCACCCTGCTGGCCGGGAAGGCGCTGGTGCTCGGCGTGCTGGCGCTCGCGGTCGCGCTGGTGACCGCCTTCGCGACCTTCTTCACCGGCCAGGCGCTGCTCGGCTCGCACTCCACCACGCTGAGCGAGCCGCACGTGCTGCGGGCGGTGCTCGGCGCCGCGCTGTACCTGACGATGCTCTGCCTGTTCTCGGCCGGCGTCACCGCCATGCTGCACAACCAGACGCTCGCGCTCGGCGTGCTGGTGCCGTTCTTCTTCCTGCTCTCGCCGATCCTCTCGGCGGTGCCGAAGGTCAAGACCCTGGCCCACTACTTCCCCGACTACGCGGGCTCGCGGATGCTGCTGGTGTACGAGCAGAACGGCCAGCCGTACGGGCCGTGGACGGGCTTCGCGATCTGCCTGGCCTGGACCCTGGCGGCCCTGATCGGCGGCGCGCTGGTGCTCAAGAACCGCGACGCGTGAGGGAGTCGAGGACTCAGTAGCGCGGAGCGCCGCGGCCTCGCAGCACATTGGAGGCCCGGCGCTCGCGCGCTCCCCAGCACGCGCGGTGCCAGTGCCGCCGGTCGTCCACCCCGGCGCCGTGCTGCGGCCAGGCCACCACGTGGCCCACCCCGGGCGGGATCTCCTGGTCGCAGCCCGGGCAGCGGTAGGACCGCCCCGAGGTGCCGGCGACCGTCTGGACCACCCAGTCGTCGCCCTGGTAGTTCTCGGTGCGGCGCAGCGATCCGCCGAGCGGGGCGGCGGTCGGCTCGCCGCGCTCGCTCGGTTCGGCGCTCTTGATCCGGTTGCGGCGGGGCACGGCGGACTGCCTCTCTTCCGGGGGCTCGAGTTCGTCGTTCCAGCCTAGAGCCTGTCCCCCGGGCGGAGGCGGGTCCCCGGCCCTCCGGAGGCCTCTATCACGGCCCCGGACCACTGTCCGGCGTTTTTGCCGAGATCCACCCGATCATCGGGGAAATTCGGGGTTCGGCGTGCCATTGGCACATGACATCGGATACCCACGAGGGGACAGGCGGGGCCCGCAGACCCTGCGTGCACCCGAGGAGGCCCCCAGGATGACCAAGACCAGCCCCCGCGCCGAGACCCGCCGGCCCGTCGGCGTACGGCCGCCCGCGCCCGGCCCGGCGCTGACCTCCGTACCGCCGCTGACCGCCGTCGCGGGCGAACCGCTGACCGCCGTGCAGCGCTCCGGCGCACTGCCGCCGGACACCGCACCGGTACGGGTCGGCGCGTTCCTGTTGTCCGCCCAGTTCCCCGGGCAGAGCCACGGCGAGGCGCTGGAGCGCACCGTCCGGACCGCCGTCGAGGCCGAACGCGCGGGCCTGGACAGCGTCTGGCTGGCCGAGCACCACTTCGTCCCGTACGGGGTCTGCCCCGACGCCGCGACCCTCGCCGCGCTGCTGCTCGGCCGCACCCGGCGGATCGGCATCGGCACCGCGGTCAGCGTGCTCTCCAACCGCCACCCGGTGGCGCTCGGCGAACAGGCCGCACTGCTGCACCTCACCTCCGGCGGGCGCTTCACGCTCGGGGTGGGCCGCGGCGGGCCGTGGATCGACCTGGAGGTGTTCGGCAGCGGCGTGGACGCCTTCGAGACCGGCTTCCCGGAACGGCTGGACCTGCTGCTGCGCTGGCTGCGCGGCTCCCGGGTCGGCGCGGACGGGCCGCAGTTCACCTTCCCCGAGGTGGCGGTGGTGCCGCAGGCCGCCGAGCCGCTGCGCCGCCCGGGCCTGGGCAGTTGGCTCGGCCTGGGCGAGCCGACCGGCCCGGTCCGCTTCCCGCGCCAGCGGCAGGACACCGACGCCCTCGGCGAGGAACTCACCACCGCCGGACGGCCGGTGGCCGGCCCGCCGGTGGTGGTCGCCTGCACCTCCCCGGGCGGGGTGAAGCTGGCCGCCGAACGCGGCCTGCCGATGCTGCTCGGCATGCACTCCGGCGACGAGGACAAGCTGCGGATGCTGGAGCTCTACCGGACCGCCTGGCTGGCCGCCGGGCGCAGCGAGGAGCAGCTGCGGCGGGTGACCCGCCAGCACGTCGCGGCCGGGGTGGCCCAGGTCGACGACCGCACCTCCACCGCCCGGGCCACCCTGCTGAGCGCGATGCCCGGCTGGTTCGAGTACGGGCTCGGCGCCCACCGCACCGTGGACGGCCGCGAGCGCAAGATGCGCGACCCGCACCAGTACACCGAACTCCTCTGCGACCTGCACCCGGTGGGCACCCCGAGGCAGTGCGCCGACCGACTGCTGGCCACCGCCGAGCGCACCGGCATCCGACGGTTCGCCCTGCTCGCGGAGGGCAGCGGCGACCGCGAGGCGACCCTGCACAACATCGCCCGGCTCGGCTCCGAGGTACTGCCGCAACTGAGTTGAGCCGCCGGGCCGGGCCCCGGGCCGCCGCCCCTCCCCCCGCACCGGGGGACGGCGGCGGCCGGTCGGGGCCGGATCAGCAGTCCCGCAGTTCCTCGGACTGGTTGAGCAGCTGCTCCCGGACGGAGGTGAAGCGGTCGTACCGCGCCTCGTTGGCGTCCGACGGCAGGAACACCGCCACCCGGTGACAGTTCTGGAACGCCAGCCGGATCCCGAAGTGGCGCTGCAGGGCTCCCCGGATGGCATC
Organism: Kitasatospora sp. NPDC096077; assembly: GCF_040303245.1. Lineage (NCBI taxonomy): Bacteria > Bacillati > Actinomycetota > Actinomycetes > Kitasatosporales > Streptomycetaceae > Kitasatospora > Kitasatospora sp. NPDC096077. The sequence goes on along the minus strand of NZ_JBEOSV010000005.1, from coordinate 264,611 downwards.
GCTGGCCAGGGCGCGCAGCAGCTGGCCGCGGGCCTGCTCGCTGGGCGGCGGCACGTGGTTGTCGGCGAAGTCGGTACCGTCGACCTTGGCCTGGGCGACCAGCGAGCTGATCAGGTCCCAGGCGTAGGGCAGCGAGACGCGGACGCAGTCGACGAATTCCCGCTCGTCGACCTCGCCCCGCTCGGCCTTCTCCAGCAGGGCCGGTGAGACGTCGAGCGACATGGATTCTCCTCTCGCGGTCCACCCGCGCAGCGCCCGGGTGGTCATGCGTAGTCCAAGCTCACAGTGAGGGTGCGCGAAAAATCGCAGGTGACGTCCGGAACACCGTGGGACGGGGTTTCCGGCGTCGAATGCGCGGGCGGCGACGCCACGGGACGTGACGTCCTGAACACCGACCGCGTCAGAACAGCGTGGCAGTCAGCGGCGGGGCAGGCCGGTCGTTCCTACGGATTGCTCCGGAAATACGCCGTGGTGCACCAGATTGGCCTGATCCCGTCGGATCGTTCATCTGAAGTCTCCATCCCCGTTGACAGCGACCCTGCATCCGTGCCGTCACACACCGTAGCGACCCGAGGGGGCGTACGCCAGAGCGCGACGGGCGGAACCCGGATCGCCGAACCTCCATGTTCGCGGGGTTCGCGTCTTCTTCACCCGGTCGTCGCGGAATCGCATCAACTGGCCCCGGTGGGCTAGCGTGGTCGACCGTGCGTCTCGTAATTGCCCGCTGCTCAGTCGACTATGCCGGTCGGCTCTCCGCCCATCTGCCCTCCGCCACCAGGTTGATCCTGGTCAAGGCCGACGGCAGCGTCAGCATCCACGCCGACGACCGCGCCTACAAGCCGCTCAACTGGATGTCCCCGCCGTGCAACCTCAAGGAAGCCGACGGGGTCTGGACGGTGGAGAACAAGGCCGGCGAGAAGCTCATCATCACGCTGGAGGAGGTGCTGCACGACTCCTCCCACGAACTCGGGGTGGACCCCGGCCTGATCAAGGACGGCGTCGAGGCGCACCTCCAGGAGCTGCTCGCGGACCGGATGGAGGTGCTCGGTGCCGGCTGGTCGCTGATCCGCCGTGAGTACATGACCGCGATCGGCCCGGTCGACATCCTCTGCCGCGACGCCGACGGCGCCACCGTGGCCGTGGAGATCAAGCGCCGCGGCGAGATCGACGGCGTCGAGCAGCTCACCCGCTACCTCGAACTCCTCAACCGGGACCCGCTGCTGGCCCCGGTCAAGGGCGTCTTCGCCGCGCAGGAGATCAAGCCCCAGGCCCGCGTGCTGGCCACCGACCGGGGCATCGGCTGCGTGGTGCTGGACTACGACGAGCTGCGCGGCATCGACGACGACAAGCTCAAGCTGTTCTGACCGGTCAGGGCGGGGACGGCGACGAGCCGGGCGTGGTGCTCGAACTGGCCGACCCGGTCGCCGTCGGGCTCGGCTTGGCCGTCGTGGGAGACGGGCTCGCCGACGGCGAGGTCCCGCCACCCGGCTGAGTCCCGCCCCCGCCGGTACCGCCCCCGCCCGACCCGCCGGGCTTCGGCCCCGACGGCTGGCTCGGCGGCTGCGACTGGCCCGGCTCGGGCTGCTGCGGCTGCGGCTCCTGCGGGGCGCCCGTCCCGGTGGCCCCCGGTGAGGCGCTCGACCGCCGGGACGGCGAGGCGCTGGGCGAGCGCGACGCGCTGCCGCTCGCCGAGGGCTCCGGGCTGCCGCTCGTCCCGGTGGGGGCGCTCGGCGCGGCGCCGCCCGGCGCGTCCGTCCCGGCCGTCCCCGGCGAGCCGTCCGCGGAGGGCAGCGGCATCGGCGCGTTCCCGGTGTCGCCGACCTCGTCCAGCCGCCCGTGCGGGTCGTTGCCCTTGTGCTCGTCCGGCCCGGCCATGGTCATCGCCACGGCCGTGCCGAGCACCCCGAAGGTGAGCAGGGCCGCGGAGGCCACCACCACCCGGCGCCGCCGCCCGTTGCGGGCCTTCAGCCCGGCCGGCACCCGGGCCGCGATCTTGCGGATCACCGGCCCGCGGCCGGGCGCCGAGGCGGCGGGCGCGGCGGGCGGCAGCTGTCGGCCGTCGGCGCGCAGCAGGTCGATCATCCGGCGCGCGGCGGCGACCCCGCGCTGCTCCCCGGCGGTGGCCCGCAGGGTGAGCGCGCTCTCCAGTTCGGCGATCGCCCGGGACGGCTGCCGCAGGCAGATCGCGTGCACGCCCGCCTCGTGGTGGAACCAGGCCTGGTCGACCACCGAGCCCGTGCGCCGGGCCGCCTCCAGGCCGAGCTGCAGCGCCCGCTCCCAGGCTCCCCAGCGCAGGGCCAGCGCCAGCGCGGGCGCCGCCGCCCGGGCCAGCCGGACCACCGCCTCGTGCCGGCCGGCGGTCCGGTCCGCGAGCAGCACGCCGATCAGCACCTCGGCCTCGGCGGCGACCTGCGCCAGCGACACCGAGCTGTGCCCGACCCACCAGGCGAAGTGCTGGGCGGCGCCGTCGACGCAGCCGCGGGCCGGCCAGTGCGGGGCGAGCAGTTCCAACGCCCCGGCGGTGAGCCGGTGGTGTCCGCCGACGGACACCGCGAGTCCGGCGTCGGCGAGTTCGGCCAGCGCGCTCTCGCCCTGGCCGACGTCGATCAGCGCGGGCAGGTGCGGCGCGGTGGGGCACTCGCCGCCGAGCGCGACGGCCAGGCGCAGCACGGCCTGGGCGGACTCGCCGAGCCCCTCGGCCAGCCGGACGGCGGGCGAGGCGGTCTCGGCCACCGAGGGCAGCGGTACGGTGCGCCGCAGCGCGTTCTCCCGGATCGCCGGGTCGGGGTCGTGGACGGGCTCCTCGACGGCCCCGAAGACGTCCAGCCGGTCCTCCTCGGCGGCGACCAGCGCGTCCACCGAGACGTCCCGCTGGCGCAGCAGCGCGGCGGCCTGGACGAAGCGCAGCGGCAGGCCCTCGGACTCGAACCAGAGGTCGACCGCCCAGGCCTTCTCCGCGACGTCCAGCGGCCGGCCGGCCAGCCGACCGGTGAGGGCCAGGCAGGCGGCCCGGGAGAGCCCGGGGACGAGGTGGTCCCGCAGCCGGGAGCCGGCGGGCAGCTGCGGGGCGGCGGGGGCGACCGAGATCAGGAAGGCGCAGCCGGGGGCGGTGGCGAGCAGTTCCTCCAGCTCGGGGCCGACCGGCTCGGCCCCGTCGATCACGACGACCGCGCGGACGTCGGCGAGGTGGGCGGTCAGCTGGCCGGGGTCGGGCCGGTAGCCGGGGGCGTGGTGGGTGGCGGCGAAGAGGTCCTGGAGCAGGTCCGCGGCGGTGCGGCGGTGTCCACAGAGCTGGACGACACCGCCGGGGGTGAGGTCGGCGGCGGCCTCGGCGACGGCCGACAGCAGGGTGCTGCGGCCCGAGCCGGCCTGGCCGACCAGGCGTATCGAGCGGCCCTCGGCGAGCAGGCCGAGCAGTTCGGCGATGTCGGCCTCGCGGTCGAGCAGCGGCAGGTCGGTGGGACCGGCGCCGAGGGCCAGCGGGCCGACCGCCCGGCCGACGCCGCCGACCGGGCCGCGGGCGGGCTCGCTGCGTTCGATCCGGCGAGGGTGGGGCCGCCACTCCTCGGGACACGGTCGGGCCTCGGAGCCGTCCGGGGCGCCGACGCCGACCAGCAGGGCGCCGGAGACCAGTTCGCCGCCACGGGTGCGGACGGCCTCCTGCCGGAACTCCCCGGATGGCTGTGCCACGTTCTGCTCCGCATCGTGTTCGGCCGCCGGCGCCCTGCGCCGGCCGGCACACGTCTCGGTCGCGGCCACGGGCGGGCTGAGGGCAGCCGGCCCCGGGCGGCCGTCATCTGACGGGCAGACTCTTGCACATCCGGGCCCGGCCGTGCAGTGCGGTCCGGGTGCGGGGAGGGTGAAGGCGCGCCGGGCGTGCGGCGCCGGACCCGCGCCGGTCCGTGCACCGTCTCCGGGCGCGCGCGCCCTCCGGGCACGCCCCGGAGGATGCGTCAGACGGCGGGCACCTCGGCGATCCCGCCGTCGACGGCGAGGATCCGGTGCAGCTTGGTGGCCACCAGCAGCCGCTGGAGCTGCGCGGGAACGGAGCGCAGCACGAGCCGGCGGCCGATCCGGCCGGCCCGCCGGTGGGTGCCCATGATCACCCCGAGGCCGGTGGCGTCCCAGAACTCCAGCCGGCCGAGGTCCAGCACGAGGTCACCGAGGCCGCCGTCCACGGCCTGGTGCAGCAGGGCCCGCGCATCGGCGGCGGTGCGCACGTCGAGGCGGCCTTCGATGGCCAGCGCCCTGTGGTCGCCGGTGATGCGCATGCTCTCCTCCTTCGCCTGGCTGTCCTGGCTGGTCCGGTTCTGTCCGGGGGTGGGTCCGGCCCGGACCGTGCCGGGAACGGGGGAAGGGATGCCGTCCGGGCGGGCCTGAGCCCCTCGCCTCGGAATGCCGGGTTCCCTCATCTGACGGTGGAGCAGCTCCGCAGGTTGCTGTTTTCCGACCTGTTCTGAAGCAACTTCACTCGTCCGAGGGAATATACGCAGGTCCGCTCCACACCTACGCTCGATTACCGCCCAAATCACCCGTCTGCGGCACCCGGCGTGAGGAAACTCACCCACCCCGGCACGGTGGGCCGTACGACGCTCCGGTCGCACGGCCCACCAGGTCGTTCAGCCCCGCGGACTCACTTGCCCTCGTACGGGTAGAAGCCGCGACCGCTCTTGCGGCCGAGGTCGCCGGCGGTGACCATCCGGGCCATGATCTCCGGGGCGGCGAACTTCTCGTCCTGGGTCTCGGTGTAGATGTTGCGGGCGGCGTGCAGCAGGATGTCCACGCCGGTCAGGTCGGCGGTCTGCAGCGGGCCCATCGCGTGGCCGAAGCCGAGGCGGCAGGCGGTGTCGATGTCCTCGGCGGTGGCCACGCCCGACTCGTACAGCTTGGCGGCCTCGACGACCAGCGCGGTGATCAGGCGGGTGGTGATGAAGCCGGCCACGTCGCGGTTGACCACCACGACCTCCTTGCCGACGCCCTCGGCGTAGGCCCGGGCGGCCGCCATCGTCTCGTCACCGGTCTTGTAGCCGCGGACCAGCTCGACCAGCTTCATCATCGGGACCGGCGAGAAGAAGTGGACGCCGACCACCGACTCGGGCCGCCGGGTGACGGCGGCGATCCGGGTGATCGGGATGGCGGAGGTGTTGGAGGCCAGCACGGCACCGTCCTTGGCGAGCTTGTCCAGCTCGCGGAAGACGCCCTCCTTGACCTCCAGGTTCTCGAACACCGCCTCGACCACGATGTCGGCCTCGGCGACGGCGCCCAGGTCGGTGGTGGTGGTGATCCGGCCCAGCGCGGCCTCGGCGTCCTCGGCGCTCAGCCGGCCCTTGGAGACGAACTTGTCGTACGAGGCGCGGATGCCCGCGAGGCCGCGCTGCAGCGCCTCCTCGGTCACGTCCCGCAGCACCACCGGGTGGCCGGCCTGGGCCGACACCTGGGCGATGCCGGCGCCCATCAGGCCGGCCCCGATCACGGCGATCTGCTTGCTGGACGCATTGGTCATGCTGGGTCTCCCGATGCCGTCGCCGCCCCGCGGGCGGGCCCTGAAGGCGGCTCAGGACAGGGATCACCAGCCGGAGAGCCGCACTGCTCAATTCCCCGCCTCGCTGGAGCTCGGCGGTCGCTTTCGCGAAGCGCGCAGTCCAATTCGCTCACTCGCTCCGCTCGCTCACGGCGGACTCTAGTGCCCGAATCCGCTGCGCAATAGCAATCGGAAGTGTGATCTGCAACCGACCTGGTCAGGTGACCAGGATGCTGGTCAGACGGTCAGACCGAGGTCCTGGGCCAGGATCGCCGCCTGCACCCGGTTGCGCAGCCGCAGCTTGGCCAGGATCCGGCTGACGTGGGTCTTCGTGGTCGCCTCCGCCATCTCCAGCCGGGCCGCGATCTCCCCGTTGGACATCCCGGCCCCGATGCAGGCCAGCACCTCCCGCTCGCGCCCGGTCAACTCCGCGACCGCGGCCCGGGCCTCCGGTCCGACCGGCCGGCCGGGGCGGGCGAAGGTCCCGATCAGCCGTCGGGTCACCGAGGGCGCCAGCATGCCGTCCCCGCGCGCCACCGTACGGATGCCCTCGACCAGGGTGTCCGCCTCCAGGTCCTTGAGCAGGAACCCGGCCGCGCCGGCCCGCAGCGCCCCGTAGACGTACTCGTCCAGGTCGAAGGTGGTCAGCACCAGCACCTGGGCGGCCTCGGCGTCGACCACCTGCCGGGTCGCCGAGACGCCGTCCAGCCGGGGCATCTGCACGTCCATCAGCACCACGTCCGGCCGCAGCTCCAGCGCCAGCCGGACCGCCTCCTCCCCGTCCGCGGCCTGCCCGACCACCTCGAACCCGGGCTCGGCCCGCAGGATCATCACCAGTGCGGCCCGTACCGCCGCCTGGTCCTCGGCCACCAGCACCCGGATCGTCATTCCCGTCCCTCGCTCTCCCGGCCACGCGGCAGCACCGCGCGCACGCTCCAGTACCCGTCCCTCGGCCCGGCCTCGAAGCTGCCGCCGAGCAGCCCGGCCCGCTCCGCCATCCCGACCAGCCCGGCCCGGGCGCCGGGCAGTCCCCGGCCCGGCTCGCCCCGGTACGGGCTGTCGACGGCGATCCGCAGCTCCTCGGGTCCGAACTCCAGCCGCAGCGCGACCAGTCCGGGCCCGGCGTGCTTGAGCGCGTTGGTCAGCGACTCCTGCACGATCCGGTACGCGGCCAGCCCGACCGGCACCGGGACGACGCCGCGTTCGCCGTGCTCGGTCAGCTCGAAGTCCAGTCCGACGTCCTGACCGGCCGCCCGGGCCTTGGCCAGCAGCGCGTCCACCGCGGCCAGGTCGGGCGCCGCGTAGGACTCGTCGGCCTCACCCCCGCCGCTGTCCCGAAGCAGTCCGATCATGCGACGCATTTCGGCCAATCCCTGGACGCTGTTCTCCCGGATCACCGCCAGCACCTCGACCAGCGGATCGTCCGCCGGCAACTCCCGCCGCCGGGCCACCGATTGGGCACCGGTCGCGTGGATCGCGATCGCCGACAGGTGGTTGGCCACCACGTCGTGCAACTCCCGCGCCATCCGCGCCCGTTCGGCGCCGACCGCCTCGCGCCGGTCCATCTCCGAGAGCAGCGCGGTCTGTTCGGCCCGCAGTCGCTCGGTCTCCGCCTCCTGCCGGTGCTTGCGCACCACGTCGCCGGTCCACACCGGCGCCAGGAACAGCAGCGAGCTGATCACCACGATCAGCAGCCCGGCCGGGGTGCCGCCGTAGTACAGCGCGAAGCCGGAGAGCACCAGCACGGTCGCGCCGTTGGTGAAGTGCAGCACCTTCGACATCCGCGGGGTGCCGTAGATCACCGCCGCGTACAGCAGGTCGGTGTACATGATCAGCGTCGCCAGCAGGCTCCCGCTGACCAGGCACAACGCGCAGGTCAGCCCGCCCACCGTCACCGTGAGCACCGGCCGGGTGCGCCGGAGCAGCTCCAGCCCTGCCATCACCACCAGGGTCAGCAGCACCAGCCAGAGCGGATTGTGCTCGGGCCGGTCGTACACCTTGAAGACGATCAGCACCGCGCCGCCGAACAGCCCGCTCAGGGCGATCAGCCGGTCCAGCCGGTGCGGGGGGAGGGACGGGAGGGGCACACCCCCATCTCACCATCCCGCGCGCGCCGCCCGGCTCAGGTCCACGGAGGACCCCGCTACATCGAAAGGTGCAGGCCGGGACGGCACTCCGCGACGACGACACCGGCGCGCCCGCGGACGAGGCTGGACACCGTGATCGTCTCCCTCATCGCCGCGGCCGAGGTCTCCTGGTGGATCGTGCTCGGCCTCGCCCTCTGCGCCCGCTATCTGCTGCGGTGGCGCCGGACCAGCACCGTGCTGCTGCTCGGCCTGCCGGTGGTGGACCTCGTCCTGTACGCGCTCACCGTCGTCAACCTGCGCGGCGGCGCCGAGGCGGGCTGGATGCACGCGCTGGCCGCGAGCTACGCCGGCTTCTCGGTCGGCTACGGCCCCTCGCTGGTGGCCTGGGCCGACCGGCACTTCCAGCACCGCTTCGCCGGCGGTCCCAAGCCGCCGCCCTCCCCCAAGTACGGCCCGGAGCGGACCGCGTACGAGTGGCAGATCGCCAAGCGGACGGTCGTCTCGGCTGTGATCACCCTGGGGCTGATCAGCCTGCTCGTCCCGCTCTCCGCGGGCTCCGCCCACTTCGGCACCTTCGCCCAGTGGTACTGGAAGCTGGGCCTCGCCGCCGTGGTCAACGTGATCGTGGCCGGCTGCTACTCGATCTGGCCCAAGCAGCCGCCAGCCGCCGACCGGTCGTAGGACCGACCGCCGCTAGCGGTTCTCCCCCGGCACCCAGAGCACGTCACCGCGCTCCTTGTTGGCCACCCGGGCCAGGATGAACAGCAGGTCGGACAGCCGGTTGAGGTACTTCGCGGTCAGCGGGTTGACGGTGTCCCCGTGCTCGGCGATCGCCGCCCAGGTCGAACGCTCGGCCCGCCGCACCACCGTGCAGGCCAGGTGCAGGTGGGCCGCGCCGGGGGTGCCGCCGGGCAGGATGAAGCTGCGCAGCTTCTCCACCTGCTCCAGGTAGTGGTCGCAGTCCCCCTCCAGCCGGTCGATGTAGGACTGCAGCACCCGCAGCGGCGGGTACTTCGGGTCCTCGACCACGGGCGTGGACAGGTCGGCGCCGACGTCGAACAGGTCGTTCTGGACCCGGACCAGCACCGCCGCCACGTCCTCGGCCAGCCCGCCGACCGCGAGCGCGACCCCGATCGCGGCGTTCGCCTCGTTGGCGTCGGCGTACGCCATCAGCCGGGGGTCGGTCTTGGTGGTCCGGCTCATGTCGCCGAGCGCGGTGGTGCCGTCGTCACCGGTGCGGGTGTAGATGCGCGTCAGATTGACCATGCCGCCACCCTAGCCGCCGACGTTAGGCGACGTTAACCCTCTGCCCGGGCGGGGCCGCCTCCAGCCAGGCCAGGAAGCCGGTGAGCGCGTCCTCGCTCATCGCCAGCTCCAACGGCGCCCCGTTGTGCAGGCAGCGCAGCACCACCGAGCCGGAGAGCAGCGCCAGCTCCTCCTGGCCCTCCGGGTAGCGCCGGCCGAGCACCTCGATCTCCCGGCGCGGCAGCACCCGGCGCGGGCGGGGGGCGTACGAGAAGACCCGGAACCACTCGATCGAGTCACCGCTGTACCTGCCGATACCGAAAACCCACCCCTTGCCGTCGGTCGGTGGGACCGGGGCGGAGGTGGGTTTGCCGTTCTCGTCGAGGTCGGGCTGCGTCGAGGCGTCCGCGGGCATTTTGAGCCGGTAACTGCAGTCGAACGTGCCGCCGACCCGCTGGATCAGGCGGCGGCGTACGGCGAAGGCCATCAGGCCGATCACTCCCAGCGCCACGACCGCCGCACACACCACAAGCGCGAGGACCATGCTCACCTACCTCCTCGCTACCCGCGTTCCCCGTTTACGGTCGTACCGGACGACCGCGCTGACCTACCAACTACGACGACAGTCCCGGGGTCACGCTCGCGCGTCCCCGGGACCGTCGGTCGACCCCGCCAAGGGGGTCAGGCACACTCAGGCGTGGGCCTTGAGGCCGCGCGCCGCGAACAGCCGGACCTCGGCGCGGCGCTCGGCGTGCGCGTCGGTGTCGGACTTGGCCTGCTCCAGCGCGCGCTCGGCACGCGCGACATCGATCTCGTCCGCCAGCTCGGCGATCTCCGCGAGCAGAGACAGCTTGTTGTCGGCGAAGGAGATGAAGCCGCCGTGCACCGCGGCGATGACGGTGCCGCCGTCCACCGTGCGGATGGTGACCGGACCGGTCTCCAGCACGCTCAGCACCGGGGTGTGGCCCGGCATGATGCCGGTGTCACCGGAGGCCGTACGGGCGACGACGATGGTGGCCGCACCGGACCACACCTTGCGGTCGGCTGCGACCAGCTCGACGTGCAGCTCAGCCAACGTGGGCTCCTAGGCTCATGCAACCCCCGATTACTCGGGAGTTTCGGTAAGAATAACGGCCCCGCGCCCCCGGCATGAAACCGGCGGCACGGATTTGACCGGAATCACAGCCGATGTGCCGCGAGGGGTGGTCCCCAGGCTCGGGGGCCACCCCTCACGGTCACTCAGCTGCTACCGGCCGCGACTACTTCTTCGCCAGCTCGGCGGCGTTCTTCTCGAGGTCCTCGATGCCACCGCACATGAAGAAGGCCTGCTCCGGGACGGAGTCGTACTTGCCGTCGGCGATCGAGTTGAAGGCCTCGATGGTCTCCGACAGCGGCACGGTCGAGCCCTCGACACCGGTGAACTGCTTCGCCACGTAGGTGTTCTGCGAGAGGAAGCGCTCGATGCGACGCGCGCGGTGCACCGTGATCTTGTCCTCTTCGGACAGCTCGTCCATACCGAGGATGGCGATGATGTCCTGGAGGTCCTTGTACTTCTGCAGGATCCCCTTGATACGGATGGCCGTGTCGTAGTGGGTCTGCGCGATGTACCGCGGGTCGAGGATGCGGGACGTGGAGTCCAGCGGGTCGACGGCCGGGTAGATGCCCTTCTCCGAGATCGGGCGCGACAGAACGGTGGTCGCGTCCAGGTGGGCGAAGGTGGTGGCCGGGGCCGGGTCGGTCAGGTCGTCCGCGGGGACGTAGATCGCCTGCATCGAGGTGATCGAGTGACCGCGGGTCGAGGTGATGCGCTCCTGGAGGAGGCCCATCTCGTCGGCCAGGTTCGGCTGGTAGCCCACCGCGGAGGGCATGCGGCCGAGCAGGGTCGACACCTCGGAACCGGCCTGGGTGAACCGGAAGATGTTGTCGATGAAGAGGAGCACGTCCTGCTTCTCGACGTCACGGAAGTACTCCGCCATGGTCAGCGCGGAGAGCGCGACGCGCAGACGGGTGCCCGGCGGCTCGTCCATCTGGCCGAAGACCAGTGCGGTCTTGTCCAGAACGCCCGAGTCGACCATCTCGTCGATGAGGTCGTTGCCCTCACGGGTGCGCTCGCCGACGCCGGCGAACACCGACACACCACCGAAGTTCTCGGCGACGCGGTAGATCATCTCCTGGATCAGAACGGTCTTGCCGACACCGGCACCACCGAACAGACCGATCTTGCCACCCGTGACGTACGGGGTGAGCAGGTCGATGACCTTGATGCCGGTCTCGAACATCTCGGTCTTGGACTCGAGGTCCTTGAACTCGGGGGCCTTGCGGTGGATCGGCCAGCGGACCTCGACCTGCTGGTCGAACTCCGCCTTGTCCACGTTCAGCACGTCGCCGAGGGCGTTGAAGACCTTGCCCTTGGTGATCTGGCCGACCGGGACGGAGATCGCGGCACCGGTATCGGTGACCTGCGAACCACGGACCAGGCCGTCGGTCGGCTGCATCGAGATGCCGCGGACCAGGCCGTCGCCGAGGTGCTGGGCGACCTCGAGGGTGAGGGTCTTGCGGCCCGTGCCGTCGGGGTTGTCCACCTCGACGTGCAGGGCGTTGTACATGTCCGGAATGGCGTCGACGGGGAACTCCACGTCGACGACCGGGCCGATGACCCGCGCGACGCGGCCCGTCGCCGTGGTCGGCTCAACAGTGGTGGTCATACTCATTCGCTCCCGCGGCTAGCGTCGGCGAGGGCGTTGGCGCCGCCGACGATCTCGCTGATTTCCTGGGTGATCTCGGCCTGGCGGGCCGAGTTGGCAAGCCGCGTGAGCGACTTGATGAGCTCGCCGGCGTTGTCCGTCGCGCTCTTCATCGCGCGGCGGCGGGCGGCGTGCTCGGAAGCGGCCGACTGCAGCAGCGCGTTGTAGATCCGGCTCTCGACGTACCGCGGCAGCAGCGCGTCGAGGACGCCCTCCGCCGACGGCTCGAAGTCGTACAGCGGGAAGATCTCCGACTTGGCCGGCGTCTGGTCGCTGAGCTGGACCTCGTCCAGCTTCAGCGGCAGCAGCCGGTTGGCGACCGCGTCCTGCGTCAGCATGGACACGAACTCGGTCGAGACCACGTGGAGTTCGTCCACGCCGCCGGTCTCGGCCGTGAAGGCCTCGATCAGCTCGGCCGCCACCGTCTTCGCGTCGCCGTAGGTCGGCTTGTCCGAGAAGCCCGTCCACGAGTTCCCCACCGCCAGGTTGCGGAAGGTGTAGTACGACAGACCCTTCCGACCGACGATGTAGGTCACGACGTCCTTGCCCTCGCCGCGCAGGCGCTCGGAGAGCGTCAGCGAGGCCTTGATGGCGTTGGACGAGTAACCGCCGGCCAGGCCGCGGTCCGCCGTGATCAGCAGGACCGCCACCCGGGTGGCGTTCGGGTTCTCGGTGGTGAGCGGGTGCTTGGCGTTGGACCGGGTGGCCACCGCCGTCACCGCCCGGGTGAGCTCATCGGCGTACGGAGCGGAGGCCGCCACCGCGCGCTGCGCCTTGCCGATGCGCGCCGCGGAGATCATCTCCATCGCCTTGGTGATCTTCTTCGTCGCGGTGACAGAGCGGATCCGGCGCTTGTAGACCCGAAGCTGTGCTCCCATGGGTCGTTACGTCCTTTCCCTCGCTACCGGACTCAGGCCTGCTCGGAGAGCAGCTTGCCGTCGGCGGTCTGGTACCCCTGCTTGAAGGCCTCGATCGCGCCGGTCAGGGCGTCCACGGTGCCGTCGGCCAGCAGACCGGTCTCGACGATGCCGGCCAGCAGGTCCTTGTGCTGCAGGCGGACGTGGTCGAGGAACTCGCGCTCGAAGCGGCGGATCTCCGCGACCGGGACGTCGTCCAGCTTGCCGGTGGTGCCGGCCCAGATGGAGACGACCTGCTCCTCGACCGGGAACGGCTGGTACTGGCCCTGCTTCAGCAGCTCGACCATGCGCGCACCGCGCTCCAGCTGGGCCTTGGAGGCCGCGTCCAGGTCGGAACCGAAGCCGGCGAAGGCCTCCAGCTCACGGTACTGGGCGAGGTCCAGGCGCAGACGGCCGGCGACCGAGCGCATGGCCTTGATCTGGGCGGAGCCACCGACGCGGGAGACCGAGATGCCGACGTTCACGGCCGGGCGGATGCCGGCGTTGAACAGGTCGGACTCCAGGAAGCACTGGCCGTCGGTGATGGAGATGACGTTGGTCGGGATGTACGCCGAGACGTCGTTGGCCTTGGTCTCGATGATCGGCAGACCGGTCATCGAGCCGCCACCCAGGGCGTCGTTCAGCTTGGCGCAGCGCTCCAGCAGGCGGGAGTGCAGGTAGAAGACGTCGCCCGGGTAGGCCTCGCGCCCCGGCGGGCGGCGCAGCAGCAGGGAGACGGAACGGTAGGCCTCGGCCTGCTTCGACAGGTCGTCGAAGATGATCAGGACGTGCTTGCCGTCGTACATCCACTCCTGGCCGATGGCCGAACCGGTGTACGGGGCCAGGTACTTGAAGCCGGCCGGGTCGGAGGCGGGAGCAGCCACGATGGTGGTGTACTCCAGCGCGCCGGCCTCCTCCAGGGCGCCGCGGACGGACGCGATGGTGGAGCCCTTCTGGCCCACGGCGACGTAGATGCAGCGGACCTGCTTCTCCGGGTCGCCCGAGCGCCAGTTGTCACGCTGGTTGATGATCGTGTCGACGGCCACCGCGGTCTTGCCGGTCTGGCGGTCGCCGATGATCAGCTGACGCTGGCCGCGGCCGATCGGGGTCATCGCGTCGATGGCCTTGATGCCGGTCTGCAGCGGCTGCTTGACCGACTTGCGGGCCATGACGCCGGGGGCCTGCAGCTCCAGGGCGCGACGGCCGCTGGCGGCGACCTCGCCGAGGCCGTCGATCGGGTTGCCCAGCGGGTCCACGACGCGGCCGAGGTAGCCGTCGCCGACCGGGACCGAGAGGACCTCGCCGGTGCGGCGCACGGTCTGGCCCTCTTCGATACCGCCGAACTCACCGAGGACGACGACACCGATCTCGCGGGTGTCGAGGTTCAGCGCGAGGCCGAGCGTGCCGTCCTCGAACTTCAGCAGCTCGTTCGCCATGACCGAGGGCAGGCCCTCGACATGCGCGATGCCGTCCGCCGCGTCAGTGACCGTGCCGACCTCTTCCACAGAAGCGGCGTCCGGCTGGTACGACTGGACAAAGTCGGCCAGCGCGTCCCGGATCTCCTCCGGACGGATCGTAAGCTCCGCCATCAGGCTTCCCTGCTCTCCTAGTTTGCGATCCTCGGCCCGCCATTGAGGGCCGCAAGTACTCGACTCTCGGCCGGGTCGTATGAACCGGCCGTACGTTTTGCCGACTCCTTGGGGAGCCGGTTCCCCGACCGAGGGTCGGATGTGCTGCTTGGGTTGCTCAGCCTTCGAGCGACTGGCGAGCGCCTTCGAGGCGGCTCGACACGGTGCCGTCGATGATCTCGTCGCCGATCTGCACCCGGACACCGCCGACGACCTCGGGGTCGACGTCGATGTTCAGGTGGACCTGGCGGCCGTACATCCGCCCCAGAGCGCCGGACAGGCGCTCCTTCTGGGCGTCCGACAGCGGCACCGCGCTGGTGACCAGGGCCACCATGCGGTCGCGGCGCGCGGCGGCGAGCTTCGAGTAGGACTCGAGGCCCTGCTCCAGGCTACGACCACGCGGCGCGTTGACGAGGGCGGTGACCAGCCGGACGGTGCCGGCGTTGGCGCGGCCGCCGAGGAGCTTGTTGATCAGCGCGGCCTTGGCGACGGCGCCGGCCTTCGGCTCGGTCAGCGCGGCGCGCAGCTCGTGCGAGCCGCTCACCACCCGGCCGAAGCGGAACAGCTCGTCCTCGACGTCATCCAGGGCACCCACCCGGTCGGCGGCGATGACCTCGGCGTACGCGGCGAGCTCCTCGGTCGCGTCCACCAGGTCGCGCGCGCCCGACCAGCGGGAGCGGACCAGGCCGGAGACCAGGTCCACCGCTTCGCCGGAGACCTGACCGGTCAGCAGCGAGGTGACCAGCTGGGCCTTGTCCTGGCCCGACCGGGACGGGTCGGTCAGAACGCGGCGCAGCGACACCTCACGGTCCAGTACTGCCGTGACGGCGGTGAGCTCCTCGGCCAGCTTGGCCGCGTCCACCGAGGTGGAGTCGGTCAGGCTGTCCAGGTTCTTCCGGCCGGCGGCGAGCGCCTCGCGGCTGGCGCCGATCACTTGGCCGCACCCTGAGCAACGGCGGCCTTGGCCTCCAGCTCGTTCAGGAAGCGGTCGATCACGCCACTCTGCCGGGCGTTGTCCTCAAGGGACTCGCCCACGATGCGGGACGCCAGCTGGGTGGCCAGCGAGCCCACGTCCTGACGCAGGGCGGCAGTGGCCTGCTTCTTGTCGGCCTCGATCTGGGCGTGGCCGGCGGCGACGATGGCCTCGCGCTGACGCTGGCCCTCCTCGCGCATCTCGGTGAGCTGGGCGGCGCCCTGCTCGCGAGCCTGCTCGACGATGCGGGCAGCCTCGTGACGCGCCTCGGCGAGCTCGGCGCGGTACTGCTCAAGCAGGGCCTGGGCCTCGGCCTGAGCGGCCTCGGCGCGCTCCATGCCGCCCTCGATGGCGTCCCGACGCTCCGACAGCACCTTCTCGATGCTGGGGAGGAGCTTCTTGCCGAGCAGACCGAAGACGATGAAGAAGCAGAGCAGGCCGATGATGATCTCGGGCCACGCGGGCAGCAGGGGGTTCATCTTCTCCCCCTCCTCCGCGAGGTTAGCCACGAAACTCATATCTGGACCTTCCTCGAAAGGGTCTAGCGGCGGGGGAATTACTTGCCGGCGCCGAAGACGAACGGCATGACGATGCCGATGAGGGCGAGCGCCTCGGTCAGCGCGAAGCCGATGAACATGTTGGAACGGATCAGACCGGCAGCCTCGGGCTGACGGGCCATGGCCTGGACACCGTTACCGAAGATGAGACCAACACCGATGCCGGGGCCGATCGCGGCGAGGCCGTAACCGATCGAGGCGACGGAACCGTAGACCTCAGCGAGCTGCTGCATTTCAGCTTGTCCTTTGCGGGGTGGTGGACCGGTGGTGGTTGGCCACCGGGCGTTCGGGAGGGGTGGCAGCCGGGGCTGCGTGGCTCAGTGCGCTTCTTCCAGGGCACCGGCGATGTAGCTGCTGGCCAGCATCACGAAGATGTAGGCCTGCAGGAACTGGACCAGCAGCTCGAAGGCGGTCAGGCCCACGGCGACCACGAAGGAGGCCGAGCCGTACAGCGCGCCCAGGGTCGGGCTGAGCAGGTACCAGGAGGCGATGGAGAACATCACGATCAGCAGGTGGCCGGCGAACATGTTCGCGAAGGCTCGGACCGCGAGCGTGAAGGGGCGCACGAAGATGTTGGAGAAGAACTCGATCGGCACCAGGATGAACATGACCCAGCCGGGGATGCCCGACGGCCAGCAGAGGTTCTTCAGACCGCCGACGAAGCCGTGCTTCTTGAAGGTCAGCGTCATGTAGGTGATCCACACGACCGCGGCCAGGCCCGCGGGGAAGGCGATCGACGCCGTCACCGGGAACTGCGCGAACGGGATGATCGACATGATGTTCATCAACCAGACGAAGAAGAACATCGAGACCAGCATCGGGACGTACTTCTCGCCCTTCTTGCCGATCGTCTCCATCACGATGGAGCGCTTGACGAAGTCGTAGCCGATCTCGCCGACCAGCTGCAGCTTGCCGGGGACCAGGCGCGGCTTGGCGAAGGCGGCCCAGAAGAACACGACGACCAGCAGCGCGACGATGATCGACAGCAGCATCGGCTTGTTGAAGTCGACGCCGCCGACCGAGAAGATCGGCTTGAACTGGAACTCGTTCAGACCCGGGGCCGGGAAGCCGCAGCCAGCGTCCCCGAAGTGGCAACTGCCTGAGGCGAGGGACGTGAGTTCAGCACTCACCACGGACTCCTTCGTCGTGACGCATGGTTACGGCAACCTCGGTGTGTCGGCGTGGCCTGCGACCACGGAGCGGCACTGGAACTTGATGGATTTCTCGCCGACCCCGCGCGACGGCGCTCTGCGCGACTGCGGGATCATCGAAGACTGCGCGGGTCCGGGGGGCGATCCGTCCACTCTCAGGACAGACCTGGCCGCTTCCCGTACTCCGTTGTTGCGACGGACGATAGCAGCCCGTCAGTGCGGCATAAACACCGCCCCCCTCGTTGGGGGGACAGCCAGGCCTCGTCACTGTTGACGACCCTTGTCGGAGGGCTTGTCGCCCTTGCTTTCCGAGGCGTCGGGGTCGACGTAGAAGGTCTTGGCCTTGAGCGCACCGCGCACCTGGAAGCCGGTGAAGACCAGCACGCAGCCGATCAGAGTGAAGGCGAAGGCCTGCCGGTGGAACAGCTCGGTGTTCTTGAACACCGCCAGCACCACGCCGACCAGCAGGATCTGAGTGGTGTACACCAGCAGCGCCGCGGCCATCATGATCTGCGGGTTCGACCTGGTCAGCCGGTCGAGCGCGAGATGGCCGAAGCTGAAGAAGGCCACCACGAGCAGCGTGCCGAAGAAGGCGCCGAGCAGGCCCTTCCCACCGGCGACGGCGAAGGAGATCGCCATGGCGATGATCCCGGCGACCGCAGTGGGAATCGCGGCGCCTCGGAGGACCCGGGCGTCGGTGGACGGCATGTCGGCAGCTCCGGCGGCATGTCGATGTGGCGGGGGACGGGCACTGATGGTGGCGGGGTGACACCGGACCGAGTGGCCGCCGCCGGGCCGCTCGCGAGCGAGTCGGGCCCGTCGAAGGAGACCGACCAGGGACGGAAGTCCTCCACCTGTCAGGTCTTTCGGCGTGTTCTCGGTACTCGTGAACGGTATCACAAACTATTTGATGAGAGCTTTACCATGAATGTGTGGCTCCTGTCACACCGACGGCGCAACGATTCCGCCGTACGGGTGAGCCCATTTGACGGATCGTCAACTCCGTTGTCAACGGCGACCGCTGGCCTTGTCGTGACCGGAGGCCGCCGAGGAACCCCGGCTGGCTTCACCCAGAAGTTGCTTGTCCTTCGCCGACAGTTCGGCCATCGGGGCCGCGACGGACCGCCGCCGGTACCGCGGCGGGACGAAGGACTGCACCGCCCGGGGGGCGCGCGGCCGGAACCGCGGGGTGAGCAGCACCACCAGGCCGACCAGGCAGAGCCCGGCGAGGGTCAGCACCACCGCGCGGCCGGTGTTGGTCACCGAGAAGGCGACCGTCCCGAAGGCGATCAGCGCGGCCCAGAAGTACATGATCAGTACGGCCCGGCTGTGCGAGTGCCCGACCTGGAGCAGCCGGTGGTGCAGGTGGCGCTTGTCGGCGGCGAACGGGGACTGGCCGGCCCAGGTGCGGCGCACCACGGCGAGCAGCAGGTCCGCCAGCGGCAGCGCGATGACCGTCAGGGGCAGCAGCAGCGGGATGTAGATCGGCACCAGGGTGTGCACGGTGGCGGTCTGCGAACCGGTCTCACTGTTGATCAGGTCGGGGTCGACCCGGCCGGTGATCGAGATCGCGGCGACGGCCAGCATCAGGCCCAGCATCATCGAGCCGGAGTCGCCCATGAAGATCCGGGCGGGGTGCATGTTGTGCGCCAGGAAGCCCATGCACATGCCGATCAGCAGCACGCTGAACAGCACCGCGGGGGCCGCGTCGGTGATCGCGTAGCCGTACCAGAGCCGGTAGCTGTACAGGAAGAACGCCATCGCGGCGATGCAGACCATGCCGCCCGCCAGACCGTCCAGGCCGTCGATGAAGTTCACCGCGTTGACCATGACGACGACCAGGGTGACCGAGATGACCATGCCCTGGGTCGGGCTCACCGCGACCGGTCCGACGCCGGGCACCGGGAGGGTGATCACCGTGACGCCCTGCCAGACCATCACACCGGCGGCGATCATCTGGCCGCCGAGCTTCACCAGGGCGTCCACGCCCCACTTGTCGTCCAACACCCCGAGCAGGAACATGATCCCGGCGCCGGACAGCAGCGCGCGGATGTCACTGCCGCCGTTGAACACCTTGCTCAGGTTGTCCAGCTGCGAGGCGACCAGGATGCCCGCGCACAGTCCGCCGAACATCGCGATGCCGCCGAGCCGCGGAGTGGGCTCGCGGTGCACGTCACGGGCGCGGACCGGGGGCATCGCGCCGGCCGCGATGGCGAACTTCCGCACCGGGCCGGTCAGCAGATAGGTGACGGCGGCGGTGCAGAACAGCACCAGCAGATACTCACGCACCACCGGCCTCCTGCATCACTGTCGAACGGGGAGGTACCGAAGGTACTCCCCTGCCTTCCCGGGGTTCGAGGTGCGTCGCCACGGCACACACCTTATTGAGTCGGACGCCCGGGACGTGCATCGCGGTTCGCCCTCCCGGGTAGGAGATCCCGATGTCCGTGGACGGAGCGGGTCGACGGACCCGCGCACGGCCCCCGCTCAGGCCCGTTCCGGGAAGGCCGCCGCCAGCTCCCGGACCCGCTCCCCGACCGACCCGGGCGCCTCCCCGGCGAGCAGTCGGGCGATCAGTGCGGCGATCCCGGTCAGCTCCGCCTCGCCCATCCCCTGGCTGGTCACGGTACCCGTGCCCAGCCGGATGCCGGAGGCCTCGGCGGCCGGCGCCGGGTCGAACGGCAGCGCGCACTTGCCGAGCAGCAACCCGGCCGCAGCGCAGCGCCGTTCGGCCTCCGCGCCGGTCACCCCGAGCGGACGGACGTCGGCGGTCACCAGGTGGGTGTCGGTACCGCCCGTCAGAGGGCGCACACCGGCCTCTGCGAGCCCCCTGGCGAGCGCCTGCGCCCCGGACACCGTCCGCTGCGCGTACGCCCGGTAGGCGGGCGTCCGGGCCTCCGCCAGCGCCACCGCCTTGCCGGCCACCTCGTTCATCGCCGCACCGCCCTGGCTGAACGGGAACACCGCCCGGTCGATCCGCTCGGCCAGCTCCGCGGTGGACAGCAGCAGGCCCCCGCGCGGGCCGCGCAGCAGCTTGTGGGTGGCCGCGACCGTGACGTCCGCGTACGGCACCGGGGAGGGCACCACCCCGGCCGCGACCAGGCCGGCGGTCTGCGCGACCGAGGCGATCAGATAGGCGTCCACCTCGTCCGCGATCTCCCGGAAGGCCGCCCAGTCCGGGTGCCGGGGGTGCGAGATCGAACCCGCCACGATCGCCTTGGGGCGGTGCAGCCGGGCCAGGTCGCGCACCTGGTCGAGGTCGATCAGGCCGTCCGACTCGCGCACCCCGTAACCGGTGAAGTCGAACCAGCGGCCGGAGAAGTTGGCCCGCGAGCCGCAGCTGAGGTGGCCGCCGTGCTCCAGCGACATCGCCAGCACCCCGTCACCGGGCCGCAACAGCGCCGCGTACGCCGCGAGCATCGCCGAAGTCGCCGATCGGGGCTGGACGTTGGCGTGCGGGGCGGCGAACAGCTCGCGGGCCCGGTCGATCGCCAGCAGCTCCGCGGCGTCCGCCAGCGCGCAGCCGGTGTGGTGCCGACGCCCCGGGTAGCCCTCGGCGTACTTGTCGATCAGCGGGCCGGTCAGCGCCGCCAGGACGGCCGGGGTGGTCAGGTTCTCCCCCGCCAGCAGCTGGATCGTCTCGGCCCGCCGCTCGGCCTCGGCGGCCAGCAGGTCGGCGATCTGTGGATCCGCCCGGTGCAGCGCCTCGGACGCCCACGGGCGTCCCCTCGTCGCGGTCGAGCCGGCGGCGGCATCGGTGACGGTCATGGCAGGGCTCCCGGCGCTGCGGTGGGGCACCCCCGTCCGACGGCTGGGGGGTGTTCACCCAGCGTAGGACCGTCCCGGCCACCCGGCCCGTCGGAACGGGGCCGTTCGGCCCTCGGTCAGCGCGGCGCCGGGACGCCGGTGAGCGCGGTGACCACCGGGTCGACCGCGTGGAATATCTCCTCGCCGCAGTTGCGGAACATGCCGATCGGCGCCCCGTACGGGTCGTTCACCTCGTCGGACTCCGGGGTCGCGGCCAGCAACCAGCCGCGCAGCGCGGCGGCGGCCCGCACCAGCGCGCGGGCCCGCTCGGTGACGTCCGAGCCACGGCGCGGGTCCGGCAGGGTGCCCGGATCGATCGTCCGCACCAGCCGGGTGAACTCCTTGATCGTGAAGGTGCGCAGGCCCGCCTCGTGGCCCATCGAGATCACCTGGGCGCGGTGGTCCAGGGTCGCCGTGAGCACCAGGTCGGCCTCGACCACGTGCTCGTCCAGTAGCTCCCGGCCGGTGAAGCCGCCGCTGTCCGCGCCGTACTCGTCCAGCACGGTCGCGGCGTGGTCCTCCATCGGCGCGCCCACGTGGCCCCAGGTGCCGGCACTCTCGACCAGGATCCGCCCGGCCACCCGGGGGCTGAGCCGGGTGTCCAGCTCACGCCGGGTGAGCCGCTCGGCGATCGGCGAGCGGCAGATGTTCCCGGTGCAGACGAACAGGATCCGGAAGTGGTCCAGCGGCCTGGGACCCACGGCCAGGTACGGCGCTATGCCGGGCCCGTCATGGAGCGAGGCGATGGGTGTCAACTTCCGGCCTCCAGGTCGGGGACGACCTCCCTCAGCTGCTCGATGCTGATCGCGCCGGCCCGCAGCAGGACCGGCACCTTGCCGGTGACGTCGACGATCGACGAGGCGGTGGCGTGGTCGGCGTTGCCGCCGTCCAGGTAGACCGAGATGGCGTCGCCCAGCTGGGCCTGCGCCTCGTCGCAGGTCGCCGGGGACGGACCGCCGGTCTTGTTGGCGCTGGAGACGGCGAGCGGGCCGGTGGCGTTCAGCAGCTCGATGGCGACCGGGTGCAGCGGCATCCGGACCGCGACGGTGCCGCGGGTCTCGCCGAGGTCCCAGCGCAGCGAGGGCTGGTGCTTGGCGACCAGGGTGAGCCCGCCGGGCCAGAACGCGTCGACCAGCTCCCAGGCCTGCTCGGAGAAGTCGGTGACCAGGCCGTGCAGGGTGGTCGGCGAGCCGACCAGGACCGGCGAGGGCATGTTGCGGCCCCGGCCCTTGGCCGCCAGCAGCTCGGCGACGGCCTCCGGGGAGAAGGCGTCCGCGCCGACCCCGTAGAGGGTGTCGGTGGGCAGCACGACGAGTTCGCCGCGGCGGATGGCCGAGGCGGCCTCGCGCAGGCCCGTGGCGCGGTCCCCGGCGTCGGCACAGTCGTAGCGGCGGCTCATCGGTACGGTCCCCTTCCGGAATGACTCATGACGTTCACGGCTGTCTTCACAGCACGGCTTTACGAGCCGTCGTGAAGCGCGGCCGGTTGTTCAGGTCGCGGTGGTCGGCGGTGTCCGTCCAGCCGCGTTCCTCGTTGAAGATCCACGGCACCTGGCCGCCCTGC
This sequence comes from Kitasatospora sp. NPDC096077, assembly GCF_040303245.1. NCBI lineage: Bacteria > Bacillati > Actinomycetota > Actinomycetes > Kitasatosporales > Streptomycetaceae > Kitasatospora > Kitasatospora sp. NPDC096077. The sequence continues at coordinate 242,439 of NZ_JBEOSV010000005.1, read as the reverse complement.
TGGTCGGCGTGCTCGATCACCACCGCGCCCCCCGGGCGCAGCAGCCGGGCGGCCACCCGCTCGATGCCGCGGATGGTGTCCAGGCCGTCCTCGCCGGAGAACAGGGACATCTGCGGGTCGTGGTCGCGGGCCTCCGGCGCGACGTACTCCCACTCGGTGAGCGGGATGTACGGCGGGTTGGAGATCACCAGGTCGAAGCGGCCGTCCCAGGAGCGGTCGTCCTCGAAGGCCTTGGTGGCGTCCCCGGCGTGCAGGGTGACCCTGGCGCGGTCCGGGCTGGCCTCGATGTTGCGCCGGGTGTACTCCAGCGCCCCTTCGTCGAGCTCGAAGGCGTGCACGGTGGAGCGCGGCAGTTCCTGGGCCAGGGCGAGCGCGATGGCGCCGGAGCCGGAGCACAGGTCGACCACCAGCGGCTCGGCGACGTCCATGTCGCGCACCGCGTCTATCGCCCACTCGACGACCGTCTCGGTCTCCGGCCGGGGCACGAACACCCCGGGGCCGACCTCCAGTTCGAGGTAGCGGAAGAACGCGCGCCCGGTGATGTGCTGCAGCGGCTCGCGCGCCTCGCGGCGGGAGACCGCCTCCCAGTAGCGGGCGTCGAAGTCGGCGTCCTTCACCGTGTGCAGCTGGCTGCGCTTGACGTTGTGGACGTAGGCGGCGAGTTCCTCCGCGTCGAAGCGCGGCGACGGCACGCCGGCCGCGGCCAACCGCTGGGTGGCCTGGGCCACCTCGGCGAGCAGCAGGTTCATCCGTACGACCTCATGTTTCTGCGCTCCGGCTTCGGGCTTGCGTCGGGCTGGGGCGCGCCGGTCTCAGTTCTCTTGGGCCGCGGCGAGCTTGGCCGCCGCGTCCTTGTCGACGCAGGACTGGATCACCGCGTTCAGGTCGCCGTCCAGGACCTGGTCCAGGTTGTACGACTTGAATCCCGTGCGGTGGTCCGAGATGCGGTTCTCGGGGTAGTTGTACGTCCGGATCCGCTCGGAACGGTCCACCGTGCGGACCTGGCTGCGACGCGCGTCCGAGGCCTCCCGCTCGGCCTCCTCCTGCGCGGCGGCCAGCAGCCGCGAACGCAGGATGCGCATCGCCTGCTCCTTGTTCTGCAGCTGGCTCTTCTCGTTCTGGCAGGACGCCACGATACCGGTCGGCAGGTGGGTGATCCGGACCGCCGAGTCGGTGGTGTTGACCGACTGGCCGCCGGGGCCGGAGGAGCGGTAGACGTCGATCCGCAGGTCGTTGGCGAGGATCTCGACCTCGACCTCCTCCGCCTCGGGGGTGACCAGCACGCCCGCCGCGGAGGTGTGGATGCGGCCCTGCGACTCGGTGGCGGGGACGCGCTGCACGCGGTGCACGCCGCCCTCGTACTTCAGCCGGGCCCAGACGCCCTGGCCGGGCTCGGCGTTGCCCTTGGTCTTCACGGCCACCGAGACGTCCTTGTAGCCGCCGAGGTCGGACTCGTTGGAGTCGATGAGCTCGGTCTTCCAGCCGACCCGCTCGGCGTAGCGCAGGTACATCCGGAGCAGGTCGCCGGCGAACAGCGCGGACTCCTCGCCGCCCTCGCCCGCCTTGATCTCCAGGATGACGTCCTTGTCGTCGCTCGGGTCGCGCGGGACGAGCAGCAGCCGCAGTTCCTCGGTCAGTTCGTCGCGGCGCGCCTCGGAGTCCTTCACCTCGGAGAGGAACTCCGGGTCCTCGGCGGCGAGTTCGCGCGCGGCCTCGATGTCCTCGCCGGCCTGCCGCCACTGCCGGTAGACCCGGGTGATCGGGGTCAGCTCGGCGTAGCGCTTGGCCAGCTTGCGGGCGTTGTTCTGGTCCGCGTGGACGGACGGGTCGGCCAGCCTCGTTTCGAGGTCGGCGTGCTCGACGAGGAGCTCTTCGACTGCCTCGAACATGGGGTGGCCTTCTTCCCGGGGGCTCAGAACGTGCAGGGGGGGGTTCGGAACGGGCTGGAACTGCGGAACGCGCGCTGGGACGCGAACGGCGCCGGTCCCCGGCGCCCCCGACAACGAGTACGGGGGCACCGGGAGCCGGCGCCGAGGGAGCGCTAGGCCTTCGCGCTGTGCTGCTTGCCGAAGCGCTTCTCGAAGCGGGCAACGCGGCCACCCGTGTCGAGGATCTTCTGCTTGCCCGTGTAGAACGGGTGGCACTGCGAGCAGACCTCGGCGCGGATCTCGCCACTGGTCTCGGTCGAGCGGGTGGTGAACTCGGCGCCGCAGGTGCAGGTCACCTTCGTGACCACGTACTCCGGGTGAACGTTGGGCTTCAAGGGGTTCTCCTAGTTTTCGGGAGGGCACCGGGTCGGCGACTGGGAATGCCGCACGTGAACCGGGACCGACGGACCAGTCTGCCAGGACCGGCCGCATCTTCCCAAACCGGGGCCCGTCACGGCTTATTCCGGGGGCCGTCCCGGGCGGTCGCCGGGGCCGGTGACGGGCGCCGTCAGCGCTGCCCGGGGGCCGTTCCGGCGGGCTTCGGGGCGGCCGTCCTGGGAACGGCCTTGGGCACGGCCGTCGGGGAGGCCGTGGGGGTCGCCTGGGCGGGGTTCTCCGGCTGGGCCGAGACGATCGCCTGCGGGACCGCCTGGTCGGCCCTGAGCGCCGCCCAGACGTTCCCGGCCTGCGGCTGCTGCTCGACCACCCGGTTGGGGTCGCTGGGGGCGGTCACCACCGGCAGGGTGACCATGGTCAGCTGGTCCGGCCCGATCCCCTTGAGCTCCTGCACCAGCCCCACCAGGGAGTTCACCGAGCCGAGCGCGGAGTCGGTGGTGACGCTCTTGGTCATGGTGTCGCCGATCGACCACAGCTTGACCGGGTTGGAGAACAGTCCCATCCCGCCGGCCTGCTGGAGCAGCGACTTGACCATCTGCTTCTGCAGCTCGATCCGGCCGAGGTCGCTGCCGTCGCCGACGCCGTGCCGGGTGCGGACGAAGGCCAGCGCCTGCTGCCCGTCCAGGTGGTGCTGGCCGGCCGGGAGGTCGAGCCCGCTGTCCTTGTCGTGGATGGCCACCGTGGTGGTCACGGTGGCCCCGCCTATCGCGTCCACGACCCGGGCGAAGCCGGCGAAGTCGACCTGGAGGTAGTGGTCCATCCGCAGCCCGGTGAGCTGCTCGGTGGTCTTGACCGCGCAGGCGGCGCCGCCGGTCTCGAAGGCGCTGTTGTACATCGCGCGCTTGACCGCCGGGGCGGCCTTGCCGCTGTTGTCGGTGCACTGCGGCCGGTCGACCAGGGTGTCGCGCGGGATCGAGACGATGGTGGCCCGCGAGTGGTCCTGGCTGATGTGCACCACCATCGCGGTGTCGGAGCGGGCGGTGTCGCCGGTGTCCCCGCCGGCCAGGTCGCCGTTCTCGCCGACCCGCGAGTCGGAGCCCAGCACCAGGATGTTGAAGGAGCCGTCGGTGGCCGCCGGGGGCCGGGCGTCGCCGAGGCGGGAGTCGATGTCGACGCTCTTGATGTTGCCGTTGAGCTTCAGGTACGCGTAGGCGCCCGCACCGCCGCCGACGACGACGAGCGCGGCGACCGCGCAGGCGGACCACCGCAGGACCTTGCGGCGGCGACTCGGGACCCTCTTGTGCTCGGCCATACGCACCAGCGTAAAACGGACAAGAAGATCGAATGATCCCAAGCTGTCCCAACTCTGGAACAAAGCCGCCCCGGACACGACGAACCCCGGACCGCTCGCGCGATCCGGGGTTCGGTGCCTCGGTGCCGTCCGGCTACCGTCAGTCGCCGGAACCGGGGGTGGTCTTGGCGATCTGCATCAGGAACTCGGCGTTGCTCTTGGTCTGCTTCATCTTGTCCAGCAGCAGCTCGATCGCCTGCTGCGAGTCGAGCGCGTGCAGCACCCGGCGCAGCTTCCAGACGATCGCCAGCTCCTCGCTGCCGAGCAGGATCTCCTCCTTGCGGGTGCTGGAGGCGTCCACGTCGACGGCCGGGAAGATGCGCTTGTCCGAGAGCTTCCGGTCGAGCTTGAGCTCCATGTTGCCGGTGCCCTTGAACTCCTCGAAGATCACCTCGTCCATCCGCGAGCCGGTCTCGACCAGCGCGGTGGCCAGGATGGTCAGCGAGCCGCCGTTCTCGATGTTGCGCGCGGCACCGAAGAACTTCTTCGGCGGGTAGAGCGCGGTCGAGTCGACACCACCGGACAGGATGCGGCCGGAGGCCGGCGCCGCCAGGTTGTAGGCGCGGCCCAGGCGGGTGATCGAGTCCAGCAGGATGACCACGTCGTGGCCCAGCTCGACCAGGCGCTTGGCGCGCTCGATGGCCAGCTCGGCGACGGTGGTGTGGTCCTCGGCCGGGCGGTCGAAGGTCGAGGAGATGACCTCGCCCTTCACCGACCGCTGCATGTCGGTGACCTCTTCCGGACGCTCGTCGACCAGGACGACCATCAGGTGGCACTCGGGGTTGTTGTGGGTGATCGCGTTGGCGACCGCCTGCAGGACCATGGTCTTACCGGTCTTCGGCGGGGCCACGATCAGACCGCGCTGGCCCTTGCCGATCGGCGACACCAGGTCGATGATCCGGGTGGTCAGCACGCCCGGGTCGGTCTCCAGGCGGAGCCGCTCCTGCGGGTACAGCGGGGTGAGCTTGTTGAACTCGGGGCGGCCGCGGCCGGTCTCCGGGTCCATGCCGTTGACGGAGTCCAGCCGCACCATGGCGTTGAACTTCTCGCGGCGCTCGCCCTCGCGCGGCTGGCGCACCGCACCGGTGATGGCGTCACCCTTGCGCAGGCCGTTCTTGCGGACCTGGGCGAGCGAGACGTAGACGTCGTTCTGGCCCGGCAGGTAGCCGGAGGTCCGGACGAACGCGTAGTTGTCGAGGATGTCGAGGATGCCCGCGACCGGGATCAGGACGTCGTCCTCGCCGACCTGCGGCTCGACCACGCCGGCCTCGAAGCCGTCGCGGCCACGACGGCCCCGACGGTCCCGGTAACGGCCGCGACGACCCCGACGGCCGTCGCCGAACTCGTCGTCGTCGTAGCCGCCCTGCTGGACCTGGGGCTGCTGGGCCTGCTGGCCCTGGCCGCCCTGGCCACCCTCGCGGCGCTGCTGGCCCTGGCCCTCGCCCTGCTGCTGGCCCTGCTGACCGCCCTGGCGGTCGGTGCGCTCGCGGCGGTTGCGGCGGTCACGACGGGACTCGCGGCCGTCGCCGTCCTGGCCGGCCTGGGCCTCGGCGCCGTCCTGACGCTCGGTGCGCTCGCCGCCCTCGCGGCGGTCACGGCGCTCGCGGCGGTCGCGACGGGTCTCGCGACCCTCCTCGCGGCCCTCGAAGCCGCGGGTCTCGGCCGGACGGTCGGCCTGCTTGGGCTCGGCCACCGTGACGGCGGCGGCCTCGGCGGCCGCCTCGGCGGCGGCCGGGGCCGTGGGGGCGCCGGCGGCCGAGGTGGCCCGGCGACGGGTGCGCTCGGTGCGGGCGGGCGCGGCGGCGGTCTCGGCCGCGGCCTGCACCGGGATCTCGATCTGGGCCTGCGGCTCGGCGACCGGGGTCGCGGCGGCGGCAGCGGCGGCGGCCTTGGTGCGACGGGCCGGCTTCTCGGCCGGGGCCTCGGCGTCCGCCTTGGCGGCGGTGCGCTTGGCGGCCGGGGCGCCACCGGCGGCGAGCAGCGGGTCCCCGCCGCTCTTCTCCTTGATGGTCTCGATCAGCTGGCTCTTGCGCATGCGTCCGGTACCGGTGATGCCCAGGTCACCGGCGAGCTTCTGGAGCTCGGCCAGGACCATTCCGTCCAGGCCCGCGGCGGCACTGCGGCGGCGGCGGGCCGGAGCGGCGGGGGCGGCGGCTGCGTCCGACGCCTCGGCGTCCGGGCGCGCGCCCATCAGATCGGTGGAGTCGCTCACTAAGGGTCCTTCCCTGGAGCGGACGTCGGCCTGTCTGGCTCGGCGACCGGTTGTGCTGTCCTGACCAACGCTCGACTGCGTCGGTCCGAGGCGGTGATCCCTCGAATGGCGGGAGCCCGTCGAGGGAGAGCTGCGAGGTGCGGTGCTTGACGCACGGTGGTGCTGAGGTGGCGCGTGGGCCGGTCGTGTGTCGACCTCCCCAGAGGGCGTTGCGCCCCCACGCTGCCTGCGAATCCCGGGCCCCCGTCGCGTGACGGTGGCCCGCGCTCCGCCCGTCCTGTGCCTCTAGGTGGGAGGCCGCGGGTGGGAGTCAGGTGCCGTCACGGCTTCGGGATGCGGCCGCATGTCGCGCAGGCAGGCTGCGTACGCGCTGCGGTGGGCTCCCGGAGAATCGTCGCCCCGGACATCGCGGCGGTTCCACGGCAGTGGAACGCTGGGATCGGGACGCGGCGCACCGAGCCCCGGAGGGCACATGGTGCAGCAATGAGATTAACACTACCGACCCCCTCAGACATTCCCCGACCTCGGGCTTGCCAATCGTGTCCGGACGGCCCGGCTCGCGCCGGGCCCGAACGGGCAGCTCAGACGTCCAGCGGGAGCACGGTGGCCCCGGTCCGGTCGACGCCGAGCCGGTGCGCGGCGAACGCCGGGTCGCCGCCGTGGCCGTGGTACCCGGCGAAGGAGAGCACCTTGTCGACGCCCGCCTCGTCGGTGAGCGCCAGCACGGTCGGGCCGGCCCCGGAGATGACCGCCGGGACGCCCTCCGCGCGCAGCGCGCCGACCAGCGCGGCGCTGTCCGGCATGGCGGTGGCGCGGTAGTCCTGGTGCAGTCGGTCCTCGGTGGCGGCGAGGAGCAGTTCGGGACGCCGGGTCAACGCCTCGACCAGCAGCGCGGAACGGCCCGCGTTGACGGCGGCGTCGGCCAGCGGGACGGTCTTCGGCAGCAGGCCGCGGGCGGTCTCGGTGAGCACCTCGCTGGCCGGGACGAACACCACCGGGACGACCTGCTCGGAGGGCTCCAGGGCGACCGCCTTGGCCGACTCCTCGTCGGTCCAGGCGATGGTGAAGTTGCCGCGCAGGCAGGCCGCGACGTTGTCCGGGTGGCCCTCCAGCTCGGAGGCGAGGGCCAGCAGCGCGTCGTCGTCCAGCGCGGACGGACCGCCGATGGTGACCGCGCGGGCGGCCACGATGCCGGCGCAGATGGCGGCCGAGGAGGAACCCAGGCCGCGGCCGTGCGGTATCCGGTTGGCGCAGACCACTTCGAGGCCGCGCGGCTGGCCGCCGAGCCGGTCGAAGGCGGCCCGCATCGAGCGGACCAGCAGGTGGCGCTCGTCCCGGGGCAGCGTCTCGGCGCCCTCGCCGGCGATGTCGACCGCGAGGCCGGAGTCGGCGACCCGGACGACCACGTCGTCGTACAGACCCAGCGCGAGCCCGAAGGCGTCGAAGCCGGGGCCGAGGTTGGCGCTGGTCGCGGGAACCCTGACCCGGACGGCGGCGGCACGGAACGCAGGACCGGCCATGCGGTGGACTCTCCTGGGGAAATCGGGCGGCGCGGTGCGCGTCGTCGGTGCGAGGGTGGGGAAGGACCGCGGACCCCTCGGGCCTGGCGGTCACTGTCGTCGGCGCGGCCCGTACCAGGACGGGCCCGGGGCATGTGCCACACGGCCGAACCCAGAGTATCGAAGAGAGGTTCCCCAGTGGTACACCCCGTGGGCCTTCGATCTGGTGTGTTGCCGGTTCTGGCCGGAATGCGCACCCCGCTCCGTCAGGAAGCGGGGTGGAATCGGATCGGAATGCGAAGCGGAATTGACACAAAAGTGTCACCGGAGAACTCCGACGGGCCGACCCTCGAAAGGGTCGGCCCGTCGACGCGTCAGGCCCCTTGCCCGGCCGGGCGGTCCGATCGCTCAGTCGAGCAGACCGAGCCGACGGGCCGCCGCCTCCGGGTCGATCGGGACGACCTGCGGCTGCGGCGCGCCGGCCACCGCCCAGTCCGGGTCCTTGAGGCCGTTGCCGGTCACCGTGCAGACGATCCGCTGGCCCGGGTCGACCAGGCCGGCCTCCGCCTTGGCCAGCAGGCCGGCCACCGAGGCGGCCGAGGCGGGCTCCACGAAGACGCCCTCCTGCGCGGCCAACAGCCGGTAGGCGGACAGGATCTGACGGTCCGTCACCTTGTCGATGAGGCCGCCGGACTCGTCCCGCGCGGCGAGCGCGAAGTCCCAGGAGGCCGGGTTGCCGATCCGGATCGCGGTGGCGATGGTCTGCGGCTTGAGGACGGGCGCGCCGTCCACGATCGGGGCCGAACCGGACGCCTGGAAGCCCCACATCCGCGGGGTGCGCGAGGACATCCCGTCGGTGGCGTACTCCCGGTAGCCCTTCCAGTAGGCGGTGATGTTGCCCGCGTTGCCGACCGGCAGGACGTGGATGTCCGGGGCGTCGCCGAGCATGTCGACGATCTCGAAGGCCGCCGTCTTCTGGCCCTCGATCCGCACCGGGTTCACCGAGTTGACCAGCGCCACCGGGTACTTCTCGGAGAGCTCACGGGCCAGCGTCAGGCAGTCGTCGAAGTTCCCGTCCACCTGAAGGATCTTGGCGCCGTGCACCAGCGCCTGGCCCATCTTGCCCAGGGCGATCTTGCCCTGCGGGACGAGCACCGCGGAGACCATCCCGGCCCGCACCGCGTACGCGGCGGCCGAGGCCGAGGTGTTGCCGGTGGACGCGCAGATGACGGCCTGGGCGCCCTCCTCCTTGGCCTTGGAGATGGCCATCGTCATCCCGCGGTCCTTGAAGGAACCGGTCGGGTTGGCGCCCTCGACCTTGAGGTAGACCTCGCAGCCCGTGCGCTCGGACAGCACCTGGGCGGGCACCAGCGGCGTGCCGCCCTCCAACAGGGTGACCACCGGGGTGGCCGCGGTGACCGGCAGGCGGTCCCGGTACTCCTCGATCAGGCCGCGCCACTGGTGGGTGTGCGCGCCTCGGACGACGTTCTCGGCAACGGCGTTCATGGCTGGTTCCCTATTCCCCTTCGACCCGCATGATGCTGGCCACGTCCCGCACGCTGTCCAGCGCGCGGAGCTTGTCGACCGTCGCCGACAGCGCGGCGTCGGTGGCACGGTGGGTGACCACGACGAGCGAGGCGTCGCCGTCGCGGCCCTGCTGGCGCACGGTGTCGATGGAGACGCCGTGCTCGGCGAAGACGGACGCGACCTGGGCGAGCACACCCGCCCGGTCGTCCACGTCCAGGCTGACGTGGTAGCGGGTGACCACCTGGTCCATCGGCTTGGCCGGCAGCCGGGTGTACACGGAGTCACCGGGGCCGGTGGCGCCGGCGAGCTTGTTGCGGCAGACCGCGACCAGGTCGCCGAGCACCGCGGAGGCGGTCGGCGAGCCGCCCGCGCCCGGGCCGTAGAACATCAGCCGGCCGGCCGCCTCGGCCTCGACGAACACCGCGTTGTACGCCTCGCGGACGGAGGCCAGCGGGTGCGAGAGCGGGATCATCGCCGGGTGCACCCGGGCGGTGACGGACCCGCCGTCGGCGGCGCGCTCGCAGATCGCGAGCAGCTTGACCACGGCGCCCATCTCCTTCGCCGAGGCGATGTCGGCGGCGGTCACCTCGGTGATGCCCTCGCGGTAGACGTCGGCCGCGGTGACCTTGGTGTGGAAGGCGATGCCGGCCAGGATCGCGGCCTTGGCGGCGGCGTCGAAGCCCTCCACGTCGGCCGTCGGGTCGGCCTCGGCGTAGCCGAGCGCGGTGGCCTCCTCCAGCGCCTCCGAGTAACCGGCGCCGGTGGTGTCCATCTTGTCGAGGATGAAGTTGGTGGTGCCGTTGACGATGCCCAGCACCCGGTTGACCTTGTCCCCCGCGAGGGACTCGCGCAGCGGGCGCAGCAGCGGGATCGCGCCCGCCACCGCGGCCTCGTAGTACAGGTCGACGCCGGCCGCGGCGGCCGCCGCGTGCAGCTCGGTGCCGTCCTGGGCGAGCAGCGCCTTGTTGGCGCTGACCACCGAGGCACCCTGCTTGAAGGCCGACAGGATCAGCGATTTGGAGGGCTCGATCCCGCCCACCACCTCGACCACCACGTCGATGTCGCCCCGGCCCACCAAGGCCTCGGCGTCGGTGGTGATCAGGTGCTCGGGCACCCCCGGACGCACCCGGCCGGCCCGGCGGACCGCGATCCCGGCGAGCTCGACCGGGGCACCGATGCGAGCGGCGAGGTCGTCGGCCGTCGTCGTCATGATGCGCGCCACCTCGGAGCCCACCACACCACAACCCAGCAACGCCACCTTCAGCGGGCGCGTACGCATCATCCGACTCCGCTCTGCATTCTTCGTGCTTCGGTATTTCCGGCGGATTTTCGGGGGCCGCCGGATACTTCGGTCCGTACCAGTCTCGGGGACTTTCCGCACGGATCTACGGTCGTTCCATGATCTGAGACGAGGATTTCGTCATCCGATATCCAGGCGCAGGAGATCCTCCTCCGTCTCGCGCCGGACGATCACCCGGGCCGCGCCGTCCTTGACGGCGAGCACGGGGGGCTTGAGGGCGTGGTTGTAGTTGCTCGCCATCGAGCGGCAGTAGGCGCCGGTGGCGGGCACCGCGATCAGGTCGCCCGCGGCCAGGTCGGCCGGCAGGAAGGCGTCCCGGACCACGATGTCGCCGGACTCGCAGTGCTTGCCGACCACCCGCACCAGCATCGGCTCCGCGTCGCTGGTGCGCGACACCAGGGCCACCGAGTACTCGGCGTCGTACAGCGCGGTGCGGATGTTGTCGGACATCCCGCCGTCCACGCTGACGTAGGTGCGCAGGCCCTCCAGCGGCTTGACGGTGCCGACCTCGTACAGCGTGAACGCGGTCGGACCGACGATCGCCCGGCCCGGCTCCACGCTCAGCCGGGGGGCGTTCAGCTGCGCGGCGGCGCACTCGCGGCGCACGATGTCGGCCAGCGCGGCGGCGATCTCGGCCGGCTCGCGCGGGTCGTCCTCGCTGGTGTACGCGATGCCCAGGCCGCCGCCGAGGTCGATCTCGGGCAGCTCGACGCCGTGCTCGTCGCGGATCTCCGCCAGCAGGCCGACCACCCGGCGGGCGGCGACCTCGAAGCCCGCCATGTCGAAGATCTGCGAGCCGATGTGCGAGTGGATGCCGCGCAGCTCCAGGGCGGCGTGGCCGAGCACCCGGCGCACCGCCTCGGCGGCCGAGCCGCCGTTGAGGGACAGCCCGAACTTCTGGTCCTCGTGCGCCGTGGCGATGAACTCGTGGGTGTGCGCCTCGACGCCGACGGTGATCCGGATCAGCACCTGCTGGCGCACGCCCTGCCGGGCGGCGATCGCGGCCAAGCGCTCGATCTCCTCGTAGGAGTCGACCACGATGCGCCCGACGCCGGACTTCACCGCGTGTTCGAGTTCGTCCACCGACTTGTTGTTGCCGTGCAGCGCGATCCGCGCCGGCGGCATCCCGGCGGCCAGCGCCACCGCCAGCTCGCCGACGCTGCACACGTCGAGGTTGAGGTCCTCCTCGTGCAGCCAGCGCACGATCGCCTTGGAGAGGAAGGCCTTTCCGGCGTAGTAGACGTCCGCCTCGGTGCCGAAGGCGTCCCGCCAGGCGCGGGCCCGGCTGCGGAAGTCCTCCTCGTCCAACACGTAGGCCGGGGTGCCGAACTCGGCCGCCAGCCGCTTGACGTCGATCCCGCCGACGGTGGCCACGCCCTCGGCGTTGCGGGAGACGGTGCGCGACCAGACCTTGGGGTCGAGCGCGTTCAGGTCGGCCGGCGGGGCCTGGTAGTGGCCCTCGGGCAGGACGTCGCCGTGGCGGGGGCCTGCGGGGTGTGCGGAACGACTCATGGTCCTGGGTTCCTTCGAGACCTATGGCGAGGGGCGGCGACGGTCTCCGTTGACCGTCAGCCGCCCCCGCTGTGCGCTTGGGGGTGGTGCTTACATCCGCTCGGGCGCCGTCACGCCCAGGAGCGTGAGGCCGTTGGCGAGCACGGTGCGCGTCGCCTCGACCAGCCAGAGACGGGCCCGGTGGGTGTCCGTGAGCTCCTCGTCGCCCTTGGGCAGGAACATGCAGTTCTCGTACAGGCGGTGGTACTTGCCCGCGAGCTTCTCCAGGTAGACGGCGACCCGGTGCGGCTCGCGCAGCTCGCCGGCCGCGGCCAGCACGCGCGGGAACTCGCCGAGGTGGCCGAGCAGGTCGGACTCCCACTCGGTGGAGAGCAGCTCGGGTTTGAACTGCTCGACCGTGCCCTTGTCCACGCCCAGCTCGGCGGCCTTGCGGGCGACACCGCACATCCGGGTGTGGGCGTACTGGACGTAGAAGACCGGGTTCTCGTTGGTCTGGCTGGTCAGGACGTTGATGTCCAGCGTGATCGTCGAGTCCGTGGAGGAACGCGCCAGGGTGTAGCGAGCGGCGTCGACGCCGATCCACTCGACCACGTCGTCGATCGTGATGATGTTGCCGGCCCGCTTGGACATGCGGACCTCTTCGCCGTCGCGAAGCATCTTCACGAACTGGCCGATCTTCACCTCGATGTTGCGGTTCATGTCGTCGCCCGCGCAGGCCGCGATGGCCTTGAGGCGGTTGACGTAGCCGTGGTGGTCCGCGCCCAGCATGTAGAGCGCGACCTCGGCGCCGCGGTCCCGCTTGGACAGGTAGTACGCGGCGTCGGCGGCGAAGTAGGTCTTGTCGCCGTCGGCCTTGATCAGGACGCGGTCCTTGTCGTCGCCGAAGTCGGTGGTGCGCAGGAAGACCGCGCCGTCCTGCTCGAAGACGTGGCCCTGCTCGCGCAGCCGCTCGATCGCCTTCTCGACGGCGCCCGAGTCGTGCAGCGTCTTCTCCGAGAACCACACGTCGAAGTGGGTGCCGAACTCGTCCATCGAGCGCTTGATCTCGGCCACCATGAGCTTGAGGCCCTCGGTGCGGAAGACCTCCAGCTGCTCGGCCTCGGGCAGGTCGAGCACGCCGGGGACGGCGTCGGTGAGCGCCTTGGCGATGTCGACGATGTACTCGCCGACGTACCCGCCCTCGGGCACCTCGCGACCGTTCGCGGCGGCCTGCAGGGAGGCGGCGAACTTGCCGATCTGCACGCCGGCGTCGTTGAGGTAGTACTCGGTGGTGACATCGGCGCCGGAGGCCCGCAGCACGCGCGCCAGCGAGTCGCCGACGGCCGCCCAGCGGACGCCGCCGATGTGGATCGGGCCGGTCGGGTTGGCGGAGACGAACTCCAGGTTGATCTTCAGGCCCTTGAGGGCCTCGTTGCGGCCGTAGGCCTCGCCCGCCTCGACGACGGTGCGGGCGAGCGCACCGGCGGTGGCGGTGTCCAGGGTGATGTTCAGGAAGCCCGGACCGGCGATGTCGACCTTGGCGACGCCGGTGATGCCTCGCAGGCGCTCGGCCAGGACCTCGGCAATGGCTCGCGGCGGCTTGCCGGCCGCCTTGGCGAGCTGGAGGGCCACGTTCGTCGCGTAGTCGCCGTGGTCCCGGTTCTTGGGCCGCTCGACCGTCACGTGCTCGGGCACGGCGACGGCCAGCTCGCCCGCCTCGACGGCGGAGCTCACTGCGGCCTGGATTGCCTGGGAAAGGTCTGCGGGGGTCACGACGCCAAGCGTAGGCGAGACGGGGTGCCCGCCCGCCACCCGGTTTGCCGGTTGAGACGCCCGGGGACGGCGCTGCCGGGGGTGTCAGCCGCGATCCGTGCGCTCTGTTCGCTCAGAGCGGAACCCGCCGGGCGGTCCCCCGCCGCACATCAGCCGTCGGACCAGGGCCACCAGGTCGGCCGGATCGAAGGGCTTGCCGAGGTAGCCGTCCACCCCGACCGCCTCCCCCAGATCGAGGTCCGCCGGCGTGCAGGCGCTCACGATCGCGATCGGCAGCCCGCTGGTGTCCGGGGTCGCGCGCAGCCGGGCCGCCGTCCGCAGGCCGTCCAGTCGCGGCATCATCACGTCCAGCGTCACCACGTCGGGCTTCACCCGGCGGATGATCTCCAGGCACTCGGCGCCGTCGGCGGCGGTCACCACCTCGAAGCCTTCGAGCTCCAGGTTGACCCTGATCAGCTGGCGGATCACCTCGCTGTCGTCCACCACGAGGACCCGCCCGGACACTCCCGACACCTCACCGAGGGTATCGGCGGCCCCGCCGCCCCGTCCGGCCTTTGGGCACTTCCGCCCACCGGGCGGCCCGGGACGGCCCCGACGATCTTTCCGGAAACCCGTGCACGGGCCGCCCTCGAAGCCTGGTAGTGTTCATCCCGTCGGAACGCGCAAGTGACCGACAGGCCAATCGGCCCCCGTAGCTCAGGGGATAGAGCACCGCCCTCCGGAGGCGGGTGCGTAGGTTCGAATCCTACCGGGGGCACTTCGCAACAAGTGCCGAAAAGGCCCAGGTCAGCGGGAAGTTACCGCCAACCTGGGCCTTCGTCATGTTCCGGGCCGTTTCAGTCCTGTGCCCCAGCCGTGCCCGTGGGCTCCTCCGGGGGCTTCCGTCGGCTTCGAGGCTTCTTGGCCTTGCCCCGCGCCTTCTTGATCGCGTCGTCCATGCCCTTGGCGATCAGCCTGTCCCGCTCACCGCGCATGTGCTGGTAGCGCAGGGCCGCGTCCATGGTCGAGTGCCCCATCCGGTGCATGAGTTCACGGGTGCTGGCCCCGGTGTCGGCAGCCAGGTTGTTGCCGGTGTGCCTCAGGTCGTGGAACCGGACGCTGTCGGCCCCGGTCTCCTCCAGGGCCTGTGTGAAGTCGAGACCGGTCTTCTCCAGGGCGGCCGTCCAGACGTCGTGGAAGTTGCTGCGACGCAGGCGCCCGCCACGGGGGCCGACGAAGACCCGGCCGGCGGACCCGGATTCACCGAACCAGCGCAGGTGCTCGGCCAGCTCCGCGAGGATCGAGACCGGGAAGGCAACCGGCCGAACGCCCGCATCGCTCTTGGGCCGCTTCACCTTGAGCTGGCCCGTCTGGAGTTCGGCTTGGGCACGACGGACGCGGACGATGCCCCGCTCCAGGTCGATGTCCCGGCGCTGAAGTGCGGCGAACTCCCCGAAGCGCAAGGTGGAGAAGGCCGCCATCAGCACGAGTGCCCGGTAGCGCGGCTCGATCGCGTCGGCGATCGCGTAGACCTCCTCGATCGTCAGGACCGGCCGCTCGGCGGAGTCCTCCTTGTCGGCCCCGGGAATCCGGCAGGGGTTCCGCTCGATCAGTTCGTCATCCACGGCGGTGGTCAGGATCGCCCGTAGCACGCGGTAGGACTTGGCGACCGTCGCGCCGCCCACCTTGACCTCCAGGAGCTTCGCACGCCAGGAGCGCACCTTGGCCGTGGTGATCTGGCTGACGAAGGCCGCGCCGAAGGTGGGCTTGATGTAGAGCCGGAGGACGCCCTCGTACCGCTCCAAGGTCCGGTCGGCCAGGCCCCGCTCCTTGAGCCAGGTGTCCGCGTACTCGCCGAAGTTGGTCTTCCCGGCGTCCGGGTCGACCCACTTGCCGCGCGTGATGTCGGCTTCGAGCTGGCTCAGCCTGATCTCAGCGTCGGTCTTGGTGGCGTAGGTCTTCTCGTCGGGCCGCCGGAGCCCGGTCACCGGGTCGCGGTAGCGCACCTGCCAGCGGCCGGACGGAAGCTGGCGAACCGATCCGAAGCGCTTCTTGCCAGCCATCAGGCCACCACCCGCAGGCGACGGGACCGGGTGACCGGCTGAACGGTGTTCGCGGACACGAAGTCGGCGAGGGCCGTCTCCGGGATGCGGACGTGGCGGCCGACCTTGACGAAGGCTATCCGGCGCTCTTCGATCAGGCGGCGCGGGAAGCGCTCCTTGCTGATCTCCCAGGTGCCGAGGCGCTCGGCCACCTCCTTGACGGTCAGCAGGCGGTCCATGCCTGTTCCCCCTCTTCTCGCGCGAGCTGTGCGCGCATCTCCTGTCGGTCGGTGGTGTGGCGTTCGTGCAGGTCCCGGGCGATCGAAGCGGCGAGCATCGACTCTCCCGGGGAGTTCCCGGCGCCGGCGAAGGCCCAGTGGGCGACGACCAGCGTTTCCGCTTCGGGCAGGTCGTCCAGGTCCGGGAGCCCGGCGGCGAGCAGGCGTTCCCGGAGTTCGGTGCGAGCCTGGTCGGCGCGGTAGTCGGCGCGGACCTGCCGCAGGGCACCGAGCGTGGTCGAGTACGCCGGGGACTTGGACGAGAAGTGCCCCCGGAAGCCGAGCATGTGGGACCAGTGCGCCAGCAGGCGGCCGGGGAAGTATCGGTCGAGGTCCCAGCAGGCTTCGATCAAGCGCCGGGTGTGGGCGGGCAGGTCGTGCCGGTCGAGTTCGTGGCGCTCCAGGATGCGGCGGTCCACGGTCTCGGTGGTCTCGGCGGACTTGGTGGCGTACTTGGCCACGTACGAGGCCACCGCGCGCTCCGTGATCTCCCCACCAGCGAAGGCGCCGATCGGGCGGACGTCGACCTGCGTGCCCCACTCCAGGACCCGGGCGGGCTGGTCACCACCGGCGGCGATGGGGAGACCGGCGCGGCGGGCGGCGGCCCGGATCGCGGCGTCCAGCAAAGCGACCGTGGCCCATACGGGCGGAGGCGTGTCGGGACCATCCGGGCCGTCGATGCGGATCACGGCGTGGAAGTGCACGGCGCCCCGGCGTTGGTACTCGGCGACCTTGCCGAACGAGATCCGGGCCCGGTCGCGGAAGTCCTGCTGCGTGAGCCCGACCATCTTCGCCATGACCCGGAACAGGTAGATCGTGAAGCGCCGCCACAGGTCCGGGGCGTGGTTGTTCCACAGCACCGCGTGCCCGTACTCGTACTTCTCCGGGTCGAGCGGCGTGCCCAGCACCGGGGAGCCCTTCGGGTGGTCGAAGCCGCAGCGGCAGGTGCCCTTGTCGGGCCGGTTGTGGACCGGGCCGAACGAGGGGGCCGTGAGGGTGGCGAAGACCCGGGGATGGGAGCGGACCGCGACCGGCACTCCCTTGGCGGTGTCTCCGGCGAGCCCGGCGCGGATCAGGTGGAAGGTGTCCGCCGAGTACGTCCGCGCGCACGACGGGCAGCGGGAGGCCCGGCGGTTGCCGCAGGCGACCTTGAGGCGACCTCCGGGTTCGTGCTCCGTTGAGTAGCGGTGCCAGACGGCACCAGTCGGGGCATGAGTGAGGGTGCGGAAGCCCTTGAGATGGACCGGGTTCGAGCACCCGCCAGTACGCCGTAACTGATCCTGGAGGCGGGGAAGGTCGCCCCGGGAGGCGAGCCGAGCCAGATCCGCAAGCGCAAGCGAGTGACTGTGAGCGGAAGCGGCACACACTGCGCTCAACCCTCCAGTGTCTTCGAGCCGCCGCAGGTCAGACACCAGATGTCGGCACCGGTCGTGTCCCACCCCGTACCAGCGCAGTCCGGGCACGGGATCCAGGTGCGGGCGGCGAGCGCGGCCGAGCACGTGTCAGGAACCGCCCGGTGGGTCTCGGAGCAAGCAGCGCACTCACGACCAGAGCGGGAACGGGCGATGGGGGCACGCGAAGCAGACACAACCGCCTCCAGCGGGTAGGACCTTCACTCAAGTACTCCTCTACTGTTATAGAGGAGTTTCCAGACGCAAGCAAGCCCCTGCCGACAAGAGACAGGGGCCTGGGCGAGTTAGGTCAGTCCGCCGGGAAGTCGTACTGGAACAGGTGCTTGTCGGCCGACACTACCGAGTCGAAGACCTCGACGGCACGGCCACCCATGTCGATCGCCGTGCGAGTCAACGAGACCACAGGTACTCCCGGCTGAAGCCGCAGAGCCCTCTTCTCCTCATCCGACGGCATTCGGGCTTGCAGTTCCTCACGGAAGGAGGAAAGGCGATGCCCACGCTCCTCCAGCCTGGCGTAACTGCCACCGGGGCCGGCGTTCTCCTCCCGGATCGGCGTTCCGTCGACCAAGTCCAAGGGGTAGTAGCTGTCAGCCAGCTGCATTGGCTCGCCACCGCCCCACATCCGTCGGCGCCGTACAAACACCAGACTGCCTTCGGGAACGTTCAGCCGCTCAGCGATTCGCCTAGGAGCGGGCACCTCGCCCAGGTGCAGCATCTCCTGCTTGTAGTCGAGACCAAGCGCCCGCATGTCGGCCGCAAAACCACCGAGGCCGGCAGCACGATTCGCGCGCGTGAGTCGCTGTGACGCCAACCGCAGAAGCGGACCTCGCTCCCGAACCCGAGTGCCCCGTCCGTGCTCGGTGACTACCAGGCCCTCACTGCGAAGGACCTCCAGGGCCCGGCGCGCAGTTCCGCCAGCAACACCAAAAGTCTTCATCAGCTGTGACTCGCTGGGCAGTGCCGCCCCGGGGGCAAGTTCACCTCGGTCGATGAGATCGCGGAAGTGATCCGCAATCTGCTTGAACACCGGCCTGTCGCTGTTCGGGTCGATCTCCATCGGTCCTCCTACGTGCTCTTCTACAAGAGTAGCGAAGCCTGTCAAGGGCTGCCAGCTAACTCGTGTACTCCGCGAAAGGACCCGGAAGGCACGTAGCCGAGCCGTCCGACTGCACCCAGGTCGACCCACAGCACGGGCACACCGGAAGTTGGTCAGGCACTCGGGAGATCTCCTGAGCAGGGCACATCGGGCACCTGCCATCCAGCAAAGACCGCTCAGCATTGCCGGACACGTCCAGGAGCGAGTAGCGCTCCCGAACCCCGTCGTGGTCGGTATTCACGCAGCGAAGAAACACCCGCTGAGCCTAGCCGCCGAGACGCCCGGCGGAGTGATACGAGGGGAAGGTAGGGGGTTGTTACGAGTTTCGCTACTGGTTCAAGGGCGCGCACAGCGCGCCAGCGCGCGGCCCTGCCGCTCGCCGTCGCTCCTGTCTGCGCCCCGCTTCGGCGGCGGCCAGCCGCGCACGCGAGCGTGCGGCCTTGGATGCCGATATGAGAGAGCCCGCCGGACGGCCAGTGGGCGTTAGAGCTATGGGGCGCTGCCCCAAACCCCGGCCCTCCTCGGAGGGGACCAGGGGCATGCCCATAAGTGCGGCTTCGACGTGGTGATCGTGGACGGGTCGCGGGAGGCCCCCTCCTCGACCAGGCACCCAGGGGCGTACCCGGAACCTCCAGGGGCCGCCAAGGCCAAGCGCACGCGTCACGGAGTGAGCCTTGGCGGCCCCTGGAGAACCCGGGTGCGGCGAAGCTGCCCGATCGAGGAGGGAACCACCCGCTCAGCCCGGAGTCTGCCGGCGGCGCCAAGGCCGTGCCCCGCGTGCCCCCAACCGTGCCCGATCGGGCGGGGAGCCACGGGGAACAGCGGCTCATCAGAGGTAGACCGGGCAGTACCGGCCCAGCAGGCATAAGGCCAGGTCACAGCCAGTGACTACCTCCCGCCCTCCGGAGGCGGGTGCGTAGGTTCGAATCCTACCGGGGGCACTTCGCAGGAAGTGCGACTGAGGCCCAGATCAGTGGAGTTGATCCACGGATCTGGGCCTTCGTCATGTCCGGGCGCGGGTCGGCCCCGGACGTTCCGACGGGCCCCGGCCCCGTGGGGGCGAGGCCGGGACCCGCCGGGTCAGGGGGCGCTGCCCTCGACCTGGGTGTACAGGGTGGCGATGGTGTGGTCGAAGTAGGCGCTGTACGAGGTGTCGTCGCTGTCGCCGCCCTGCTGGTAGCCGCCGATGGCGCCGACCACGTCACCGGTGGCGGTGTTGATCCACGGGCCGCCGCTGGTGCCGGACGGGTAGGACGGGCACTGGATGACGCGCTGGTAGGAGCTCTGCTGCCCGGTCGAGTTGGTGCAGAGGATGGGCTCCTCGGAGGCCGCCGGGTAGCCGTAGAGGCGGACGGTGGCACCGAACGGCTCGTCGGTGCCCAGCTTGTTGCCGCCGACCACGTCCTCGACGTTGCGGCCGTTGTTGGGGGCGGTCTCCAGGATCGCGAAGTCCTCGTCCACGTCGCCGTTCTGGGTCCAGCCGGCGGCGGTGTGCACCGCGGTCACCTGCCAGGTGCCGTACGGGGCGGAGCCGTCCCGGTAGCCGGGGGCGAAGGTGACGCCGTTGGCGCTGCTGAGGCAGTGCGCGGCGGTCAGCAGCAGATTGCCGGTGGCGCTGTGCAGCACGCTGGCCGTGCAGAAGTGGTTGCCCGGGCCGACCGGACCGCTGAACAGGGCGCCGACGGTGGAGGTCTCCCGGTTGTCGGCGGGGGCGGGGGCGGTCGTGCCGAGCACGACGTCGCGCACGGCGGGGGCTGCGGGGGCGGCGGCCGCGGTCGTCGGGGTGTCGGTGGGGGTCGGCGCGGCGGTCGGGGTCTGGGTCGGGGTCGGACTGCCGCTCGGGGTGGTGTCCGCGACCGGGGCGGGCTCCGCCGTACCGGCGGGCGCGGAGGACGACGGGGCGGTGGCGACGGTCCGGGTGGAGCGGGCGACCTTCCCGGCGGCGGTGGCGTCGGCCAGGCTGAACCCGTGCGTCCCGGCCACCACCCCGGCCACCACGACCGCGGACAGCGCGGTGAACAACGAGGGGGCCAGCAGACGGTGACGGCGTGACCTCGCGCGGCGGTGCTCGCCCATTCCTGACTCCCCTGCCTGGTCGGTGGCGCCTCGTACGGCCATGACTATGACGCGTCAGCCTGGAAGGCTCGTTACCGCAGGCTTGGAGCACGATGAGAATCCCTCACCGGTTCAGGAGCGTATCCAAAACGGCGGCCCCGACGAAGCCGGTGTGCGTCCCGGCGGTCGTGCAGGCGAAGGCGCCCGCCGCCGACCCGGCCCGGGCGCAGTCCAGCGGCGGGTGGCCGCGGAACCAGGCGTACAGGAAGCCGGCCACGAAGGCGTCCCCGGCACCGTTGCTGTCCACCACCGGACGGCCCGGGTCGACGGCGGGCAGGTGGTGCAGCCGGTCGTCCGCGCGGGTGAGCAGGTGGCAGCCCTCGGCGCCGGAGGTGGCGACCACCGCGGTGGCCCGGCCCTCGGCGAGGATCCCGCGCATCACCCGCTCGTAGCGGTCGCGGCAGCCGGCCGTGGAGAGGAAGACCAGGTCGGAGCCGAGCGCGTAGTCGCGGTGGTGCGGGTCCTCGCCGTCCCAGTCGTGCAGGTCGGTGGAGGTGCCGCGGCCCAGCCGGTGGAGGTCGGGGTAGAGGTCCCGGTTGACGCTGGTGATCGACAGGTGGACGTGCCGGCTGCGCTCCACGTACGGGAGTTGGAAGGCGCGCGGCAGCCGCAGGTCGGCGGGGTGGCGGCCGTCGAAGAAGGAGAACCGGCGGCCGGTCCGGTCCACCAGGTTGACCCCGCGCGGGGTGCCGTACGGGCTGACCAGGTGCGCGAAGTGCAGGCCGGACCGGTCCAGGGCGGCGCGGGCCAGGTCGCCCTGCGGATCGTCGCCGAGGAAGTCCAGCAGGGCGGTGCGCAGCCCGAGGTGGTGGGCGCCGAGGGCGACGCCGCTGCCGGTGTGGCCGAGGTGGTCGCGCACCGGCTCGACGTACGTCGAGTCACCGGGCGGCAGTTCCAGCCGGTCGACCCGGACGACGGTGTCGACGCCGACACCACCGACCACCAGCAGGTCGAACTCGGGTGCGTCGGGCGCACCGGGTGACGCGGTTGCGGGCAGCACGGCGGCGCCTCCTCGATCCTGGACGGTGGCCAGGAGTCAAGCAGGCGCCGGAGGTTGACTGCAAGACCTTGCTGAAAGCTTTCAGTCGGTTCGTGGCCGCTCCGTCCCCGCCTCCGCCCTCGCCTCGGCGGTCGGCACGGACTCCGGCCCGACCGGGACGGCGGTCACCCGGACCGGCGCCGGACGGTGGTCGATCACCAGGAAGGCCACCAGCGCGGCCGCCAGCAGCACGCCCATCGCGACCCAGGTCGCGGACACGTAACCGTGCACGGCGCCCTGGGCCCGCACCAGCGGATCGCCCGCGGCCCGGGTCGCCAGCCAGCTCGCGGTGGCGCTCGCGGCGATCGTGTTCAGCAGCGCCGTACCGAGCGAACCGCCCACCTGCTGGGCCGAGTTGATGGTGGCCGAGGCCGCGCCCGCCTCGTTCGGGGCGACCCCGAGGGTGGCCAGGCTCATGGCCGGCATGAACACCAGGCCCATGCCGAAGCCGATCAGCAGCACCGAAGGCAGCACCGTGGCGGCCCACGGGCTGTCCACCGTCATCCGGGTCAGCCAGGCCATCCCGCCCGCGGCCAGCAGCAGCCCGGGGGTGATCAGGTTCCGGGACGGCACCCTGGTCATCAGCCGGGCCGCGACGCCGGTCGAACTCAGCACGATGGCGGCCGTCATGGGCAGGAAGGAGATGCCGGAGACCACCGGCGAGAAGTGCTTGACGGCCTGGAGGTAGAAGGTCAGGAACAGGAACAGGCCGAACATGCCGATCATCGCCAGGCCCACCGAGAGCGCGCCGCCGCCACGGTTGCGGTCGGCCACGATGTGGATCGGCAGCAGCGGGTGCGCAGTGCGCTTCTCGACCAGGACGAACACCGCGATCAGGGCCGCGCCCAGCAGCAGCGAGCCGATCACCAGGCCGTCGCTCCAGCCCCGGGTGACGGCCTCGGAGGTGCCGAAGACGATCGCCAGCAGACCGCCGCAGCCGAGCAGCGCCCCGGGCAGGTCGAGCTTGATCCGGCGCCCCTTGGCGATGTGGTCGCGGTCCAGCACCCGGAACGCGGCGAAGGCGGTGGCCGCGGCGATCGGGGTGTTCACGAACAGGCACCAGCGCCAGTCCAGGTACTCGGTCAGCAGACCGCCGGCGATGAAGCCGATCGCGGCGCCGCCACCGGCGATCGCGCCGAAGATGCCGAAGGCCGTACTGCGTTCCTTCGGGTCGGAGAAGGTGGTGGAGAGCAGCCCCAGCGCGGAAGGGGCGAGCAGGGCGCCGAACGCGCCCTGGAGGGCGCGGGCGCCGAAGAGCATGGCCGGACCGGCCGCCGCGCCGCCGAGGGCGGAGGCGAGGGCGAAGCCCAGCAGGCCGACGGTGAAGACGCGCTTGCGGCCGAAGAGGTCGCCCAGCCGGCCACCGAGCAGCAGCAGCCCGCCGAAGGCGAGGGTGTAGGCGGTGATCACCCACTGCCGGTCGGCGTCGGAGATGCCCAGGTCCCGCTGGGCGGACGGCAGTGCGATGTTCACGATGGTGACGTCGAGGACGATCATCAGCTGGGCGACGGCGATGACCGCCAATGCCCACCAGCGGCGCCGGTCCGCGCTCTGGTGACCGATGACGGTTGCGGTGTGCGGAGACACTGGTCGAGCCTTCCGGAGCGGTTGCGGAGAAGGTCACGCAGTCGCCTACCAGCCAAACGCCGGGGTGGACGAAAGGCAAGGAAAAACCTTGCCAAATCGACCCATATTGGACAAAAGGACCAAGCCCTGGGACTCGCGGCGGAGGTCCCGGGGCCCGGTCCGTCGGGGCCCGATGGGGGCCGGTCCGTCAAGGCCCGGTCCGTCGGGGCTCAGAGCGCGGACAGCTCCGCGACCAGGTCGTCCAGGCCGAGCGAGCCCTGCGAGAGCGCCGCCATGTGCCAGGCCTTGAGGTCGAACTCCTCGCCGCGCGCCTCGTGCGCCGCCCGGGCCGCCGCCCGGCCGCGCAGCCAGGCGCGCTCGCCCAGCTTGTAGCCGATCGCCTGGCCGGGCATGCCCAGGTAGCGGACCAGCTCGCTGTCCAGGAAGTCGGTGGACAGCCCGCAGTAGCGGCCGAAGAAGTCCCGGGCGTGCTCCGGGCTCACCGGCTCGCCCGGCCGGTACGGGGAGTCCGCCGGGAAGTCCAGGCCGGCGTGCATGCCGATGTCCACGATGACCCGCAGCGCCCGCATCATCTGGGCGTTGAGGAAGCCCAGCCGGTGGCCCGGGTCGGTGAGGTAGCCGAGCTCGTCCATCAGGCGCTCGGCGTACAGCGCCCAGCCCTCCAGGTTGGCGCTCACCCCGCCGAGGCTCACCTGATAGGTGGAAAGCCGGTCGGCCACGTAGTTCCACTGCGCGAGCTGCAGGTGGTGGCCGGGGACGCCCTCGTGGTACCAGGTCGAGACCAGGTCCCAGACCGGGAAGCGGTCCCGGCCCAGCAGCGGCAGCCAGGTCCGGCCCGGGCGGCTGAAGTCCAGGGAGGGCGCGGTGTAGTACGGCGCGGCGGCACTGCCGGCCGGGGCGATCCGCGACTCGACCCGGGTGATCGGCTCGGCCAGGTCGAAGTGGGTGCCCTGGAGGTCCCGGACCGCCTGGTCCATCAGGCCCTGGAGGAACTCCCGGGCCGGCTCGGCGCCCTCGATCGCCGGGCCGTCCTCCTCCAGCCACTTCATCGCGTCCATCGGGTCGGAGCCCGGACGGACCTTCCCGGCCTCGGCGGTCATCTGCGCGTACAGGTCGTGGAACTCGCTCCAGGCCCAGGCGTAGGCCTCGTCCAGGTCCAGCTCGGAGCCGGTCCAGTAGCGCACCCAGCGGCCGTAGCGCTCCCGGCCGACCTGGTCCGGGGTGCCGGCGGCGGCCGGGCCGTACACGTCGCGCAGCCAGTCGCGCAGGGCGGCCAGCGCCTCCGCGGCGGCCACCGCGTGCCCGGACAGCTCGGCCCGCACGCCCTCCGGCGCGCCCTGGACGAACTCGCCGAACCAGCCGCCGGGGGTCTCCCCCGCCAGCCACTCGCCGTACTGGCCGAGCACCGTCTCCACCTGGCGCGGGCCGGACAGCAGACCGCGCTCGACGCCGGCGGCCAGCGTCCGCCGGTACTGCTCCAGCGCCAGCGGGATGCGGGCCAGCCGGCGGCCGATCCGCCGCCAGTCGTCCTCGGTGTCGTTGGGCAGCAGGGTGAAGGCCTCCCGCACGTTGTGCACCGGGGAACCCAGGTTGCGCACCGCGCGGTAGTTCTCCCCCGCGTCGTGGACGGCGAGTTCGGCGGTCAGCCGCTCGCGCAGCAGCCGGGCGCAGCGGCGCTCGGCCTCCTCCTCGGCGAGGCCCGCCCGCTCGGCCTCGTCCAGCCGGGCCAGGGTGCGCCGGGCGAGGTCGGCGAGCGCCTCGTCGCCTTCCGGGGAGAGGTCGGGCAGCCGGTCGTCCTCGGGGTTGATGCCGAGGTAGATCGCGGTCAGCGGGTCGAGGTCGGCCAAGGACCGGACATAACCGTCGGCGATGCGGCGGGGAGTGTGGTCGCCGCCGGAATTGATCAGTTCTTCAACCATTCGGACATCATCGCGTTGCCCGGGCCGATTGCAAGCCCCGTCACCGCCCGGTTGACCTGCCGTGGGCCGGGATCCGACGCACGTTGACGCACGGCGGGTGGGGCAAACACCCGTTCGGGGAGATCCGGCGCGCGACAGGTCCCGATCGGCCCGACGCCCATTACGCTGACCGCCATGGAAGCCCGCCCCACCACGGCGACCGACCCGGCCCCCATGCCGGCCGTCCCCGCACCGCGACCGCGCCGCGCCGGCTACCGGCGGCTGCCGGTCGAACAGCGGCGCGAGCAGCTGATCGCGGTCGCCCTGGAACTGTTCGCCGCCCGGCCGCCCGAGGAGGTCAGCCTCGACGACGTCGCCGAGGCCGCCGGCGCCTCCCGGCCACTGGTCTACCGCTACTTCGCGGGCGGCAAGCAGCAGTTGTACGAGGCCGCGCTGCGCACCGCGGCGGACGAGCTGACCGGCCGGTTCGCCGTCCCGCCGAGCGGGACGCCGTCCGAGCAGCTGGCGGCCGCGCTGGACGGCTACTTCGCCTTCGTGGCCGAGCACGACGCGGGCTACTCGGCGCTGCTGCGCGGCGGTTCGGTGGTGGAGACGGCCCGCACCTCGGCGATCGTGGACGACGTCCGGCGGGCGGCGCTGCGGCGGACCCTGCGGCACCTGGGCGTGCGGGAGGCCGGACCGCGGCTGACCCTGCTGGTGCGCTCGTGGATCGCGGTGGTCGAGGGGGCGTCGCTGAGCTGGCTGGACGAGGGACGCGTGCTGCCGGTGGCGGGGCTGCGGGACTGGCTGGTGGACCAGTTCACGGCGATGGCGGCGGCGACGGCGCTGCACGATCCGCAGACGGCGGAGGTGCTGGCGGGGCTGCTCGCGCTGGAGGGGCCGCGGGCGGAGCGGGCCGAGCGGCTGCGGGCGGTGCTGGGCGGCGGTTCGTAGCGCCGTCCGACGCGTTCGTCACGCCTTGCGGCGCGGCGGCGGTCCGTAACGCCTGCCGGTGCGAACGGCGGTCCGTAACGCCTGCCGGCGCGGCGGCAGTTCACCGCGCGGGGACCTCCCGACCCCCGTGCCAAGGGTCGGGCGGCGACGGCCGTCAGGCCTTGCCGAGCACCTGGCGCTGCCGGCCCAGACCGTCGATCTCGATCTCGACCACGTCGCCCGGGGCGAGGAACGGCGTGCCCGGACGGCCCAGGGTGACCCCGGCCGGGGTGCCGGTGATGATCACGTCACCGGGCTCCAGCACCATGAACCGGCTTGCGTAGCGGACCAGTTCGAGCACCGGGAAGATCATCTCCGCGGTGTCGCCGTGCTGCCGCTGCTCGCCGTTGACCCACAGCCGCAGCGCCAGCGCCTGCGGGTCGGCCACCTCGTCGGCGGTGACCAGCCAGGGCCCGAGCGGGGTGAAGGTCTCCGCCGACTTGCCCTTGTCCCACTGGCCGCCGCGCTCGAACTGGAAGGCCCGCTCGGTGACGTCGTTGGCGATCGTGTACCCGGCGATCACCCCGGCGGCCTCGGCGTGCGAGTCCAGGTAGCGGGCGGTGCGACCGATCACGACGGCCAGTTCGGCCTCGTAGTCGGTCTTCTCGCCGTCGCGCGGCACCAGCACCTCGTCGTACGGGCCGACCACGGTGGAACTCGGCTTGAGGAAGATCACCGGCTCGGCCGGGATCGCGGCCCCGGCCTCGGCCGCGTGGTCGCGGTAGTTGAGCCCGATGCCGACCACCTTGCCCGGCCGGGCCACCGGCGCACCCACCCGCAGGCCGGCCAGGTCGACCACCGGCAGGACGCCGGCGGCCACCTCCCGGGCCAGCGCGGCGGTGTCCAGCCCGGCGAGGAAGGCCCCGTCGAGGTCACGGGCCCGCCCGGAGAGGTCGTACGCGGTGCCGTCCTCGCCCAGCACGACCGGGCGCTCGGCCCCCGGGGGTCCGACGCGGAGGAGCTTCATCGATCCGTCACCAGCCTTTCGTCGCAGCTCACCGGGGCGGCACGGACACCGCTCCCGAGTCTGGCAACGAGGTATATCAACGGCCCGGGCCACTCGACCAGACCGTCCCGATGGGCGGATTCCCATCAAATCGCACCAGGGCGCGGGGGCCGGAATCGGCGGCCCGTACGGTTGACACCCGGGCGCCGTCGCCCGGGGACCGCCGCGCGACATCCGGGATCCGCCCGCAGCGAATCCGGCCACGCCCAGGGCGAACGCCCGCGTGCCACGCGGCCGCGGGGCGCAGGATCCGAGGCATGGAGATCACCCGCGTACGCGACGAACTGCACATGATCACCCTGGAGTTCGGCACCGCCTACCTCTGGCGGGACGACCACGGACTGACCCTGGTCGACACCGGCATCGCCGGGTCGGCGGACGGGATCGAGCAGGGCATCCGCAGCATCGGGCTGGAGCCGACGGCCGTCCGCCGGATCGTGCTCACCCACCACCACGAGGACCACACCGGCTCGGCCGCCGAACTGGCCCGCCGCTGGAGCGCGGAGGTGGTGGCGCACCGGCTGGAGGCGCCAGTCGTCCGGCGCGAGCAGCCGGCCGCGCCGCCCGTGCTCAGCCCCTTCGAGCAGCAGCTGTGGGACGGCCTGCCGCCGGTCCCGCCCGCCGAGCCCTGCCCGGTGCACCGCGAGGTCGAGGACGGGGACGTGCTGGACATCGGCGGCGGCGCGGTGGTCGTGCACGTGCCCGGGCACACCGACGGCAGCATCGCGCTGCACCTGCCCGGGCCGGGGGTGCTGTTCACCGGGGACATCGCCGCCAACGTCCAGGGGCAGACCCGGCCCGGGGTGTTCCACACCGACCCGGCGCGGGCCCTCGCCTCCTTCCACCGGCTGGCCGCGCTGCCGGTGGAGACGGCGGTCTTCGGACATGGCGACCCGATCGCCACCGGCGCCTCAGCCGCGCTGCGCGCCGCCGCGGCCGCCGCCCCCGGTTCCGCCCCCGGTTCCGCCGCCGGTGGCGAGCAGCGCGCGCAGGCTTAGCGGCCGCGCCCGGCCCGGGCCGAGCCGGGTGGCCTCGCCCTGCCAGTGGGCGAGGTCGCGCCGCAGGTCGGCCCGGGCCTCCGGGCCGGTGCCGGGCTCCGCCGTGAGCGCCTCCAGCAGGTCGGCGGCGGCGCCCGGGCTGCCGTCCCGGGCCAGCCAGAGGGCCAGGTCGTGGCAGGTGCGCAGGGTGCGCGGGTCGGCCGGACCGCAGATCCGGGCGAACTCGGGGACGAGCTGCACCAGCATGTCCACCGCGTCCCCGGCCCGGCCCTCGACGCCGTGCTGCCAGGCCTGGTCGGCCCGGCGGCGCAGCTGGTCCGGGCTGGCCCCGGGCGGCCGCATCCCGGGCCGGATCCCGCGCAGCCGCTCCAGCACCTCGCCGGCGGCGGCGGGCCGGTCCGCGGGCTGCTTGGCGAGCAGTCGGGCGATCAGGTCGGCCAGCGCCGGGTCCTCGCTGCGCACCCGGGGCGGGGTCTCGTCCATGTGCTTGCGCAGGTACTCGTACGGCGAGTCGGCGCGGAACGGCCGCCGGCCGGTGCTGACCTCGTACAGCATCACGCCGAAGGCGTAGAGGTCGGCCCGGCCGTCCACGCTGCCGCCGGACCAGCACTCGGGCGCCAGGTACGGGACGGTGCCGACCACGCTGCCGGTGGAGGTGAGCCCGGTGGACTGGGCCATCATCCGGGCGATGCCGAAGTCCAGCACCTTGGCGCGGTCGCCGCTGTCCGCGATCATCACGTTCTCCGGCTTGATGTCCCGGTGGATCACCCCGTCGCGGTGCGCGACGTCGAGCGCCTCGCAGATCTGGGCCATCCAGGTCAGCGCCCGGCCGTGGTCCGGCAGGCCGTCCTTGAGGACCGCGGAGAGCGGGCGGCCGCGGACCAGCTCCATCACCAGGTAGCGGATCTCCCCCTCCTCGTCGGTGACCCGGCCGTAGTCGTGCACCGTGACGATGTACGGGTTGGAGAGCTTGCTGGCCAGCTGGGCCTCGCTGACGAACCGGCCCACCGCCTCCCGGTCCTCGGCGTGCTCCGCCAGCAGCAGCTTGACCGCGACCGAGCGGCCCAGCACCAGGTCGGTCGCCCGCCAGACCACGCCGAAGCCGCCCCGGCCCAGGAACTCGTCCAGCCGGTAGCGACCGCCGAGCACCTTCCCCTTGTGCATGCGCTCCCCCAACATGCCCGTGCCCGAACGGCGTTCGCCGTCGGCGGGGCCACCATAGCGGCGGGCGGGGACGAACGGGTGAACGACGGGACGCGTCCTGTCACGGCTCGGTCCCGGGCCGGCTCACGGCTTGGGCTTGGGCAGCCCCACCGGGTTGATCTCGGAGTTCCGCACCGCCTCGTTCTCCAGGCCCCAGCGCTTGAGCACCTGCCCGTACGTGCCGTTGCGGATCACCTCGTCGAGCGCGCCGTTGAGCGCCTTGACCAGGCCGTTGTCCTTGCGGGTGGTCGCCGCGATCTTGCCCAGGACGTCCGCGCCGCCGCCGGAGTAGGTGCCGACCACCTCGGTCTGGCCGGTCTGCACGGCGTGGAAGGCCAGGCTGGGGTTGGGGCCGGTGTAGACGTCGATCCGGCCGGAGGAGAGCGCCAGGTAGTACTCGGTGCCGGAGAAGTACTTGATGTCGATCGGCTTGAGGCCGTTGCGGACGTTCTCCGCGCTCCAGGAGGTCAGCAGCTTCTCCTGGTTGGTACCGGTGGAGACGCCGACGGAGCGGCCGGCCAGGTCCTTGGCGCCGGTGACCTTGATCCCGCTGCCCTTCTTGGTCTCGAAGCCGAGGACGTCCAGCCGGTAGGTGGCGAAGTCGTACTTCTCCTTGCGCTCCTCGGTGACGGTGATGTTGGACAGGCCCGCGTCGTACTTGCCGCTGTCCAGGCCGACGAAGATGTTCTCCCAGGAGACCGGGTTGAACTCGACCTTGAGGCCGAGCACGTCGCCGATCAGCGAGGCGATGTCCGGCTCGACGCCGATGATGGTCCTGTCGTCGTCGGCGTAGAAGTCCAGCGGCGGGGTGGTGCCGATCGAGTCGACGACCTTCAGGGTGCCCCGCTTCCTGATCTCCTCCGGCACCAGCGCCGCGATCGCGTCGACCTTGGCGGTGCTCACCCGGTTCTGCTGCGGCGACAGGTTCACCACCGTGCCGTTCGGCGCGGTGCTGCCCCGGGCCCCGGCGAGGTCCGCCGAGGCGCCGGTGGCGCCGCTGCCGCAGCCGGCCAGGACGAGGACGGCGGCGAGCGGTCCGGCGGCCAGCAGGGCGCGACGGGGTAGGGACATGGTGGAACTCCTGCTCGGTGAAGGGGACGGGGTGGTTCAGAGGACCTTGGCCAGGAAGGCCCGGGTGCGCTCGTGCCGCGGGCGGTCCAGGACCTCGGCGGGCGGGCCCTGCTCGACCACCGCGCCGCCGTCCATGAAGACCACGGTGTCGGCGACCTCGCGGGCGAAGCCGATCTCGTGGGTGACCACGATCATCGTGGTGCCGCTGCGGGCGAGGTCCTTGATGACGTCCAGCACCTCGCCGACCAGCTCGGGGTCGAGCGCCGAGGTGGGCTCGTCGAACAGCAGCACCTTGGGCTCCAGGGCCAACGCCCGGGCGATCGCGACCCGTTGCTGCTGGCCGCCGGACAGCTGCCGGGGGTAGGCGGTGGCCTTGTCGGCCAGCCCGACCCGCTCCAGCAGGGCCTCGGCCGCCGCCCTCGCCGCGGCCCGGGGGCGGCCCAGCGCGGCGATCGGCGCCTCGACCAGGTTCTCCAGCACGGTGAGGTGCGGGAACAGGTTGAAGTTCTGGAACACGAAGCCGATGCCGGTGCGCTGGCGCAGCACCTCGCGCTCCTTGAGCTCGTACAGCCGATCGCCGGAGCGCCGGTAGCCGATCAGCTCACCGTCGATCGCGACGTAGCCGCGGTCGAGCTTCTCCAGGTGGTTGATCGCCCGCAGCAGGGTGGACTTGCCGGAGCCGGACGGGCCGAGCACCACGGTGACCGAGCCGGCCGGGACGTCCAGGTCGACTCCGCGCAGCACCTCCAGCCGGCCGAAGCTCTTGTGCAGGCCGCGGACCTGCACCATCGGGGCGGCCTCGGTCAGGGTGGTCACGGGGTTCCTCCGGAGGTGCTGGTGCGGGTCCGCGCGAACGCCCGCAGGCGCTGCAGCGGGGTGGGCGGCGGGGTGCGCCGGGCGCCGCGGGCGAAGTAGCGCTCGACGTAGTACTGGCCGATCGACAGCACCGTGGTCAGCACCACGTACCAGACCGTGGCGACCATCAGCAGCGGCACCACCCGGCCGGTCCGGCCGTAGATCACCTGGGCCTGGTAGAACAGCTCGCCGATGGCCATCACATAGACCACCGAGGTGCCCTTGAGCAGCGAGATCACCTCGTTGGCGGCGGCCGGCAGGATGCCCCGCATGGCCTGCGGCAGCACGATCCGCCAGGCCTGCCGCCAGCGCGGGATGCCGAGCGCGGCGGCGGCCTCGCGCTGGCCGGCCTCCACCGAGACGACGCCGCCGCGGATGATCTCGGCGGCGAACGCGGCCTGGTGCAGCCCGAGTCCGAGCACGGCGGCGCCGAGCGCGCCCAGCACGCCGACCGTCTCGAACTCGCCGAAGGTCGGGCCGAACGGGATGCCGAAGCCGAACCGCTTGTAGAGGTAGGAGAGGTTGAACCAGAAGACCAGTTGGACGATCAGCGGGATCGAGCGGAACACCCAGACGTACGCCCAGGCGAGGGTCTGCAGGATCGCGCTGCGGGACAGCCGCATCGCGGCCACCACGGCGCCCAGCGCGAAGCCCAGCACCGTTCCGTAGCCGGTGAGTTCGAGGGTGCGGCCGATCGCCTGGAGGATGGTGTCGGCGGTGAAGTAGAGCCGGAAGGTGGCCCAGTCCCAGCCGGGGTTGGTGGCCAGGCCGTGCAGGAACTGGACCAGCAGGACGAGGGCGGCGAGCCCGGCCGCCCAGCGCCACGGGTGGCGGGCGGGGACGGTCCGCAGACCCTCCAGCTCGGCGGCGTCGAGGCCGGCGCCGAGGCCGGCGCCGGGGCCGGCGCCCGGGCCGGACGCGGGGGCGGATCTCGACGGCGCCCGGGTGGTGACAGTCATCGGGGGACTCCTTCGACGGGCTCTGCGGTCAGGGGTGTTCGGGCGGGCTGATCTGCGATTCCTTGATCGCCGAGTCGGTGAGCCCCCACTTCCGGAGGATCCGCTGGTACGTCCCGTCCTTGATCAGCTGGTTGACCGCCGCCTGGAAGGCCGGGGTGAGCGGGGAGCCCTTCTTGAAGGCGAAGCCGACGTCCAGCCGGTGGAACTCGTTGAGGAAGCGCACCCCGGCGGCCTCCTGCGAGGCCTGGTGGCGCAGGCCGTTGATGGTGGACATCTCCACGTCCACCCGGCCCTGCTGGAGGCCGGTCAGCAGCGCCCCGCCCTCGCTGAACGCCTTGACCT
Organism: Kitasatospora sp. NPDC096077; assembly: GCF_040303245.1. Taxonomy (NCBI): domain Bacteria; kingdom Bacillati; phylum Actinomycetota; class Actinomycetes; order Kitasatosporales; family Streptomycetaceae; genus Kitasatospora; species Kitasatospora sp. NPDC096077. The sequence continues at coordinate 210,149 of NZ_JBEOSV010000005.1, read as the reverse complement.
CGTACGGTTTCCGGCCGGCGTCCGCGCAGACGCCCTTCTTCGCGTTGAGCGTGGTCTCGAAGGTGGTGCCGGCGCCGGTGCCGATGGTCAGCCCGCAGAGCTGGACCAGGTCGGTGACCGGCTGGACGGTGGTGTTGTCCTTCTTCACCGCGAAGCCCTGGCCGTCGTCGATGTAGGTGACGAAGTCGATGGTCTTCAGCCGGGCCGCGGTGACCCCGAAGTTGCCGGTGCCGACGTCGAACTTGCCGCTGTCCAGGGCGGGCAGGATGGTCTCGAAGGCGGCCTCCTGGCGCCGGACGGTCAGGCCGAGCACCTTGGCGACCGCGTCGGAGAAGTCCACGTCGACCCCGACCTGCTTCTTGCTCGCCTGGTCGGCGTAGAAGGCGGCGGGCGGGGCGCCGAAGGACGAGCCGAAGGTCAGCACCCCGGACGCCCGCACCTCCGCGGGCAGCAGGGCGGCGGCGGTGTCCGACGTGGCCAGGCCGGAGACGACGTCCTCGGTGGCGGTGGCGGCCGGTCCGCCCGCCGCCGGCCCCGCGATCTTCGGGTCCGAGCCGCACCCGGCCAGTGCCAGGACCGGCAGCAGGGCGGTGGCCGCGAGCAGCCGACGGCGGGCGGTGGTGGTTCTCACGGGGTGCCTTTCAGTGGGTCGGGAGCAGGGCCGGCAGCGGCTTCTCGAACCGGAGCGGGCCGATGGTCAGCGGGTCGGCGGTGACGTCGAACAGCGGGGTGTAGCCGGCCGCCAGGTAGAGGCCCCTGGCCTCGGGCTGGCGCGGACCGGTGGAGAGGAAGATCCGGCGGTAGCCGACGGCCGCGGCGGTCCGCTCCAGCTCGGCCAGCACCCGGCGGGCCAGGCCCCGGCGGCGGTGTGCGGAGTGGGTCCACATCCGCTTCACCTCGGCGGTCCGGTCGTCGTACCGCTTGTACGCGCCGCCGGCCACCGGCTCGCCGTCCTCCAGCAGGAGCAGCAGCACGCCGTGCGGCTCGGCGAAGGCGTCGACCGGGTAGCGGGTCATCTCCTGGTGGGCCTCGGGGCCGTAGCGGGTGACGTACTCGTGGGTGAGCTCGCGCAGCAGCGGCTCGACCAGCGGGTCCGCCAGGGTGACCTTCCGGAACTCCTGGTCGCGGCCGTCCCGGGACACCTGGTGGCGCCCGTCGCTCATGCCTGCACCGCGATCAGCTGGTGCCGGTCCCGCTCGGCGGCCCCGGCCTTGGCGGCGTCCCGCTTGGCGACCTCCTCGCGGACGATCGGGATGACGTACCGGCCGAAGTCGATCGCGTCGTCCAGCAGGTGGTAGCCGCGCGCGGAGAGGATGTCCACGCCGAGGTCGTAGTAGTCCAGCAGCGCCTGGGCGACCGTCTCCGGGGTGCCGACCAGCGCGTTGGAGTTGCCCGCCCCGCCGGTGGCCGCGGCGGTCGGGGTCCACAGCGCCCGGTCGTAGCGCTCGCCCGCCTCGGCGATCTCGATCAGCCGCTGGGAACCGGTGTTTTCGGGCTGGGTGGCCACCGGGCGGCGGCGGGGCGCGAGTTCACCGCTCTCCCGGCGGGCCCGGATGGCGGCCACCGTGCGGTGCGCCTTCTCCCAGGCCAGCTCCTCGGTGGGCGCGATGATCGGCCGGAACGCGACCTGGATCCTCGGCACGTCGCTCCGCCCGGCGGCCCGGGCCGCCTCCTTCACCCGCTCGATCTGCTCGGCGGTGCGGGCCAGCGGCTCGCCCCACAGGCAGTAGATGTCGGCCTCGGCGCCGCCGGCCGCGTAGGCGGCGTCCGAGGAACCGCCGAAGGAGACCGCCGGGCGCGGCTGCTGGACGGGGAAGACGTCGGAGACGAAGTCGTTGAAGCGGTAGTGCGGGCCCTCGTGGTCGAAGGGCTCCCGGCTGGTCCACGCCTTCTTCACGATGCCGATGTACTCGCGGGTGCGCTCGTAGCGCTGGTCCTTGGTGAGGAAGTCGCCCTCGCGCTGCTGCTCGTGGTCGGTGCCGCCGGTGATGAAGTGGACGGTCAGCCGGCCGTCGCTGATCCGGTCCAGGGTGGCGAAGGTCTTGGCGGCGAAGGTCGGGTAGGAGACGTTCGGCCGGTGGGCCAGCAGGATCTGCAGCCGGTCGAGGTGCGAGGCGAGGAAGGCCGCCGCGGCCGCGGGCTCCGGGGAGCCGGAGCCGTACGCGAAGAGCACCCGGTCCCAGCCGTGCTCCTCGTGCGCCCGGGCCAACCGCAGGGTGTAGTCGCGGTCGAAGGAGGCGGTGGTGCGCGGGCTGGTCTCCGAACCGTCGCCGGTGGCGGCGATGCCGAGGAATTCGACGGGCATGACGGAACCTTTCGGGGTGGGCTGGGCCGGGCCGCGGGTGGGCAGCCCGGCGGCGGCCGCGGCGGGGCGGCCGTCGAGCACGGAGCGAGGGCGAGGGGAACTGCCGGAGTGCAGCGCTGGGTCGGCGAAGTGCCGGGCGGCATGGCGATTCTGACGATGCGTCAGTCGGCGCGGTGGAGGTCGGCTCCCGGCCCGTGACGGGGCACACCGAGGGAGGGCGCCCCGAGGTGACCGGGGCCGGGGAGGATCAGGCCGGACGAGCGGCCCGCTGCCGGGTCAGCCGCGACACGCCGCGGACCACACCCGACCGAAGTCGATGTGGTCGCGGGTGACCAGGGGCTGCTCGGCGTACATGGCCTCAAGTTGAGCAGTCGGCCGACTGGTCCGTCAACCATCCATCATTGCCGCACTGTTGCGATCTCCTGTCGCATGTCCGACGTGTTGCGCGCGGCCGTCGAACGGCCCCGCCCGCCCGCCGGCCACCCTTGACAGCCGTCGATCGCGCATGCGTACGATCGCAGCGGAGTGCAGTGCCGTGCGCCGGCCGCGTTGAGGGACGCGGGCCGGCGTCCGAGGGTCCCGCGTACGTGATCACGCCCGTACCCCTCCCCGCCCGCACTCCGCCCAGGAGCCGCCGCCATGGCCACCCCGCAGGACCTCCTGCCCGCCCCCGCCCGCACCGACGGCCCACCTCCGCCACCGGCCGCCGAGGCCCGGATCGTCGCCCGCCGCAAGCCCGGACAGTGGATCGCCGCGGCCGTCGCCCTGTTGCTGGCCGCGATGGCGGTCGGCTCGGTGATCCGCAACCCGGCCTTCCAGTGGGACGTGGTCGCCGAGTGGTTCACCGCCCGCTCGGTCCTCGACGGCCTGGGCCTGACGCTGTGGCTGACCGGCGTCACCCTCGCCCTCGGCTTCGTGTTCGGCACCCTCCTCGCCACCATGCGGATGTCCACCAACCCGGTGCTGCGCACGCTCGCCTGGGGCTACATCTGGATCTTCCGGGCCACCCCGCCGCTGGTCCAACTGCTGTTCTTCTTCAACATCGGCGCGCTCTACCCGACCCTCGGCCTGGGCATCCCCTTCGGCCCCGAGTTCATCACCGTGAAGACCGTCAACCTGATCGGCCCCACCCTGACCGCCGTCATCGGGCTCACCCTGCTGGAGACCGCGTACGCCGCCGAGGTGATCCGCGGCGGCATCCTCTCCGTCGACCGCGGCCAGCTGGAGGCGGCCGCCGCGCTCGGGCTCGGCCGGTGGCGGGTGCTGCGCCGGATCGTGGTGCCGCAGGCGATGCGCGCGATCGTGCCGACCGCCGGGAACATGCTGATCGGCGCGCTCAAGGGCACCAGCATCGTCAGCGTGCTGGCCGTCTCCGACCTGCTCTACTCGGTGCAGCTGGTCTACCTGCAGTCCTACCGGGTGATCCCGATGCTGATGGTCGCCACCCTCTGGTACCTGGTGGTCACCACCGTGCTGTCCGTCGGCCAGTACTACGTCGAGCGGCACTTCGCCAAGGGTGCCAGCCGGGACGGCCGGCCGGCCACCCCGCTGCAACGCGCCCGCGCCGCGTTCGGGCGGGTGGTCCGGGCATGACGTCCCTGGTCATCGTCGGCGCCGGGCCGCGCGCCACCGGGCTGCTGGAGCGGATCGCCGCCAACGCCGCCGAACTCCTGCCCGCCGACCGGCCGTTGGAGATCCACCTGGTCGACCCGTACCCGCCCGGTGCCGGCCGGATCTGGCGCCACGAGCAGTCCCCGCTGCTGCGGATGAACTCGATGGCCGAGGACGTCACCATGTTCACCGACGAGCGCGCCACCATCGAGGGCCCGGTCCGCCCCGGCCCCTCACTGGCCGAATGGGCCCTGCGGCAGCACGAGTTCGCGCCCCACCGGGAGGTCGACGACCCGGCCGTACGGGCCGAGCTGCGCGACCTGGCGCCCACCGACTTCCCCACCCGGCGCGCCCAGAGCGCCTACCTGGACTGGGTGTTCCGCCGCGCCGTCGCCGACCTGCCGCCGCACATCACGGTCACCGTGCACCGGGACACCGTACGGCGGATCGACGGCCCGGCCGACGGACCGCAGACCGTGCACCTGGACGGCGGCACGCTCACCGCCGACCACGTCACCCTCACCCTCGGCCACCTCGACTCCGCCCCGCACCCCCGGTACGCCGCCGACGCCGAGTTCGCCGCCCGCCACCACCGCTTCCACCTCCCACCCGCCTACTCCGCCGACATCGAGGCCCGGCTGGACCGGATCGCCCCCGGCGAGCAGGTGGTGCTGCGCGGCCTCGGCCTGGCCTCGGTCGACCTGGTCGCGATGCTCACCGAGGGCCGCGGCGGCCGCTTCGAGCCCACCGGCGACGGACCCGCCCTGCGCTACCTGCCGTCCGGCCGCGAACCGGTGCTGCACCTCGGCTCCCGGCGCGGCGTCCCGTACCACTCCAAGACCGGCTACCGGCTCCAGGGACCGCCCGCCCCGCTCCCCCGGTACTTCGACGCCGCCGCCGTGGACGCCCTGCTCGCCACCGGCCGGACCCTCGAACTGCGGCGCGACGCCTGGCCGTTGATGGCCAAGGAGATCGGCTTCGGGCACTACCACGAACTGTTCCACGCCCACCCGGACCGCACCGCGCTGCCCTGGCCGGAGTTCCTGGAGCGGTACGACCGGCACGACTGGTACTCCCCCGAACTCGCCGCCCTGGTCGCCGAGGCCGTCCCCGACCCGGCCGACCGGATCGACTTCGAGCGGCTCGACCACCCCCTGGCCGGCCTGGAACTCGGCTCCACCGAGGAGCTCCAGGCCCACCTGCGCGGATACGTCACCGCCGACGTCGACCGCCGCGCCGACCCGGCCCACAGCGCCGACCTGGGCGCCTTCCTCGCCCTGCTCTCGCTGTTCGGCCAGCTGCCCCGACTGCTGGCCGGCGGCCGGCTCACCGCCCGCTCGGTCGCCGAGGAGGTGGACGGCTGGTTCTTCGGCTACTTCAGCTTCCTGGCCTCCGGCCCGCCCGGCTTCCGGCTGCGCCAACTGCTCGCCCTCTCCGAGGCCGGGGTGGTCCGCTTCCTCGGCGCGGGCGTACGGGTCGAACGGGACGAGCCCACCGGCACCTGGCGGGCCTCCGGCGCCACCGTGCCCGGCCACACCGTCACCGCCACCGCGCTGGTCGAGGCCTACCTGCCCCGGCACGCGCTGGCCCGCACCCTCGATCCGGTGCTGGGCGAACTGCACCGCGCCGGGCGGGTGGTGGAGGAGGTGCTGAGCGACCGGGAGCACACCCACCGCTCCGGCCTGGTCACCATCGACCCGGCCGACAGCCGACTGCTCGACCCCGCCCTGGGCGGCGCTCCGCACCCGCGCCGCACCGCGCTCGGCCCGCACACCAACCTGCGCGCGGCCGCCGCCTTCGCCCGGCCGCGCACCAACTCACCGGGGTTCCGGCAGAACGACGCCGCCGCCCGGGCACTGCTGCGGGCCCTGGCGACGCTCCCGGCGGGGACGCTGGTGGGGTGAGCCAGGCCCGGACCGGCCGGGGCGGTCAGGACCCGAAGATCTCCACCACCAGGTCCTCGTCCGTGACGAAGTCCGGCGCGGCGGCCACCCGTTCCCCGGCACCCCGGACGCCCGTCCCGCGCTCCAGCTCGCGGACCAGCTCCGGGACGGGCTCCCCGCCGGCCTTCCGGATCCACCCGACCAGCCGCAGCACCTGGTCACGGTCGATCCGCACCCGCCAGGCCCGGGCGATCCGGCCCGGCGCGCGGAGGACCCCGGCCCGCTTCCGGTACTCCGCCAGGTCGACCCTGGCCCGCATGCAGCGCCGGTCGGTGGAGCCGAAGGCCGTGACCAGCTGGGGCAACAGCTCCTCCAGCCGGGCCACCGCACCCGGGTAGTCGCCGCGCCGGGCCTGGCAGGCCGCGAGGTCGGTCCCGGCCCGGAGGACGAGCGGGCCGCGCGGACCCCGGACCGACCTCAGCGCCGGCAGCAGCGCGGTCAGCAGGCGGATCGCGGTGACCGGCTGGCCGCTCTCCCGGACCAGTACGGTCAGCTCGTACCGCACCTCCAGGACGAGCGGATCGAGCGGCCCGAGCGCCGAGGTCAGCTCCTCGATCAGGCCGTCCAGCTGCCGGAAGCCCTCGACCGGTCGGCCGGACCTCCCGAGGTACCCGGCGAAGTCCCGCCGGGCGGCGACCACCTCCGGATCGGTTCCGCCGAGCGCCCGCACGGCGGCTTCCAGCACCGGCCGCAACCGGTGCGCGGCCGGTGCGGGCCGCTCGTCCCGCGCCGCCCGTACGGTCTGCGCCAGCCGGGCCCGGGCGGCCGCCGCGTCCTCGACCGGCACCGGCGGCTGGACGGGCCGCCCGGCCCCGGCGGCCCGTGGCACCGGTTGGGGGTACAGCAGCGCCGGTCGGCCCACCGGGCGCAGCTTCGGCCCCCGGGGCTCCCGGGGCTGGGCGCGCCGCCGGACCGGCTGGACGGGCGGGGCCGGCGGCACCCGGTCCTTCACGGTCCGGACCGCGGGGGACGCCACGGGGAGCTCCGCCGGAGTCGGCTCCCGACCTTCCGCCAGGTCGGCGAGCCGCTGGGCGACCGTCCGGGCGTCGACCGGCCGGTCGGCCGGATCCTTGGCCAGCAACTGGGCGAGCAGGGGCGGCAGTTGGCGGGGGAGCCGATACTTCTCCGGATCCACCTCCGGGGGTGGCGCGTCGAGGTGCTGGTACATCAGCACGGGCGTCGAGTCCCCGTTGAACGGCCGCTTGCCGGTGAAGAGTTCGACCAGCACGCAGCCCAGCGCGTACAGGTCGGCCCGCCCGTCCACCCGGCCGCCGGTCCAGCGCTCCGGCGCCATGTACGGCGGGCTGCCGATCACCGTCCCGGTGGTGGTCAACCCGCCGGCGCCGACGTCCAGTTGGGCGATACCGAAGTCCAGCACCTTGGCCAGGCCGTCCTCGCCGATCATCACGTTGTCGGGCTTGATGTCCCGGTGCACCATGCCCGCGTCGTGCGCCGCCGACAGCGCCTCGCAGATCTGCCGCGCCCAGCGCAGGCCCTGCTGCGGCTCCGGGCGGCCGTCCCGGATCACCTGGGTCAGGGTGGGGCCGGTGAGCAGCTCCATCACCAGGTAGGTGAGCTGCTCACCGTCCGCCTCGGCGTGCCCGAGGTCGTGCACGGTGACGATGTGCGGGTGCGACAGGTTGCCCGCCGCCGACGCCTCCCGGGCGAACCGCAGCGCGGCCTTCGCCCGGTCGCCGTCGTCGTGCCGGATGACCTTGACCGCCACCGGCCGCCGCACCCTGGTGTCCTGGGCCCGCCACACCACCCCGAACCCGCCCTGACCGAGCTTCTCCCGGAGCTCGTACCGGTCGTCGAGGACGTCACCGACGCGCACGTACCCCTCCCCCTGATCGGCTGCGTACGGATCGACTCTACCGACGGCCCTCCCCCGCCACCGGCCCAGGTGGAAGGATGGACGGGGAGCCCCGCGACGGTGCGGCGGCCCGCCAGCAGCAGAGCCCGAGGAGCGCAGTCATGGCCAAGCAGGCCCCGCAGAGCGACCCGGTGCAGGACGCCCCCGAGGTGTCCGCGCCCCAGCACGCGGCCGCCGGCCTGCCCGCCGTCGGCCACAGCCTGCGGATGGCGGCCGAGCAGATGGGCGCCCGCCGCACCCTCGCCACCCTGCTCAAGGTCAACCAGCCGAACGGCTTCGACTGCCCCGGCTGCGCCTGGCCGGAGCCGGACAAGACCCACACCGCCGAGTTCTGCGAGAACGGCGCCAAGGCCGTCGCCGAGGAGGCCACCGAGCGCCGGATCCGGGCCGAGTTCTTCGCCGCCCACCCGGTCGCCGACCTGGCCGAGCGCTCCGGCTACTGGCTGGGCCAGCAGGGCCGGCTCACCCAGCCGATGCTGCTCGACGAGGGTGCCACCCACTACCGGCCGGTCTCCTGGGACGACGCCTTCGCGCTGATCGCCGAGGAGCTGCGGGCCCTGGACACCCCGGACGGCGCCGCCTTCTACACCTCCGGCCGCACCAGCAACGAGGCCGCCTTCGCGTACCAGCTGTTCGCCCGCCGGCTCGGCACCAACAACCTGCCGGACTGCTCCAACATGTGCCACGAGTCGTCCGGTTCGGCGCTCGGCGAGACGCTCGGCGTCGGCAAGGGCAGCGTCGGCCTCAAGGACCTCTACCAGGCCGACCTGATCATCGTGGCCGGCCAGAACCCGGGCACCAACCACCCCCGGATGCTCTCCGCGCTGGAGCGCGCCAAGCGGGCCGGGGCGACGATCGTCAGCGTCAACCCGCTGCCGGAGGCGGGCCTGGAGCGGTTCAAGAACCCCCAGCACGCCAGCGGCCTGGTCGGCCACGGCACCAAGCTGACCGACCTCTTCCTGCAGATCCGGCTCGGCGGGGACCTCGCACTGTTCCGCGCGCTCAACCGGATGATCGTGGAGCAGGACGGCGTCGACCGCGCCTTCGTCGCCGAACACTGCCACGGCTACGAGGAGTTCGAGGCGCAGGTGCTGCAGACCGAGCGTGCCGAGGTACTCGCGGCGACCGGTCTGCCCTGGGAGCAGATCGAGGAGCTCGGCCGGCGGGTGCTGGCCTCGAAGAAGATCATCGTCTGCTGGGCGATGGGCCTCACCCAGCACAAGCACGCGGTGCCGACCATCCGCGAGGTGGTCAACTTCCTGCTGCTGCGCGGCAACGTCGGCCGCCCCGGCGCCGGGGTCTGTCCGGTCCGCGGGCACAGCAACGTCCAGGGCGACCGGACGATGGGGATCTTCGAGCGCCCCGCCAAGGCCTTCCTCGACGCGCTGGAGAACGAGTTCGGCTTCGAGCCGCCGCGCGAGCACGGCCTCGACTCGGTGGACACCATCCGCGCGATGCGCGACGGCAGGGTCCGGGTCTTCTTCGCGATGGGCGGCAACTTCGTCGCGGCCACCCCGGACACCGAGGTCACCGAGGCCGCGATGCGGCGCTGCCGGCTGACCGTCCACGTCTCCACCAAGCTCAACCGCTCGCACGTGGTCACCGGTGCCCGCGCCCTGATCCTGCCCACCCTCGGCCGCACCGACCGGGACGTCACCGGCGCCGGCGCCCAGTTCGTCAGCGTCGAGGACTCGATGGGGCAGGTGCACTCCTCCCGCGGCGGACTGCGCCCGCCCGCCCCCGGCCTGCTCTCCGAGACCGCGATCGTCTGCCGGCTCGCCCGCGCCGTCCTCGGCCCGCGGGACACCGTGCCGTGGGAGGACTTCGCGACCGACTACGACACCCTGCGCGACCGGATCGCCCGGGTGGTGCCGGGCTTCGAGGACTTCAACGAGAAGGTCCGCCGCCCCGGCGGCTTCACCCTCCCGCACGGTCCGCGCGACACCCGCACCTTCCCCACCGCCACCGGCCGGGCCAACTTCACGGTCAACCCGCTGACCGCCCCCGAGGTCCCGCCGGGCCGGCTGCTGCTGCAGACCCTGCGCTCGCACGACCAGTACAACACCACGATCTACGGCCTCGACGACCGCTACCGCGGCATCAAGGGCGGCCGCCGGGTGGTGCTGGTGAACCCCGCCGACGCCGCCGAACTCGACCTCGCCGAGGGCCGCTACGTCGACCTGGTCAGCGAGTGGACGGACGGCAGCGAACGCCGCGCCCCGCACTTCCGGGTCGTCCACTACCCGGTCGCCCGAGGCGGCGCGGCGGCGTACTACCCGGAGACCAACGTCCTGGTCCCGCTCGACTCCACGGCGGACATCAGCAACACCCCCACCTCCAAGGCCGTCGTCATCCGCTTCGAACCCGACAGCGCGCCGACCGCCTGACCCCGCCCGGACAGCCGGGAGGCCGCCCCACGTCACCGGACGTCGGGCGGCCTCCTCGGGTCGACTCAGTGCGGCAGGCCGCCCAGCGGCAGCGTCGCGGTGGGGCTGCCCGGCGCGGAGGCACCGGAGGAGCCGGTGGCACCCGGGGTGCCGGTGCCAGTGCCGGTCCCGGTCGGGGTGCCGGTGCCGGTCGGGGTCTGCGTCGGCGTCTGGGTGGGCGTACCGGTCGGAGTCCCGGTGGGAGTCCCGGTCGGGGTGCCCGTCGGCGTCTCGGTCGGCGTACCGGTGGACGGCGTGGTCGGCGCGGTCGGCGTGCCCGGGTCGGTCGGGGTGGGCGTGCCGGTGGACGGCGTCCCGCCCGGGGCGGGCGTCGCCGGGGTGCCGCCGGGCGCCGGGGTCGACGGCGCGGGGTTGGACGGCGCCGGGCTGGGCGCGATCGGGGTGACGGAGTCCCAGCCCTTCGGCAGGTCCGGCACCTTCCAGGCGCCGCCGGCGTCGTCCGCCGTGCCGTCCGGGTCGGGCCGGACGGCCCCGAGGATCGGCATCGAGCCGATCGGCGACACCTTGATGAAGGCGCCCGGCCGCGGCGCCTGGACGACCAGTCCGCCGCCGATGTACATCGCGATGTGCGAGGCGTCCTGGAAGTAGACGACGAGGTCGCCGGGCCGCAGCTGGTTCAGCGGCACGTGCTGGAGCTGCGCCCACTGCTCCTGGCTGGTGCGCGGGATCGGCTTGCCGGCGTGCAGCCAGGCCTGCGAGGTGAGGCCGGAGCAGTCGTAGGAGTCCGGCCCGGTGCCGCCCCACAGGTACGGCTTGCCGAGCTGGGCCAGGGCGAAGGCGACGGCGCCGCGACCGGCCAGCGAGGGGGTGCGCTCGCCCTTGCCGAGGGCTCCGGAGGCGAGGAAGGCGAGCTGGGCCTCGTCGGCCTTGGCCTTCTCCAGCTGCTCCAGCTCGGTGCGCTGCGCGCCGGTGAGCGAGGAGACCAGCTGCTCGACGCCGGCGAGGTCGGCCGTGACCTTGGCCTTGGCGGCGTCCTGCTGGGCGACCAGCGCCTGCGAGGCCTTGAGGGCGTCCTCGGTCTGCTTCTTCAGTCCGTCGAGGGCTTCCCGGTCGGCCTTGAGCTTGTCCAGGAACTCGGACTGCGAGCGGCTGGCCGTGGCCAGCAGTTCGGCGATGGTGACCGCCTCGTACGGGTCCTTGGAGAGCAGCAGTTCGGCGTAGGCGGAGGCGGCGCCGTTGCGGTACTGGGCGGCGGCGAGCTGGGAGGCGATGTCCGTCCCGGCGTCGACCTGCTTCTGCTGGTGGTCGAGCTTGCCCTGGAGGTCGGTGAGCGCGGTCTGCTGCTCGTTGACCTTGGCGACCGAGCCGTTGTACTGCTCGGTCGCGAGCTCGGCGCTCTGGTAGAGCCCGTGCAGCTGGTCGAGCAGCGGCCCGAGGGTGGCCTTGGCCTCGGCGAGCGGGTCGCCCCCGGGGGAGACGGCCACGCCGGTGCCCGGGTCGGGTGCGGCGTAGGCGGCCTGGGTGGCCAGCGGCAGGGCGAGCGCGGCCGCCGCGAGAACGGCTCCGCACCGCAGGGCCGCCCGCACCCAGGGGCGTACGCCCGACGTTTCCGTGCGCTGTGCAGCCCCGCCCATGGATTGGTCCTCCCCGCCTTGCCCTGCCCCGGTGACGCCGACCGGGGCTCCCCCCGGACGATCCCGCAGATCCTCCCACGGGTTACTCGGCGGAAACAGAGCGCACGCGGACCGAGAGGTTAATTCTCGATTGATCTGTAGATGATCCGTTGATCTCTGGGCGACCTGTGAGACAGCTCTCAGCAAACGGGGGCGAACCGGGGCGTTCTCCGCTAATGTCCAGCTCAACGCGGCCCATGTCACCCCTCCGAAAGCTTCCAGCCATCGCCGGGCCACCATCGGAACCACGATTCCCGGCCCAGTTCACCTTCCGTTCACCAGACAGACCTACGGTCGCGACGTCAGCAACTGTCAGTGCGACAACTACGACGATTGTTTGGGTATGGAACACATCTCGTTCCTGGTGGCCGTTGTGATCATCACGGCGCTCGCCTTCGACTTCACCAACGGCTTCCACGACACCGCGAACGCGTCCGCCACCGCGATCGCGACCGGAGCCCTTCGTCCGAAGGTCGCGGTCACCATCGCGGCCCTGCTGAACTTCGCGGGCGCGTTCCTGTCCGTGAAGGTCGCCACCACCATCTCCGGCGGCATCGTCAACGAGAAGGCCGGCATCCACCCAGAGGTGATCTTCGCCGCCCTGGCCGGCGCGATCCTCTGGAACCTGCTGACCTGGCTGCGCGGCCTGCCGTCCAGCTCCTCGCACGCCCTGTACGGCGGCCTGATCGGCGCCACGATCGTCGGCGTCGGCATGAACGGCGTCAACTTCGACACCGTGATCTCCAAGATCATCATCCCGGCGGTCGCCTCCCCGATCGTCGCCGGCCTCGCCTCCTGGGGCGCCACCAAGCTGGCGTACGCGATCACCCGCAAGGGCAACTCCGCGGCCACCGACAAGGGCTTCAAGACCGGCCAGATCTTCTCCTCCTCGCTGATCTCGCTCGCCCACGGCACCAACGACGCCCAGAAGACGATGGGCATCATCACCCTGACCCTGGTCTCGGTCGGTGCCCTGCCGCACGGCGCGCTCCCCCCCACCTGGGTGATCGTCTCGGCCGGCGGCGCGATCGCGCTCGGCACCTACATGGGCGGCTGGCGGATCATCCGCTCGATGGGCAAGGGCCTGGCGGACATCAAGCCGCTGCAGGGCTTCGCCTCCGAGTCGGCCGTCTCCACCGTCATCCTGACCTCCTCGCACATGGGCTTCGGCCTCTCCACCACCCAGGTCTGCACCGGCGGCATCATGGGCGCCGGCCTCGGCGGCCCGAAGCCGGAGCTGCGCTGGAGCCTGGTCCGCCGCATGGTCTACACCTGGGGCCTGACCCTGCCGGCCGCCGGCCTGGTCTCCGGCGGCGCCGCCGTCCTGGCCCGCCAGGGCACCTGGGGCGTCGTCCTGGTCGGCGCCGTGCTGGTGGCCGGTTCGGCCGCGATGTGGATGATCTCCCGCCGTCAGCCGGTGGGCGCGGACAACGTCAACGACGTCCCCGAGGTCACCCCGGTCGAGGTCACCCCGACCACCCCGGCCAACGCCTCCCCCACCCCCGCCTCGACCACCGTCGCGGCCTGACCGCCGCCGCAGACCGAGGAGCACTCCCCATGACCCTGCACATCAAGTGGAACGCGCTGGCCCAGACCGCCGGCATCAGCTTCGGCGTCACCGTCGCCGTGGTCGCCGTCTTCGCCCTCGGCATCCTGGCGCTGTCCCGCCGCGAGGCCGCGGCGGGCACCGGCGAGGCGGGCACCGGTACGGCCGGCGGCGGCAAGCCGGCCCTGCTGGTCGGCGCCTACGCCTGCTTCGCGGTCTGCGCGGCCGCCGTGGTGTACGGCCTGGTGCTGATCGCCGCGCCGTAGCCGTAGTCCTTCCGGCGGTCCTCGCCCGGGCCAGGGCCCAGGGACCGCCGGAAACGCCGAACGGGCCGGGGAGTGCTTCCGCACTCCCCGGCCCGTCGCGCGTGTCCCCGACGCCCGGTCAGCCCTCCTGGGTGGTCCGCAGCGCGGTCTCCCGGATGAACAGCACGGTGACGAAGGCCAGCGCGGCGAACGGCGCGGCCCACAGGAAGACGGTGCCCACGCCGTGGCCGAAGGCGTCGGTCACCAGCGGCAGGATCGGGGCGGGCAGCTTCGACAGGTCCGGGATGCCGCCGCCGGAGGCCGCCGCCCCGGCCGGGATGTGCGCCGCGGCGAGGTTCTCGGCCAGGTAGTGGCCGACCTTGTTGGACATCAGCGCGCCCAGCGCGGAGACGCCCATCGCGCCGCCCATGGTGCGGAAGAAGGTGACCACCGAGCTGGCCGCGCCGAGCTCGTTGCGGGGCACCGTGTTCTGCACCGCGAGCACCAGGTTCTGGCTGGTCAGGCCGAGGCCGACGCCGGTGATCGCCATGTAGAGGGAGAGCAGCCCGTAGCTGGTGTCGACCCGGGCGGTGCCGAGCAGGGCGAAGCCGATCGCGAGCAGCGCGGTACCGGTGACCAGGTAGGCCTTCCACTTGCCGTACTTGGTGATCAGCCGGCCGGCCACCGCGGAGGAGACCGCCAGGCCGAGGATCATCGGCAGGGTCATCAGACCGGCCGTCGTCGGGGACTTGTCCTTGGCCAGCTGGAAGTACTGGCTGAGGAAGGTGGTCGCGCCGTACATCCCGACGCCGACCAGCACGCTGGCGATCGCGGCCAGGGTGACGGTGCGGTACCTGAACAGGTCCGGCGGGATGATCGGCTCGGCGGCGCGGCGCTCGACCACGACGGCCAGCGCGCCGAGCAGCAGGCCGCCGCCGACCATCACCGCGGTCTGCCAGCCCAGCCACGGGTAGTTGGTGCCGGCCAGCGTGATCCAGATCATCAGCAGGCTGACCGCGCCGGTGATGACCACCGCACCCAGGTAGTCGATCTTCACCTTGCGCTTGACCACCGGCAGCTTGAGGGTGCGCTGCACCACCACGATCGCGAGCAGCGCGAACGGGATGCCGACGTAGAAGCACCAGCGCCAGCCGAGCCAGGAGGTGTCCACGATGACGCCGCCGATCAGCGGGCCGCCGATGGTGGCGAGCGCGAAGACCGCGCCGAAGTAGCCGCTGTACCGGCCGCGCTCGCGCGGCGGGACCATCGCGGCCAGGCAGATCTGGCCGAGCGCGACCACACCGCCGGCCGCGATGCCCTGGAGGGCGCGGCAGGCGATCAGCTCACCGGTGTTCTGCGAGAGTCCGGCCAGCGCGGAGGTCCCGACGTAGATCAGCAGGGCTATCTGCAGCAGCAGCTTCTTGCTGACCAGGTCGGAGAGCTTGCCCCAGATCGGGGTGGCCGCGGTCATGGTGAGCAGGGCCGCGGTGATCACCCAGGTGTAGGCGGACTGGCCGCCGTGCAGGTCGGTGAGGATGTGCGGCAGGGCGTTGGAGACGATGGTCGAGGAGAGCACGGCCACGAACAGGCCGAGCAGCAGACCCGACAGTGCCTCCATCACCTGCCGGTGGGTCATCGGTCGGTCGTCGACGGCGGCTGCGGCGCCGGTCGAGGCCTGGGTGGTCGCGGTCATCTGGGTCCTTCGGCGAGGCGGGCGGAGTACGGGGGCAGGGGATGCGCACATGAAAATTCGTTGCCTTAAGCAACCATAGACCTGGATGGTTGACTTAGGCAACTTTCTTCAAGTTCCAGTAAAGCCCGCGGGCCCGACCTGCGACTCACTCCTCCGACGGTTCCCCCATCACCTCGTTGAACCGGTGCAGCAGCTCGGCGAAGCGGTCCACGTCCTCGCGCGACCACCCGCCCATCACCTCGCGCACCCGCCGCATCCGGACATCCCGGGCGGCCTCGTAGCGCCGCCGCCCGTCCTCGGTGAGCGAGACCAGCGCCGCCCGGCGGTCCAGCGGATCCGCCTCCCGGGCGACCAGTCCGAGCTCCTCCAGCGCCCGGATCTGCCGGCTCACGGTGGCCTTGCCGACCGCGAAGTGCACCCCGACGTCCGTCACCCGCACCCGCCCGGCCTGCTCGATGTAGCCGAGCATGCTGTACGCCGTGCCCTCCAGCTCGGGGTGCACCCGGCGTGAGAGTTCCGCCACTCTCGCGCGCCCCCGCCGGAACATCAGTCCGACCTCGCGCTCCACCGCCACCAGGGCTTCCTCGTCCGTCACCGCGTCAGTATCGCCCAGCGGCAGTGGCCGAGAAGCGGCGCGGGAGATGGGACAACCCAACTAGTTCATGGTATTAAGTATCCGATTTCCGCCGATACGCAAGGAGATGTGGATGGCCGCCCCGGGGCAGGGTTTCGTCGCTGAACTGAAGGGCGCGGTCACGCCGCGTGCGGCACTGCTCGTGCTCGGCGTGCTGCTGCTGCAGCTCGGCTTCATCACTTCGTACGTCGGGGCGCTGCACCACCCGGCGCCGCACAAGCTGTCGATCGCGGTGGTCGCCCCGCCGCAGGTCACGCCCAAGCTGGTCGGGGCGCTGGAGCAGGTCCCGAACGAGGCGGTCAAGCCCGTCACCGCGCCGGACGCCGAGACCGCGACCCAGCAGATCAAGGATCAGAAGATCTACGCCGCGCTGGTGGTGAACCCCACCGGCACCGAGGACACCCTGCTGGTCGGCGGCGCCCGCGGCACCTCCGCCGCCAAGGCCGCCGAGACCATCACCACCGCGCTGGACAAGGCCCAGGGCCGCACCGTCACGGTCCAGGACGTCGTGCCGCTGGCCAAGGGCGACACCAACGGCCTCTCCGCCTTCTACCTGGTCATCGGCTGGTGCGTCGGCGGCTACCTGGTCGCCTCGATCCTCGGCATCAGCGCCGGCTCCAAGCCGGCCAACGCCCACCGCCTGCTGATCCGCCTCGGCGCCCTGGCGCTGTACTCGGTGGTGGCCGGCCTCGGCGGCACGATCATCGCCGGACCGGTGCTGGACGCGCTGCCCGGCTCGGTGGCGGCCCTGACCGGCATCGGCGCCCTGGTGGTGTTCACGGTCGGCGCCTTCACCATGGCGCTGCAGTGCCTGTTCGACATCATCGGCATCGGTGTCGCGGTGCTGATCTTCGTGGTGCTCGGCAACCCGAGCGCCGGCGGCGTCTACCCGGCGCCGATGATGCCGCCGTTCTGGCGGGCGATCGGCTCGCTGATCCCGAACGGCGCCGGCACCAGCGCCACCAAGTCGATCGCCTACTTCGACTCCACCAACCTGGGCATGCCGATCCTGGTCCTGGTGGTCTGGGCGCTGATCGGCATCGGCATCGCCTACCTGGCCGTGCTGCGCGGCCCGCGCTCCGGCGGCCGCGAGATCGTCGCCGAGGCCCCGGCCGAGGCCTGATCCACCGAGCACCCGTCGCGGGAGCCCCCGGCCGCACCGGCCGGGGGCTCCCGCGCGTTCCGGGCGCTCAGGGCCGGACAGGGCCTAAGGCGTGAGCGAGCCCGGATCGGCGACGATGGCCCGCACCACACCCACCGCCGCGCCCAGCAGCGGCCCGCGCCGCCCCAGCCGGGAGACCGTCAGCCGGTCCTCCGCCCACGGCCGCACCGTCACCCGGGCGGCCAGCTCCCGCCGCATGGCCGGCAGCAGCCAGGGCGCCAGCCGGGCGTAGCCGCCACCCAGCACCACCTCGGCCGGGTCCAGCAGGTTGACCGCCCCGGCGGCGGCGATGCCGAGCGCCCCGCCGGCCCCGGCCAGCGCCGCCCGGGCCGGCTCGTCCCCGGCACCGGCGCGATCGGCGAGCAGCGTCACCCAGTCGCCGCGCACCCCCGCCAGCCCGGCCGCCCGCAGCACCGCCCTCTCGCCCGCGTACTGCTCCAGGCAGCCGTGCGCCCCGCAGGCGCAGCGCGGCCCCTCCGGGTGGACCGGGACGTGGCCGAGCTCGCCCGCGTAACCGCGCGCACCGCGCAGCAGCCGGCCGCCGACCACCACGGCCGCGCCGACCCCGGCCTCGGCGGAGACGTACAGGAAGTCCTCCGGGCCCTCGCCCAGCCAGCGTTCGGCGAGTCCGCCGAGGTTGGCCTCGTTGTCCACCTCGACCGGCAGCTCGGCCAGGCCGTCCCCGATCGGGCCCTCCCCCGCCGGACCGTCCCCGAGCAGGCGCAGCGCGGGGCGCAGTTCGGCGGCCAGCGGCACGCCCTGCCAGCCGAGGTTGGCGGCCCGCTGGAGCAGTCCGCCGGCGCCGACCAGTCCGGGCACCGCGAGGGTCAGCCCGGCCGGGCGCAGGCCCGACTCGGCGACGGCCGCGCGCACCAGCCGGGCGAGGTCGGCCATCACCGCGGCGGGTTCCCGGCCGCGGTTGGCGCTCTCCTGGCGCCGCCAGGCGCGCACCTCCCCGCGCAGGTCGACCACGCAGACGCCGAGGTGCCGGACGCCGATCTCGGCGCCGAGCCCGCCCGGCCCGAGCGGGTTGAGCCCGAGCGCGGTGCCCGGGCGGCCGACCTTCCCGCTGGGTGCGGCCGGGCCCTCCTCGACGACCAGGCCGGCCGAGATCAGCTGCTCGGCGAGCGAGGAGACCGCGGCCCGGGTGAGCCCGGTCGCGGCGGCCACGTCGGCGCGCGAGCGGGGGCCGCGCGCGATCACCCCGAGCACCAGGGCCAGGTTGGCCCGGCGCATCCCCTGCTGGCTGGCGGGCCCGGTCCGGACGCCGTCCGGCTCCCCGCGCATAACTCTCACCTCACGGTCTCGGAGCGGCTCACGGGCCGGTGCACCTCACGGACTTACGGCACATCCCGTGGCATCTCGGGTGCAGCGTAACCGGGTTCCGGGTCGGGGGCCCGCCCCTGGTGCGTCCGGGCCGCGGCGCTGGTGAAGACCCAGCGCTGCATCGCCCAGAAGCGGAACAGCATGGCGACGAAGGTGCCGACGACCATCCCGCTGAGGTAGTCCGCGACCTCCTGCTGGAACGGGGTGACATAGGGCTCGCGCAGGTCGAGGAGGTACCGGGAGAGTGCCAGCGGGATCACGTTGACGCCGATCGCCACCGCGCTGACCAGGAAGAACAGCAGGGCCTCGGGCCGCCGCCCGTCCGTCCGGAAGGCCCAGCGGCGGTTGAGCACATAGGAGACGACGGTGGCGATCACCGTCGCCACCGTCAGGGCCGCCACCGGCTGGTGCGTCAGGACGGTGAACTTGAGCTCGAAGTCGAGCACCGTGGTGAGCGCGAAGCAGCCGCTGCCGACCAGCAGGTACTTCACCAGTCGGCGGTGCCGCAGCAGTGCCGGCCGCAGCCGCGCGGGCACCCGGGCCAGGGCGCGCTGCGTGGGGGACGGCATCTCCGCAGTGTGGCACGCGGAGCCGCCGTCGGCCCGTGGAGAGCGCCGGGCCCGGGGGCCCGGCGCCCCGGGCGCGCTACGCGGCGGCGACCAGCACCCCGGCCGGCTCCAGGGCCAGCCGGAGCACCTCCCGCACGTCCGACACCGGGTGGACGGTGAGCCGCTCCAGCACCTCGGCCGGGACGTCGTCCAGGTCGGCCTCGTTGCGCTTGGGGATGATCACCGTGGTGACCCCGGCCCGGTCGGCGGCGAGCAGCTTCTGCTTCACCCCGCCGATCGGCAGCACCCGCCCGGTCAGCGAGACCTCGCCCGTCATCGCCAGGTCGGTGCGCACCTTGCGGCCGGAGAGCAGCGAGGCCAGTGCCGTGGTCATGGTGATGCCGGCGCTGGGCCCGTCCTTGGGGATGGCCCCGGCCGGGATGTGCAGGTGCACGCCGCGGTCGCGCAGCGAGGTGACCGGCAGCTCCAGCTCGGCGCCGCGCGAGCGCAGGTAGGAGAGCGCGATGTGCGCGGACTCCTTCATCACGTCGCCCAGCTGCCCGGTCAGGGTCAGCCCGGTGCCGCCGGTCTCGGCGTCGGCCAGCGAGGCCTCGATGTAGAGGACGTCGCCGCCTGCGCCGGTGACCGCGAGGCCGGTGGCCACGCCGGGGACGGCGGTGCGCCGCTCGGCGGGCTCCTGGGCGGACTCCGGCACGTGGTGGGGCCGGCCGATCAGGGCGCGCAGGTCCGCGGCGCCGACCGTGACGGGCAGTTCGCGCTCGCCGAGTTCGGCCTGGGCGGCGATCTTGCGCAGCACCCGGGCGATCGAGCGCTCCAGGGTGCGCACGCCCGCCTCCCGGGTGTACTCCCCGGCCAGCCTGCGCAGGGCCGCCTCGTCGACGCCGACCTGTCCGTCGCTCAGGCCGGCCCGCTCCAGCTGGCGCGGGAGCAGGTGGTCGCGGGCGATGACGACCTTCTCGTCCTCGGTGTAGCCGTCCAGGCGGACCAGCTCCATCCGGTCGAGCAGCGGCTCGGGGATGGCCTCCAGCACATTGGCGGTGGCGAGGAAGACGACGTCGGAGAGGTCGAGCTCGACCTCCAGGTAGTGGTCCCGGAAGGTGTGGTTCTGGGCCGGGTCCAGCACCTCCAGCAGGGCGGCGGCCGGGTCGCCCCGGTAGTCGGAGCCGACCTTGTCGATCTCGTCGAGCAGGACGACCGGGTTCATCGAGCCGGCCTCCTTGATCGCCCGCACCAGCCGGCCGGGCAGCGCGCCGACGTAGGTGCGCCGGTGGCCGCGGATCTCCGCCTCGTCCCGGACGCCGCCGAGCGCGACCCGGACGAACGTGCGGCCCATGGCGCGGGCCACCGACTCGCCGAGCGAGGTCTTGCCGACCCCGGGCGGACCGACCAGGGCCAGCACCGCTCCGCCCCGACGTCCGCCGATCAGGCCGAGCCCCTGGTCGGCGCGGCGCTTGCGGACGGCCAGGTACTCGACGATCCGGTCCTTGACGTCGCCGAGGCCGGCGTGGTCGGCGTCGAGCACGGCGCGGGCGCCGGCGATGTCGTACGCGTCCTCGGTGCGCTCGTTCCAGGGCAGCTCCAGGACGGTGTCCAGCCAGGTGCGGATCCAGGAGCCCTCGGGCGACTGGTCCGAGGACCGCTCCAGCTTGTCGACCTCCTTGAGCGCGGCCTCGCGGACCCGCTCCGGCAGGTCGGCGGCCTCGACCCGGGCGCGGTAGTCGCCCTCCTCGTCGGCCGGGTCGCCGTTCAGCTCGGCGAGCTCCTTGCGGACGGCCTCCAACTGGCGGCGGAGCAGGAACTCCTTCTGCTGCTTGGCCACGCCCTCCTCGACGTCCTTGCGGATGGTGTCGTTGACCTCCTCCTCGGCGAGGTGGTCGCGCAGCAGGGTGAGCGCGTACTCCAGGCGGGCGACCTGGTCGGCCTCCAGCAGCACCTTGAGCTTCTGCTCGGCGGTGGCGAAGGGGGCGTAGCCGATGTTGTCGGCGAGCTCGCCGACGCCCTCGATCTGCGCGACCCGGTCGACGATCTGCCAGGCGCCGCGCTTGCGCAGCCACTGGGTGGACAGCGCCTTGTACTCCCTGACCAGCTCGGCGGCCCGGCCGGCCACCGGGGTGCCGACCGAGGACTCCTCGAAGGGCGTGGTCTCCACCCAGAGGGCGGCGCCGGGGCCGGTGGTGCCGACCCCGATCCGGACCCGGCGCACGGCGCGCACCAGGGCCGCCGGGTCTCCGTCGGCCAGCCGGCCGACCTGCTCCACGGTGGCCAGCGTGCCGGCCGCCGCGTACGAGCCGTCCACCCGCGGGACCAGCAGGACCTGCGGCTTGCCGGAGCCGGTGGCCGCCGCGCGGGCGGCCTCGACCGCGGCCCGCACCTCGGTGTCCTTCAGGTCCAGCGGGACGACCATGCCCGGCAGGACGACCTCGTCGTCGAGCGGCAGCACGGGCAGGGTGAGCGGTGTGGACGTCGATGCCATGATCTCTCCCCGGTCAGTGAACTTGAGTCGACCTGACTAAGGCTTCACGAGCGTCGGATGTTCCCCGACCCGTGTTCGCTGCGAGCGAACACGCCGTCACCGGAACGGCCGGAGGGAAGCCCCGTCAAAAGAACAGGGAAAGAACGGCCCAAGAGACCCGGGCGTCAGCGCACGGTGGACGGCCGGGTACCGGCCCGCACCACGGCGGGGGCCCGGACGGCGGCCCGGACGGGACCGGCGCCGACCAGCGGGAGCCGCGGCAGCCGGAGCCGCGGCCGGGACGGTCCCCGCTCGACCCATCGCACCCAGCGCCACCGCGCCACCCCGGTGAGCAGCGCGGCCGGATGCCCGATGGCCGTGACCAGGTCCCTCTGGGAGGCGATCTGCTGGGCGATCATCAGTGCGGCACCGGCCAGCGCCGGCACCCGCCAGCGCAGCGGGAGCGACGCGATCACCGCGCCCAGGCAGGCGAACACCCCGTAGCTGACCCCGATGTCCAGGCGGTCCATCGCCTCCGGCGCCATCCGCCCGAGCCGCACCGCGGTGATCACCACGCCCTGGGAGAGCAGGGTGGCCACCACGTGCCCGGCCGCGAAGACCGCCGCCGCCCGGGCGGAGCCGACCCGGCGCTCCAACGGCGCCAGGGTGACGGCGAACCCCCACAGGTAGGGCGTCCACGATCCCCCGGCCACCCAGAACCCGCTGAGCACCAGGACCCGCAGCGGGTGCAGCAGCAGGTTGTGGCCGTCCGAGCTGGAGGCCTCCTGGAGGTGCTGGACGAGTTCCGGGTCGGCGAGCCTGGCGAAGGTCGCGGTGATCCCGACCACGGCCAGATATCCGAGGGTGAAGGGAGTGCGCCGGGGCGTCGGAACGCGTTCCAGCAGCCATTCGACGACGCCGGTGCGCAGCCCCCCGCGGAGCATTCCGTACGGCGACCCCACGGCCGCGCGCCGGTCGGTGTCCTGCCGCAGTCCCGCCATGCCGACCTCCGCTCCACCCCCGCGGCCACCAGTGCCGGAAGGTGCCCAACGTACCGACGCGAAGGCCGGTTTCCGCCCTGCGGGGCGCCGTCGCCGCCACGGTACGTCGAGGTTCTGAGAGGCACCTGAGAAAAGCCGGTGAAGACCGTCGACGCGGAGAACGGTCGGATTCCCGGCATTGGTCCAGACCTTCTGTCGATTAACGCGCCAGTAGGGCCTCTGACCGGCGACTTGGCGTCAACTGAACTGCATACGTACCGTTACGCAGAGAAAATTCGCCGGGTAAGGTATCGGCCCGTGCCCACTCGTGCGGTGGGCCCGAGGGCGGCCGGACAGCCGGCCCACGGGCCGGAAACGTCCGGTCCGCCTGCCGGGAGGCATCCGCTGTCCGTACGCTGCGGAGTGCGTGGGAGAAGTGGACGGAAGACCATCCGTGCCGCGGCTCCCGGGCGTACGAACGGGACGGCGGACCCGGCACAGTCCACGACGGAACAAGACTACGAGCGGAGCCCCGCCATCCCCACAGGTGGCCGGCCCGCAGCCCTGGGGGCGGTGGCGTGACCGTGACAGAAATTCAGCAGGACAACCCCAACACCGGTGGCACGGTGAGCAGCCAGCGCAGAGTGCTGGTGGTGGAGGACGAGCCCACGATCGCGGAGTCGATCGCGGCCCGACTGGGCGCGGAGGGGTTCAAGGTCGCCGTGGCCCACGACGGCCCGGGCGCGGTGGACGGCTTCCACACCTGGCAGCCGGACCTGGTGGTCCTGGACATCATGCTGCCCGGCTTCGACGGGTTGGAGGTGTGCCGCCGGATCCAGGCCCAACGCCCGGTGCCGGTACTGATGCTGACCGCCCGCGACGACGAGACGGACCTGCTGGTCGGCCTCGGCGTCGGCGCCGACGACTACATGACCAAGCCGTTCTCGATGCGCGAACTGGCCGCCCGGGTCAACGTGCTGCTGCGCCGGGTCGAGCGTGCCCAGCAGGCCGCCCGGACGCCCGCGCTCGGCAGCCTGCGCTTCGGCGAGCTGGAGATCGACCACGTGCAGCGCCGGGTCCGACTGGCCTCGGGCGACGTCCACCTGACGCCGACCGAGTTCGACCTGCTGGCCTGCCTGGCCGCCCAGCCGCGCGCGGTGCTCACCCGCGAGCAGCTGCTGGCCGAGGTCTGGGACTGGACCGACGCGTCCGGCACCCGGACCGTGGACAGCCACGTGAAGGCGCTGCGCCGCAAGATCGGCGCCAGCTGGATCCGCACCGTGCACGGCGTCGGATACGCGCTGGAGGCCCCGCTCTCCTGACGGGGGCTCCGGGCGACGGGCCACCGGGGGGCCCGTGTCCGGCACCGCCGTGCAGACCGCGCGGGGATCACAGGGACCAATGACCTTTCCACAGCAACGCAACGGGGACGCCGACGGCGCGCGCCCGCAGACACTGGCCGCCCGAGCGGCCAGCCGGGTCTGGGCCGACATCCGTCCGCTCGACCCGGTCCGCTCGATCAAGGGCAAGCTCGCCCTGTTGGTGATCGTCTCCGTGTTCCTGGCCACCGGGATGGTGGTCGTGGCGATCCGATCCGAGACCCAGATCCGGATCATCATGGTCTTCTCCATGATCGCCTCGCTGCTGTTCATGCAGTTCCTCGCGCACGGGCTGACCGCCCCGCTGCGCGAGATGACGGCCGCCGCCCGTGCGATGGCCTCCGGCGACTACAGCCGCCGGGTCGAGGTGAGCTCGCGTGACGAGATCGGCGAGCTGGCGGCCGCCTTCAACGCGATGGCCGCCGACCTCCAGGCCGCCGACCGGCACCGCCGCGAGCTGGTCGCCAACGTCTCGCACGAACTGCGCACGCCGATCGCCGCGCTGCGGGCCGTGCTGGAGAACGTGGTGGACGGCGTGGTGCAGCCCAATCCGGCGACGCTGGGGGCCGCGCTGGAGCAGACCGAGCGGCTCGGCCGCCTGGTCACCCACCTGCTGGACCTCTCCAAGATCGACGACGGCGTGGTCGACCTGGACGCCAGACCCTTCGAGGTGCGGGAGTTCCTGGACGGCGTGCTGCGCGGGGTCACCGTGGACGGCGCGACGGCCGGCGGGGCCTTCTCCCGGCGCGGCGACGTCCGGCTGGCCCTGGAGGTCAGCCCGACCGGACTGACCGCCGTGGCGGACCCGGAACGCCTCCACCAGGTGGTCGCCAACCTGGTCGACAACGCCTGCAAGCACTCGCCGCCCGGCGGCACCGTGACGGTGCGCGCCCGGCCCGAGGGGGACGACGGCGGCCTGCTGCTGGAGGTCCAGGACGAGGGCCCGGGCATCCCGCTCGCGGACCGCGGCCGGGTCTTCGAGCGCTTCAGCCGCAGCGGCACCGCGACCGCCGCCGGACCAGGCGCGGACGGCGGCACCGGTCTGGGCCTGGCGATCGCCCGCTGGGCGGTGGACCTGCACGGCGGGCGGATCGCGGTGGCGGAGTCGCCGCGCGGCTGCCGGATCGAGGTCCGGCTGCCCGGGCACGCCTGAGCGGACGGTCCCGGGTGGGCGGTCCTGAGCGGACGGGACATTTGTCACAGATCCGGCACAGCCGCACACGAAGATCGTCTGCGGATTCTTATCCCTGCTTGTCCGCTTTCGCCCCACTTTGGTGGGCGATCGACCCCGGTCGCTTCCCCTCAGATACGGCTTTCTAACGCACTTTTTCAGCCAAATTGCAGGTCAGGACTGTGATCTGGGCGACGCCTGGGGCCCGGGGACTGCGCGATCACTGGTCAGGGGCGTAGCCTTAATCCCCGCTGTCCAAACATCCCAAAAGGAAGCGGAAGAGGGCGGTTGCCGCCGTGTCGCCACAACCTGAAACCCCCAGCTCGGCAAGCTCCACTGGCTTTGGTCCAAATGAGTGGCTCGTCGATGAGATCTACCAGCAGTACCTCCAGGACCCGAACTCGGTCGACCGAGCCTGGTGGGACTTTTTCGCCGACTACAAGCCCGGTACCGAGGTGACCCCAGTGACCCAGGCCGCGACCCAGGCCGGCCCCACGCCGACCCCTGCCGCTGCCCCCGCGCCCGCTGCTGCTGCGCCGGCCGCACCCGCCGCTCCGGCCCCGGCTGCTCCGGCCCCGGCCGCCGCCGCCCCGCTGGCCGCCGCGCCCGCCGCGCCGCCGGCCC
The DNA here is from genome assembly GCF_040303245.1 of Kitasatospora sp. NPDC096077. Classification (NCBI taxonomy): domain Bacteria; kingdom Bacillati; phylum Actinomycetota; class Actinomycetes; order Kitasatosporales; family Streptomycetaceae; genus Kitasatospora; species Kitasatospora sp. NPDC096077. The sequence continues at coordinate 184,576 of NZ_JBEOSV010000005.1, read as the reverse complement.
CCAAGGCCGCCGCCCCGGTCGCGCCCGCCGCCACCGCCGCGGCCGGCCCCGAGCTGGTCCAGCTGCGCGGCCCGGCCAAGGCCGTCGCCACCAACATGGACGCCTCGCTGGAGGTGCCGACCGCGACCTCGGTCCGCGCCGTCCCGGCGAAGCTGTTGATCGACAACCGCATCGTCATCAACAACCACCTGCAGCGCGCCCGTGGCGGCAAGGTCTCCTTCACCCACCTGATCGGTTACGCCCTGGTCCAGGCCATCAAGGCCTCCCCGGGCATGAACCACAGCTACAAGGTGGAGGACGGCAAGGCCTTCCTGGTCAAGCCGGAGCACGTCAACCTCGGCCTGGCGATCGACCTGGTCAAGCCGAACGGCGACCGCCAGCTCGTCGTCGCGGCCATCAAGAAGGCCGAGACCCTCGACTTCTTCGGCTTCTGGCAGGCCTACGAGGACATCGTCCGCCGGGCCCGCGCCAACAAGCTGACCATGGACGACTTCACCGGCGTCACGGTCTCGCTGACCAACCCCGGCGGCATCGGCACCGTGCACTCCGTGCCGCGCCTGATGCAGAACCAGGGCACCATCGTCGGCGTCGGCGCCATGGAGTACCCGGCCGAGTTCCAGGGCTCCGCCCCGGAGACCCTGTCCCGGCTCGGCGTCTCCAAGATCATGACGCTGACCTCCACCTACGACCACCGCGTCATCCAGGGCGCGGCGTCCGGCGAGTTCCTGCGCGAGATCCACCGCCTGCTGCTCGGCGAGAACGGCTTCTACGACGAGATCTTCGAGTCGCTGCGGATCCCGTACGAGCCGGTCCGCTGGGCCACCGACGTCGCCACCACCCACGACGACGAGGTCAACAAGACCGCGCGCGTCATGGAGCTGATCCACTCCTACCGGGTCCGCGGCCACCTCATGGCCGACACCGACCCGCTGGAGTACAAGCAGCGCAAGCACCCCGACCTGGACGTCACCACCCACGGCCTCACCCTGTGGGACCTGGAGCGCGAGTTCGCGGTCGGCGGCTTCGGCGGCCAGAAGATGATGAAGCTCCGCGACATCCTCGGCCTGCTGCGCAACACGTACTGCCGCACCGTCGGCATCGAGTACATGCACATCCAGGACCCGAAGCAGCGCAAGTGGCTGCAGGAGCGCCTGGAGAAGCCGTACGCGAAGCCCGAGCGCGAGGAGCAGCTGCGGATCCTGCGCCGGCTGAACTCGGCCGAGGCCTTCGAGACCTTCCTGCAGACCAAGTACGTCGGCCAGAAGCGCTTCTCGCTGGAGGGCGGTGAGTCGCTGATCGCCCTGCTGGACGCGACCATCGACTCCGCCGCCGAGCAGCGTCTGGACGAGGCCGTCATCGGCATGGCCCACCGCGGCCGCCTGAACGTGCTGGCCAACATCGTCGGCAAGCCGTACGGCAAGATCTTCGGCGAGTTCGAAGGCAACCTCGACCCGAAGTCGATGCACGGCTCCGGCGACGTCAAGTACCACCTCGGCTCCGAGGGCACCTTCACCGGCCTGGACGGCGAGACCATCAAGGTCTCGCTCGCCGCGAACCCCTCCCACCTGGAGACGGTCGACCCGGTCGTCGAGGGCATCGCCCGCGCCAAGCAGGACATCCTGGACCAGGGCGGCACCACCTTCCCGGTGCTGCCGATCCAGATCCACGGCGACGCGGCCTTCGCCGGCCAGGGCGTCGTCGCGGAGACCCTGAACATGTCGCAGCTGCGCGGCTACCGCACCGGCGGCACCGTGCACATCGTGGTGAACAACCAGGTCGGCTTCACCGCCGCCCCGGCGTCCTCGCGCTCCTCGATGTACTGCACCGACGTGGCCCGGATGATCGAGGCCCCGATCTTCCACGTGAACGGCGACGACCCGGAGGCCGTGGTCCGCGTCGCGCGGCTCGCCTTCGAGTTCCGCCAGGCGTTCCACAAGGACGTCGTGATCGACCTCATCTGCTACCGCCGCCGCGGTCACAACGAGGCCGACAACCCGTCGTTCACCCAGCCGCTGATGTACGACCTGATCGACAAGAAGCGCTCGGTGCGCAAGCTGTACACCGAGGGCCTGATCGGTCGCGGCGACATCACCATGGAAGAGGCGGAGCAGGCGCTCCAGGACTTCCAGGGCCAGCTGGAGAAGGTCTTCGCCGAGGTCCGCGACGCGGCCCAGGCGCCGGCCGACGCCACCGCCGGCAAGCCGGTCGCCGACTTCCCGGTCTCCATCCAGACCGGCATCTCCCAGGAGATGGTCAAGCGGATCGCCGCCTCGCAGGTCAACCACCCGGACTGGCTGACCGTCCACCCGCGCCTGCTGCCGCAGCTGCAGCGCCGCGCCGCCTCGGTCGAGGACAACACCATCGACTGGGCGATGGGCGAGACCCTCGCCATCGGCTCGCTGCTCATGGAGGGCCACCCGGTCCGCCTGGCCGGCCAGGACAGCCGCCGCGGCACCTTCGGCCAGCGGCACGCCGTCCTGATCGACCGCAAGACCGGCGAGGACTACACCCCGCTGCAGTACCTCACCGAGGACCAGGCCCGCTACACCGTCTACGACAGCCTGCTGTCGGAGTACGCGGCCATGGGCTTCGAGTACGGCTACTCGCTGACCCGCCCGAACGCGCTGGTCATGTGGGAGGCGCAGTTCGGCGACTTCGTCAACGGCGCGCAGACCATGGTGGACGAGTACATCGCCTCCGCCGAGCAGAAGTGGGGCCAGCACTCCGGCGTCACCCTGCTGCTGCCGCACGGCTACGAGGGCCAGGGACCGGACCACTCGTCCGCCCGCCCGGAGCGCTTCCTCCAGCTGTGCGCGCAGAACAACATGACGGTCGCGGCGCCGACCCTGCCGTCGAACTACTTCCACCTGCTGCGCTGGCAGGCGCACAACCCGCACCACAAGCCGCTGGTCGTCTTCACCCCGAAGTCGATGCTGCGTCTGAAGGCCGCGGCGAGTGCGACCGAGGAGTTCCTGTCCGGCTCGTTCCGCCCGGTCATCGGCGACACCACCGTCGACCCGGCGCAGGTCCGCAAGGTGGTCATCACCTCCGGCAAGTTCTACTACGACGTGGCTGCGGCCCGCACCGAGCGCGGCGTCACCGACACCGCGATCGTCCGGGTCGAGCGGCTCTACCCGCTGCCGGTGGCCGAGCTCCAGGAGGAGCTGGCCCGCTACGGCGACAACGTCCAGTTCGTCTGGGCGCAGGAGGAGCCGGCCAACCAGGGTGCCTGGCCGTTCATCGCGATGAACCTGGTCGACCACCTGCAGGTCGTCATCGGCCGGACCGGCGGCGACGCCCGTCTGCGCCGGGTCGCCCGCACCGCGGCCTCGTCGCCGGCCGTCGGCTCGGCCAAGCGGCACGCCGCCGAGCAGCAGGCGCTGATCGAGGAGGTCTTCTCGCTCTGACGAGCCGAGGACCCGCAGCACCACTGACGCCCGCGGCCCCCGACCCCTTCCGAGGGGGCGGGGGCCGCGGGCGTTCCCGTCGCCCCCGTACCGCCCCCGTACCGCTCCGGCCGCCGACCGGCGCGGACTATCCTGACCAGGTCAATCCCCAGCGGACCGGAGCGAACCCGTGTACTTCACCGACCGAGGCATCGAGGAGCTGGCGAACCGGCGCGGCGAGGAGGAGGTCAGCTTCGAGTGGCTGGCCGAGCGCCTGCGCGAGTTCGTCGACCTCAACCCGGACTTCGAGATCCCGGTCGAGCGGCTGGCCACCTGGCTGGCCCGGCTCGACGACGAGGACGACGACGAGTGACGTCCTGATCTCGTGACCGCCGAGGGCCCGGGAGGCGACCGCCTCCCGGGCCCTCGGCGTCCTCCCCGTAGGGGGAGACCTCCGGGTCGGGTCCGGGGCGGGCTCGGGGGTGGAACCGCTTGCTTTTCCCAGCACGCGATATATCGTCTTCTACAGAGAACGCGATACATCGCGATCCGCTACGGGAGGCGGCAGAGATGAGCCAGTGGACGATCGAGGGGCCCGGCAGGACCACCTTCGAGGACGAGGTCCGCGCGCTGCACGTGCGCGTCATCGACGGCACCGTGAACGTGGTCGCGGCCGAGGGCCCGGCCCGCCTGGAGGTCACCGGCCTCAAGGGCGACCCGCTGCACGTGACGCTCGTGGACGGCGTCCTGACCGCCACCTACAAGGACATCAACAGCTGGGGCGAGTTCGGCGACTGGATCAAGTCCATCGGCTCGGTCCGCAGCTTCTTCGACTCCTTCAAGCGCAAGCGCTCCGTCGACCTCACCCTGACCGTGCCGGCCGGCACCGAGGTCAAGGTCGGCACCGTGTCCGCGCACTCCACGGTCAGCGGCATCGACGGCCACGTCTCGGTGCAGAGCGCCAGCGGCGGCACCACCCTGGCCGGGGTCACCGGCCGGATCGACGCCGGCACCGTCACCGGCGACGTGGAGGCCCAGGCCGTCGGCGGCCGGCTCAAGGTCAACACCGTCTCCGGGCAGCTCACCGTGATCGCCGGCACCGCCGACCGGATCCAGGCCAACACCGTCACCGGGGCCGTCACCCTGGACCTCGACGTGGCCGGCGAGACCGACATCAAGGTCAACACCGTCAGCGGCCCGGTCGTGGTCCGCATCCCCTCGCTGGCCGACGCCACCGTCGAGGCCGGCTCCACCAGCGGCGACGTCTCCAGCACCTTCGACGAGCTGACCATGAACAGCACCTGGGGCGCCAAGAAGATCTCCGGCCAGCTCGGCGACGGCCGCGGCAGCCTGCACGTCACCACCGTCTCCGGCGCGGTCACCGTGCTGCGCCGCCCCGAGCCGGAGGACGACACCCCGGCGGCGCCCAAGGAACTCCCGGCCGCGCCCGTCTCCGACGCGCCCACCGGCCCCGACCTCACCAAGGAGGCCTGAGATGACCCCCGTGTTCGGCCACGGCCGGCTCCGGCTCTACCTGCTGAAGCTCCTGGACGAGTCCCCGCGGCACGGCTACGAGGTGATCCGGCTGCTGGAGGAGCGCTTCCAGGGCCTCTACGCGCCGTCCGCCGGCACGGTCTACCCGCGGCTGGCGAAGCTGGAGCAGGAGGGCCTGGTCAGCCACAGCACCGAGGGCGGCCGCAAGGTCTACCGGCTGACCGACGCCGGACGCGCCGAACTCGAAGCCCGCCAGGTCGAGTTGGACGAGCTGGAGGTGGAGATCCACGACTCGGTGGCCCAGCTCGCCGGGGCGATCCGGGAGGACGTCCGGGACAGCGCCAAGGACCTGCGCGAGGAGCTGTGGCAGGCCGCCAAGCAGGCCCCCCGGCCGGAGGGCCCCAAGGCCTGGACCGGCACCGACCCGTGGGCCGGCCCCTGGGGCGACAACGAGTCCTGGCAGCGCGCCAAGGAGGAGTTCGCCGAGTTCAAGCGGCAGGCCAAGGAGCAGGCCAAGCGCGCCCGGGAGCAGGAGCGGGCCGCCAAGGCCAAGGCGAAGGCCGCCGAGGAGGAGGCCCGCCGGCTGCGCGAGCAGGCCAAGGCCTCCCGCACCGCCGCCCAGCAGGAGGCGCTGCGGATCAAGCGCCGGGTCGAGCAGCAGGTGCGCGAGCACGCCGCGAAGGGCGACTGGCCGACCGGGCTGGCCGAGGGCCTGTCCGAGCTCACCAAGGGCCTGGCCGGGCTGGCCGACGCGGCCCGCTGGGGCCACCCGACGGAGGGGTCCGCCGAGTCGTCCGAGCAGGTCACGGTGACCCGGATCGACCTGGACAAGGACGCCTCCGACCAGGGCGACCGGTCCGCCCCCGCCGACCTGCCGCCGTGGGCGCGCACCGACCCGGCCGGGGACCCGGCCCGCGAACTGGAGCGGCTGCTCGACCGCTTCCGCGACCAGGTCCGCGACGCGGCCCGGGACGGCGGGGTCGGCCCCGAGAAGCTGGCCGAGGCCCGCTCGGTGCTGGGCACGGCCGGCGAGCGACTGAAGCGGCTGCTCGGCTGACACACCGACGCGTCGACACGTCGACGGACCGACGGCTCCGGCCCGGTGCCTCCTCCGCAGGGGACACCGGGCCGTCGCACGCCGGGAGTTGAGCCCAGCGGGGGTTGAGCACGCGATGGGTTGAGCGCGCGAGGGGTCGAGCACGTCAGGGGTTGAGCACGATCTTGCCGAAAACCTCGCCCCCGGCGAGCCGGGCAAAGCCCTTCCGGGCCTCGGCCAGCGGCAGCACGGAGTCGATCACCGGACGGATCCCCGTGTTGGCGCACAGCGCCAGCAGCCCGGCCAGCTCCTCCTTGGTGCCCATGGTCGAACCGACCACCTTGAGCTCCAGGAAGAAGATCCGGTTCAGCTCGGCGGCGCTCGGGTTGGGGCCGGAGGTGGCCCCGGAGATGACGACGGTGCCGCCCGGGCGCAGGGACTTCACCGAGTTCGACCAGGTCGCGGCGCCGACCGTCTCCATCACCGCGTCCACCCGGGCGGGCAGCCGGGCACCGCTCTCGAAGGCCGCGTCCGCACCGAGCTCGACCGCCCGGCGGCGCTTGGCCTCGTCCCGGCCGGTGACCCAGACCCGCAGGCCGGCCGCCTTGCCGAGGACGACCAGGGCGGTCGCCACCCCGCCGCCCGCCCCCTGCACCAGCACGGTGTCACCGGGCTTGACCCCGGCGTTGGTGAACAGCATCCGGTAGGCCGTCAGCCAGGCCGTGGGCAGGCAGGCGGCCTCCTCGAAGCTCAGCTCGGCCGGCTTCGGCAGCAGGTTCCAGGTGGGGACGGCCACCCGCTGGGCGAAGGTGCCCTGGTAGCGCTCGGTCAGGATGGACGGGCGCTCGGTCGGGCCCACCCCGTGCCCGGTCCCGCCGATCACCGAGTGGACCACCACCTCGTTGCCGTCCTCGTCGACGCCCGCGGCGTCGCACCCGAGGATCATCGGCAGCCGCTCGGCGGGCAGCCCGACCCCGCGCAGCGACCACAGGTCGTGGTGGTTGAGGCTGGCGGCCCGGACCGTGACCACGCTCCAGCCGGGACGGGCCTGCGGCTCGGGGAGTTCGCCCAACTCCAGCCCGCTCAGCGGGTCGTCGGCGTCGATACGGGCGGCATAGGCAGCAAACATGCCCCGGACACTAGCCGGGACGGCCGGGGCCGGGAACAACGCGTGAGTGTGACGCGTGTCCCGGCCCCGGCCCCCATTACTCCCCTGCTCGCCTCCGAGCGCTCGAACCCGCTGCCGACGGTCGTCGCTCCAGCGCTCGTGCCTCGCTTGTCGCTCCTCGCTTTCGGCAGCGGCGCGCCCTTCGGCTCACGGGGGGCGTGTCGAACGTCGGACCGTCAGATCCGGGCCACGCCCTCGGCCCGGGCGGCCTCGGCGACGGCCTTGGTGACCGCCGGGGCGACCCGCTCGTCGAACGGCGAGGGGATGACCTTCTGCGGGGTCAGCTCGTCGGCCACCACGCCGGCCAGCGCCTTGGCGGCGGCCAGCTTCATGCCCTCGGTGATCCGGGAGGCCCGCACCTGGAGGGCGCCCGCGAAGATGCCCGGGAAGGCCAGCACGTTGTTGATCTGGTTCGGGAAGTCGCTGCGCCCGGTGGCGACGACCGCCGCGTACTTGTGCGCCACCTCGGGGTGGATCTCCGGGTTGGGGTTGGCCATCGCGAAGATGAACGCGCCCTCCGCCATGGTCGCCACGACCTCCTCCGGCACGGTGCCGCCGGAGACGCCGATGAACACGTCGGCGCCGGCCAGCGCGTCGGCCAGGGTGCCCTTCAGGCCGGTGCGGTTGGTCAGTTCGGCGATCTCGGCCTTGACGTCCGTCAGGTCCTCGCGGCCCTGGTGGACCACGCCCTTGCGGTCGCACACGGCCACGTCGCCGATGCCCGCCGCCAGCAGCATCTTGGCGATCGCGATGCCGGCCGCGCCGGCGCCGGAGATGACGGCCCGCAGCGAGCCGATCTCCCGGCCGGTCACCTCGGCCGCGTTCCACAGAGCCGCGGTGGTGACGATCGCGGTGCCGTGCTGGTCGTCGTGGAAGACCGGGATGTCCAGGGCCTCCTGGAGCCGGCGCTCGATCTCGAAACAGCGCGGGGCGGAGATGTCCTCCAGGTTGACGCCGCCGAAGGACGGGGCCAGCCGGACCACCGTCTCGACGATCTCGTCCACCTCGGTGCAGGCCAGCGCGATCGGCACCGCGTCCACGCCGCCGAACTGCTTGAACAGGATGGCCTTGCCCTCCATCACCGGGAGCGAGGCCTCCGGGCCGATGTCACCGAGGCCCAGCACCGCGGTGCCGTCGGTGACCACCGCGACGGTGTTGGACTTCCAGGTGTAGTCGTTGACCAGCTCCGGCTGCTCGGCGATGGCCGTGCACACCCGCGCCACACCGGGGGTGTAGGCGAGGGACAGGTCGTCCGCGTCCTGCACCGGCACGGTCGCCCGGATCTCCATCTTGCCGCCGCGGTGGAGCGCGAAAACGGCGTCGACGGGATCGACGGTGTCCTGGGTGCTGCTGATGATCTCCGCTGCCACGATGACCTCTTCGTCATTGATCTGGCGAGGTGCGCGGCCGACGGACGGGCGCCCCGGCCGGAAACCGGAAACCGGGTACGCCGAGGGCGGACCCGGGGTCGGGGCGGGGGCGCTACCGTCGGATGGCGCCCTCGGATGAGGGTTTTTATGGGGTCTGGTCTGTTGTCCGCGTTGTGCTACCGGGCCGAGCGTAGGTCGGACCAAGGCATCGCACCTATGCCTTTTCGTCCTCGTCACGCACCGTTCATCGCCGTGCTGTCGCGTCTGCTGGGGCCCAGGTGTCGGAAGCACCGGACTCCGGCGGCGGCAACGGCGTGGCGGCACGCTTACCCGCGGGGGTGAACGCAGGCCCGTAGGGGATTCGGCGCTCCGGATACGGAGCCACGTGATGACTTCCGTTCCCGAGCGCCCCGAGCCTGTCGGGGCTCGTCGGCCTGGTTCGAGCATTCGGGGGTCACCCGGTACCGAATTCTGACACACCCGCTGCCGGGCCCGGCAGGGCGGGATGGCAGGATCGTCTGTCCGCCATTCCGCGTACCCGAGTGCGACACCGCCGCGGTGACCGCGGTCCGCCCCCAGGAGCACCCTCATGCCTCACCTCCCCCCTGCCCGTCGCCCGGCCTTCGCCGCCGCCGCCCTGGCGGCGGCCGGAGCCCTGCTGCTCACCGGATGCGGCGGTGGCGGGCAGGCCGCCGCGAGCGACCCGGTCAAGGACGTCCGCGACAAGCTGCCGAAGGCCCAGCGCTCGGCCGGGGTGCTGCGGATCGGCATGGACGTGAACTACGCGCCGGTGGAGTTCCGCGGCCCGGACGGCAAGCCGACCGGCCTCGACCCGGACCTCGCCGCCGCCCTCGGGAAGATCCTCGACGTGCGGGTCGAGTTCGTGGACACCCCGTTCGACAAGCTGATACCGAACCTCCAGGGCAAGCAGTTCGACGTGGCGATGTCCGCGCTCAGCGACGTCCGCCAGCGCCGCGAGGGCCTGGACGAGAACGGCAAGCAGGTCAACCCGGGCGTCGACTTCGTTGACTACTTCATCGCCGGGACCTCGATCGTCGTCCCGAGGGGCAACCCCAAGGGGATCCGGAACCTGGACGACCTGTGCGGCCGGACGATCGCCTTCCAGCAGGGCACCACCCAGGACGACATCGCCACCCGGCAGGTGGCGGTCTGCGCCCGCACCGGCCGCCAGCTGACCGTGCACCGCCTCGACACCGACGCCAAGGCGCTGGCCGAGATCTCCTCCGGCACCGCGGCGGCCGGCCTGAACGACTTCCCGGTGGCCGCCTACGCGGCGAAGAACACCGACGGCGGCGCCCGCTTCGAGGTGACCGGCGCCCAGTCCACCTCCACCCCGTACGGGATCGCGGTGCGCAAGGAGGACACCGAGCTGCGCGACACCCTGTCCAAGGCGGTGGACCAGCTGATCCGCAGCGGCGAGTACGACAAGGTCCTCGCCAAGTGGAGCGTGAGCGCCGGTGCGGCGCAGAACGCGGTGGTCAACGGCGGCATCTGAGCCCGCCGGGGCCCTTCGGGGCTCCGCCGGGGGCCCCTCCCGTCCCGGCGGGGCTTCCGGCGGAGCACAAACAGATCTGCATACTTATACGCAGGGTGACAGGGGCACGCGATCCGTCCGAATAGCGGACAGCTTGAGCCCTCGTTATCCGATTTTGATCTGGATGAGGGCCATCTGACTGTCATCAGATGGCAGGATTCCCCCCATCTCGGATCGAGCCGGCCACCGGTCGAGGCGGTTCCAGGTCGACGTCCACCTCGGCGGAGGGTGGCGGAAGCAGTACCCGCACCACCCTGGGCAGCCCCCATCCGCCCAGGCAACTGCACCACCCGGCAACGCACGTACGACGACGTACAGCGACATACCCATCCGTACGGCTCCGTACGGCCAGCTGCCCCGGTGCGCCGCTCCCGCGGCGCCTCCGCCCGATTTCTCTCCCCAGGAGGAGATCCCCCTCATGAGCGTCCGTACCCAGCGCACCCGCCTCTTCGCGGCCGGCGTGGCTGCCGTCTCCGTCTCCCTGGCGCTGACCGGCTGCAGCAGCAGCAAGAGCGACACGGGCAGCGGCGCCCCGAACGCGTCCGCGACCGTCAACACGGTCAAGGCCGACGACAAGCTGGCCGCCCTCGTCCCCGCCGACATCAAGTCGACCGGGAAGCTCCTGGTCGGTGCGGACGCCTCCTACGCGCCGGACGAGTTCAAGGACGACAGCGGCAAGGTCATCGGCATGGACGTCGACCTCGCCACCGCGATCGCCGCCAAGCTCGGCCTCAAGGCCGACGTCCAGGACTCCGGCTTCACCGCGATCATCCCCGGCATCCAGTCGAACAAGTTCCAGCTCGGCATGTCCTCCTTCACGGACAACAAGGAGCGCGAGCAGGTCGTCGACATGGTGACCTACTTCAACTCCGGCAGCGCCATCGCGGTCAAGAAGGGCAACCCCAACAAGGTCGACCCGAAGGACCTCTGCGGCAAGAAGGTCTCCGTCCAGACCGGCACCACCCAGGCCGACGAGATCAAGGACACCCGCAACCCGGACTGCGTCAAGGCCGGCAAGCCGGGCATCCAGAACGAGGGCGACAAGTTCGACCTCCAGACGGACGTCACCAACGCCGTGGTCTCCGGCCGCGACGACGCGATGATGGCCGACTCCCAGGTCGTCGACTACGCCATCAAGCAGTCCGGCGGCCAGCTGGAGAAGCTCGGCGACACCTACGGCGTGGCCCCCTACGGCATCGCGCTGGCCAAGGGCTCCAAGCTCACCCCGGCCGTCCAGGGCGCCGTCCAGTCGCTGATCGACGACGGCACCTACAAGCAGATCCTCGCCAAGTGGGGCGTCGAGGCCGGTGCCCTCGACAAGTCCGTCGTCAACGGTGCCACCAGCTGACCCCTCGTACGCTTCTTCTCTCCCCCGAGGCCACACCGTGAACTCTCTGGACAAGGGGACGGCGGCGAAGGGACGGCCTGAGACCATCAAGGCCGTCCCGGTCCGCCACCCCGGACGCTGGGCGGGCGCCGTCGTCATCGCCCTGCTCGCGGCGATGCTGCTGAGCGCCCTCTTCACCAACCCCGCCTTCAAGTGGGACATCGTCGGGCAGTACCTGTTCCACGACAGCATCATGCACGGGCTGCTCGTGACGCTGGAGCTGACCGCCCTCTCCATGCTCATGGGTGTGGTCGGCGGCATCATCCTCGCGGTGATGCGGCTGTCCCCGAACCCGCTGCTGGCCGGCACCGCCTGGGTCTACATCTGGGTCTTCCGCGGCACCCCGGTGCTGGTGCAGCTGGTGTTCTGGAACTTCCTCGGCCTGATCTGGGCCAAGCTCTCGATCGGCGTCCCGTGGGGCCCGGAGTTCTGGTCCGGCGAGACCAACGTGCTGATCCCGACCTTCGTCGCCGCCCTGCTGGGCCTCGGCCTCAACGAGGCCGCCTACATGGCGGAGATCGTCCGCGGCGGCATCCAGTCGGTGGACGAGGGCCAGGCCGAGGCCGCCCACGCGCTCGGCATGAGCCGCTTCCAGACCATGCGGCGGATCATCCTGCCGCAGGCGATGCGGGTGATCATCCCGCCGACCGGCAACGAGACCATCTCGATGCTGAAGACCACCTCGCTGGTCTCGGTGATCTCCCTGGAGGAGATCTTCCGGGCCGGCCAGGTCATCTACTCTCGGAACTACCAGAACATCCCGCTGCTGATCGTGGTCAGCCTCTGGTACCTGTTCTTCACCTCTGTACTGACCATCGGGCAGTACTACATCGAGCGCTACTACGCCCGAGGTTCCAACCGCACCCTCCCGCCCACCCCGCTGCAGCGGCTGCGGGGCCTGTTCGCCGGGAAGCCCGCCCCGAAGACGACCACCGACGTGGTCCCGGGGCTTGAGGGAGGTGGTCACGTATGACCGATCTGACCAAGACCACCGCCGACACCGCCCCTTCCGGGCAGCCGATGGTCCGCGCCGAGGGCGTCCACAAGTCCTACGGCCCGGTCGAGGTGCTCAAGGGCATCGACCTGGAGGTCCGCAAGGGCGAGGTGTTCTGCCTGATCGGTCCGTCCGGTTCCGGCAAGTCGACCTTCCTGCGCTGCATCAACCACCTGGAGAAGATCAACGGCGGCCGCCTCTGGGTGGACGGCGAACTGGTCGGCTACCAGCAGAGGGGCGACAAGCTCCACGAGCTCAAGGACCGCGAGGTCGCCCTCAAGCGGCGCGACATCGGCATGGTCTTCCAGCGCTTCAACCTGTTCCCGCACATGACCGCCATAGAGAACATCATGGAGGCGCCGGTCCAGGTCAAGGGCGAGAGCAAGGCCGAGGCCCGGGAGCGCGGCATGGCCCTGCTGGAGCGGGTCGGCCTCACCGACAAGGCGAGGAACTACCCCTCCCAGCTCTCCGGCGGCCAGCAGCAGCGCGTCGCGATCGCCCGCGCGCTGGCCATGCAGCCCAAGCTGATGCTCTTCGACGAGCCCACCTCGGCGCTCGACCCGGAGCTGGTCGGCGACGTCCTGGACGTCATGCGCGGGCTGGCCGAGGACGGGATGACGATGATCGTCGTCACCCACGAGATGGGCTTCGCCCGCGAGGTCGGCGACGCGCTGGTGTTCATGGACGGCGGCGTGGTGGTCGAGTCCGGCAACCCCCGCGAGGTGCTCACCGACCCGCAGCACGAGCGCACCAGGGCCTTCCTCTCCAAGGTCCTCTGAGGTCCTCCGCGCCCGTACGACCGGCGCCCGGCAGGCGGTTTCCTGCCGGGCGCCGGCCCGGGTCACTCCGGCTTCAGCCGGTCACGAGCAGCCGATGACCAGCCAGTCGCGGTCGGCGAACTGGATCGCGAAGTAGCCGTAGCCGTAGCCCGGCACCGTCTGGCAGCCGCTTTCGCGTCCCGACGACGGGAGGCGTACCCGGAAGCTCTGCGCGTCGGCACACCTGTTCCTGACCGTGTAGATGATGCTCGCCTCGTCTCCTCCGGCATTCACTCCGGAACGGACCCCGCAGAAACCCGGATCCGCCGAGGCCGTGGTCGCGGGGGCCGCGACCGAGACGGTGAATGCCAGGCCAGCAGTGGCCGCGCCGACGGCCAGTGTCCGACCGATCGCCATGCTTCGCACCTTCATGTACCGTCCGTTCTCCCAGTGAGTCTGTTCAGTGCGTTCGCGAACCTGCGGCGACTAGCAGTTACGGACCTCCCACCACGTCGTCTCGCCCATGTACGTGTACGAGTAGCTCTCGTACGGGTCGATGGTCTCGCAGAACGTGGACCTGCCGATCTCCGGGAAGTAGACCTTGAACGCATGTGCGTCACCGCACTTGTTGCGGACGCGGTAGGCGTAAAGTGCGACGCCGGGAACGATCGTCGGACCGTCCACCCGCACCCCGCAGAACCCGGGGTCGGCGGCCGCCGGTCCGGCCGGAAGCACCACCAACGGCACCGCCCCGAGGAACGCTGCGAGCGCGGCGCCCACCGCGCGCCGGGTACCGCGGCTCCAGCCCTGTCGAAGCTTCACGAGTCTCCTTTCGCCAAGCGATCGAAGGCGCACTGGGCCGCTTGTCGAACCCAGTCTTATGACATGGACACTACACATCAGCGCCTTGCCTGTCCCCGGGTTATCGACACAACAGAGCCATGACCGCAGCCCGACACAATCGCTCACCCCGTAATAGGCTGGAAGCAGTCAGCCCGTTACCGAAACCCCTGGAAGGACCGCCGTGGAGCTCGCCTCGTACGCCGACCTCGCCGTTCGGCTGGTGAACACCGAGGAACCCGAGCGCGGCACCGACACCCTGACCTCGGCGGACTCGGTGCGCGGCCTGTTCTCCGACTCCGCGCGGGCCGCCGCGCTCTCCGAGGAGTCCGACGTGCCCCGGCTGCGGGCGGTGCGGACCAGGCTGCGCGGGGTGTTCGAGGCCGCTGCCGAGGGGGACGAGGTCCGGGCCGTCGACCTGCTGAACAGCCTGCTGATCGAGTACCCGGTCAGCCCGCAGGTCTCCGGGCACGACTACCTGGACGACGCCGGACGGCCGCGCTGGCACCTGCACCTGGCCGACAACTCCCCCACCGCGACCGCCCACTTCAGCGCCGTCGCCTGCATGGGACTGGCGGTCCACCTCACCGAACTGGGCGCCGACCGGCTCGGCATCTGCCAGGCCGCGCCCTGCCGCAACGCCTACCTGGACACCTCGACCAACCGCTCCCGCCGCTACTGCTCCGACCGCTGCGCGACCCGCGCCAACGTCGCCGCGTACCGGGCCCGCAAGCGGCAGGAGGCCGAGGCGGCGCTGCACGCGGGCGGCTAGGGGGCTAGACCTCCTCGACGAACACCCCGAGCCGGCGGGCCAGCCCCGGTACCCGGGCCAGTCGGGAGCCGAGCAGCAGCCGTTCCAGCCCGCGCCCCGGCGCCAGCCAGGCCGGGCTCGGGCGCAGCCGCAGCAGCACCCGGCCGAGCACCAGGTCGTCCGGGACCGGGCCGTAGCTGCGGCTGTCGCTGTCCACCGGCCGGTTGTCGGACAGCAGCCACCAGCCCTTCGGGCGGCGCTCGGCGGCCCGCTTCACCACCAGTAGGTCCTGCTGGAAGGGGTGCCGGAACAGCACCACCGCGCCGGGCCGGATCGGCGCGCCGTAGCGAACCAGCAGTTGGTCGCCCTCGCGCAGGGTCGGGACCATCGACGGGCCCGCCACGTCGACCAGCCCGAACGGCACCGGGCCGACCCGCGCGCCGCCCTGCGGCTCCGTGCTCCGCGCCACGACTCCTCCTCCGGGACCGGAACCGACCTGACCGGACCGACCGCCCCCAGTCTGCCGTACGGACCGTCATCCGTTCGATGCCCGGATTACCCCGGTTCCGGGTCCGTCTTTCGCCCTAGGCCCACCCTCCGACCGCGAAACCGCGAGGCCGGAAGGGTAGTCTCGGGCGCGGGAAGACGATCTAAGGAAGGACTCCCATGTTCTCTCGTCTGTTTGCACCTCGCGCCACCGCCCACGCCCACTGTGACCTGCCGTGCGGTGTCTACGACCCGGCGCAGGCCAAGCTTGAGGCCGAGTCGGTCAAGGCCACCCAGGAGAAGTACCAGGCCAACGAGGACCCGCACTTCCGCGCCCGCGCCATCATCATCAAGGAGCAGCGCGCCGAGGCCGTCAAGCACCACATCTCGGTGCTGTGGAGCGACTACTTCAAGGCCCCGCACTTCGAGAAGTACCCGCAGCTGCACCAGCTGATCAACGACACCCTGAAGGCCGCCTCGGCCGCCAAGGCGTCCACCGACCCGGCCACCGGCCAGGCCCTGCTGGACCTGATCGCCGAGGTCGACAAGATCTTCTGGGAGACCAAGCAGGCCTGAGCCTGACGCGTCGCCACCCGACCGCCCCCGTCCGCACCGTTCGGACGGGGGCGGTCGTGCGTCCACGTGCGACCCGCCCCCGGTAAGGGTTGCCTGCCCTGAGCGGCTGTTATGCTGCCAGGGCGTCCGAGGGGGAAGTCCGGTGCGAATCCGGCGCTGTCCCGCAACGGTGAGCGCGGTCCGACCGACCGCGCCAGCCCGATCGCCCTCGGCCGCCGACCTCCCGACAACTCGCCGTGGACTGCGAGGGGACGGCGCCCGGGCCCGCCCCCGACCGGCGTCCGCCCCGGCACACCCGCGGCCCGAGGCAAGGCGCGCCCCGCACGTGAGTGACCCCGTTCGCCGAATACCGACCGTCCCGCTCGCCGTCGGACTCGCCGCCGCCCTGCTGGTCTCGCTGGTCTGCGGGGTCGCCTTCGGCGCCTCCGGGATCGAACTCCCGCGCGTGCTGCGACTGTTGGGCGCCGGGCTGACCGGCGGCCGGCTGGAGGCGAGCGACGCCGCGGCGTACGCGATCGTCTGGGAGCTCCGGCTGCCGCGCACCGTGCTGGCCGCCGTGGTCGGCGGCGGACTGGCCGCCACCGGGGTCGCCGTCCAGGCCCTGGTGCGCAACGCCCTCGCCGACCCCTTCGTGCTCGGCATCTCCTCCGGCGCCGCCGTCGGCGCCAACGCCGTCCTGCTGCTCGGCGCCTTCGCCTCGCTCGGGGTGTGGGCGGTCTCCGTCTCCGCGTTCGGCTCCGCGCTGCTCGCCATGGTGCTGGTCTACCTCGCCGCCCGCACCGCGTACGGGCTCACCCCGCTGCGGCTGGTGCTCACCGGCACCGCGCTCTCCTACGGCTTCTCCGCCCTGACCACCCTGATGGTGTTCTCCTCGGACAACGCCGAGGCCGCCCGGGACGCCATGATGTGGCTGCTCGGCAGCCTCGGCGGCGCCACCTGGGGCAAGGTGCCGATCGCCGCCTGCGCCGTGCTCGCCGGCATCGCGTACCTGGCCTGCGCCGCCGGGCGGTTGGACGCGCTGGCGATGGGCGACGAGACCTCCGCCTCGCTCGGCGTGGACCCGGAGCGGCTGCGCCGGGAGCTGTTCGTGGTGACCGCCGCCGTCACCGGCACCGTGGTCGCGGTCAGCGGGGCGATCGGCTTCGTCGGGCTGCTGATGCCGCACCTGGCCCGGATGCTGGTCGGCGCCGGGCACCGCCGGGTGCTGGCGGTCGCACCGCTCGCCGGGGCGCTGCTGCTGGTCTGGGTGGACATCGCCTCGCGCACCCTGCTGGCGCCCGCCGAACTGCCGGTCGGGGTGTTCACCGCGGTGCTCGGGGTGCCCGCCTTCCTGCTGATGATGCGCCGCCGCGGCCAGGCCTTCGGGGGCGCCCGGTGACCGGGGTGACGCAGGCCCAGGAGCTGGCCGTCGACGGCGTCTCGGTGGAGCTGGCCGGCACCCGGCTGGTGCACGAGGTGAGCCTGGCGGCCGCGGCCGGCCAGGTGGTCGGGCTGATCGGCCCGAACGGCAGCGGCAAGTCGACCCTGCTGCGCTGCGTCTACCGGGTGCTGCGGCCGGCCGGCGGCGCGGTCCGGCTGGACGGCGACGACCTGCACGCGCTCACCGCCCGCGAGGCGGCCCGCCGGGTGGCCGCGCTGACCCAGGAGCACTCCGCCGAGTTCGACTTCACGGTGGCCGAGGTGGTCGCCATGGGCCGGCTGCCGCACCGGCGCGGCCTGGGCGGCCCGACCGGGGCGGACCGGGAGCGCTGCGCGGCCGCGCTGCGCCGGGTCCGGGCCGAACACCTCGCCGAGCGCGGCTTCCTGAGCCTCTCCGGGGGCGAGAAGCAGCGGGTGCTGATCGCCCGCGCGCTCGTCCAGGAGCCGCGCCTGCTGGTGCTGGACGAACCCACCAACCACCTGGACATCGCCCACCAGTTGGAGGTGCTGGCGATCGCCCGCGAGGCCGGGCCGACGGTGCTCACCGCGCTGCACGACCTCAACCTGGCCGCGGGCCACTGCGATCGCCTGTACGTGCTGGCGGCCGGGCGGATCGTCGCCTCCGGCACGCCCGCGGAGGTGCTCCGACCCGCCCTGCTGGCCGAGGTGTTCGGGGTCCGGGCCACTCCGGTCCGGCATCCGGACACCGGCGCCGTCCAGCTGCTGTTCGACCGCCTGCCCTGAATCCCGTCCGCTGCCCCCCGAACCCCGTCCGTCGTCCCGGATCCCGTCCGTCCTCCCGAAGCCCCGCTCCGACCCGAAAGAAGTAGCTTGCGTACCAAGGCCGTTGCCACCGCCGCCCTGCTCGCCCTCGGCCTGACCGCCTGCGGTGCCGAGATCGCCCCGAGCCAGGCCGGCAGCACCTCCGCCCACTACCCGGTGACCGTGGAGAACTGCGGCGAGAAGCTCACCTTCGCGCAGAAGCCCGCCCGGGTGGTGACCAACGACGTCAACATCACCGAGCTGATGCTCTCCCTCGGCCTGGCCGACCGGATGGCCGGCTACGTGATGCCCGACGACAAGGGCCAGGTCGACAAGGTGGCCTGGAAGGACGGCTACCAGCAGACCAAGTGGCTCTCCAAGAAGGTGCTCACCAAGGAGATCGCCCTGGACGCCAAGGCCGACCTGGTGTTCGCCGGCTGGCACTACGGCTTCGACGAGGGCAGCGGGGTCACCCCGCAGGCGTTCAAGGCGCTCGGCGTCGACTCCTACGTGCTCAGCGAGTCCTGCCGCAGCGGCAAGGGCAGCGAGCGCGGGGTGATGGACCCGCTGGAGGCGCTCTACACCGACCTGGCCAACCTCGGCGAGATCTTCGACGTCAAGGACCGCGCCGACAAGCTGATCGCCGACTCCAAGGCGAGGATCGCCGCCGTCCCGGCCCCCGGGCACCGCCCGTCCGTCTTCCTGTACGACAGCGGGCAGGACAAGCCGTACACCGCCGGGAAGTTCGCCGCCGCCGACGAGATCATCGCCAAGGCGGGCGGCGACAACATCATGGGCGACCTCGCGGACACCTGGGTCACCGCCGGCTGGGAGAGCGTCGTGCAGCGCGACCCGGAGGTGATCGTGATCAACAACTACGCCACCCCGGGCGCCGAGGAGAAGCGGAAGTTCCTGCTGTCCTTCCCGCCGCTGGCGAACGTCTCCGCGGTGAAGAACGACCGGATCTTCGTGATGGACTACGTCGACCTGGTGGAGAGCCCGCGCAACCCGGCCGCGATCAGCGCGCTGGCCGACTACCTGCGCAGCGTCCCGGCCCGCTGACCGCCCTCCTCCGGTCGGGCCGGGCCCGCACCCGCCGGGCGTACGCTCGAAGTGCGAGCCGACGGAACCCGACCGGAGGAGTGCCGCCATGACCGCGACCGCGGCCGCCGCCGCCTTCGACACCCGCGCGCTGCGCGAGGGCATCGAACGCTGCGAGGCCGAGACACTGCTGGCGCTGTACGCCGAGGACGCCGAACTGCGCGTGGTCGACCGCAGGACCCAGCCCAGCCACCCCCTGGTGATGCACGGGCGGGACGAGATCGGGGCCATGCTGGACGACGTCTACGGCCGCGAGATGACCCACAAGCTGGAGCAGGTGGTGGTCCAGGACGACCGGGTCGCCTTCCTGGAGTCCTGCCGCTACCCCGACGGCGTGCGGGTGCTCGCCGCCTCGGTGGCCGGCCTGCGGGACGGCCGGATCGTCGACCAGACCACGCTCCAGGCCTGGGACGAGGCGGGGCCCGAGCAGTAGGCTCGCGGCATGATCCGCACCGCCGTCGTCACCGACGTCCCCCTGGTCCTGGCCATGATCCGCGAACTGGCGGAGTACGAGAAGGCCCCGCAGGAGGCCGTGGCCACCGAGGAGCAGCTGCGCGAGGCGCTGTTCGGCGCCGACCCGGCGGTGTTCGGCCTGATCGCGGAGGACGACGCCACCGGCGAGCCGGTCGGCTTCGCGCTCTGGTTCCGCAACTTCTCGACCTGGCGCGGGACCCACGGGATCTACCTGGAGGACCTGTACGTCCGCCCGGCGGCCCGCGGCGGCGGCCACGGCAAGGCGCTGCTGCTGGAACTGGCCCGGATCGCCGTCGAGCGCGGCTACGCGCGAGTGGAGTGGTCGGTGCTCGACTGGAACCAGCCCTCGATCGACTTCTACAAGTCGCTCGGCGCGGTGCCGATGAACGGCTGGACGGTCTACCGTCTCACCGACGAGGCACTCGCGGCCGCCGGGAGCCGTTGAACGGACGCAGAACGGACGCACGGAGTAGGGGCAAAGCCCCTGCCACCCTGCGTCGCAATGCCTTACCATGAGTAACTCCCGCACCGGGTGCGGAAGGAAGCCCCCTCGGGGGTACCAAGCAAGCACAGCGCGTCACCCAGGAGGCAAGGGTGTCCCAGATCGACAGCGATCTCGGAGTTCAGGACTTCGTGGAGGTCCGGCTGCCCGCGGCGGGGGCCTACCTCTCCGTGCTGCGAACAGCGACGGCCGGGCTCGCCGCCCGGTTGGACTTCACCCTCGACGAGATCGAGGACCTGCGGATCGCGGTCGACGAGGCCTGCGCCATCCTGCTCCAGCAGGCGGTGCCCGGCTCCGTGTTGTCCTGCGAGTTCCGGCTGGTCGGCGACTCGTTGAAGGTCACCGTCGCTGCTCCGACCACGGACGGCAAGGCTCCCGAACGGGACACCTTCGCCTGGACGGTGCTCTCCGCACTGGCCGGTGAGGTGGACTCCTCGGTCGCCGAGGACAAGACCGTGTCGATCAGCCTGCACAAGAAGCGCGGCGGGTCCGCCGCCCACTGACCGGGCACCGAGCAGCACCCTGCAAGGGCCGTCCGCCGTCCCCCTCCCGGGGCCGACGGGCGGCTCCCGGTACCGCCCCCCGGGCGGTACGACCAACGAGACGATGCCGGGGCCTCGGCCCCGGTGCTCCCGGAACGGAACGGGGGAATGGCCGTGAGTGATCTGGACCGTACCGGCCTCGCGACGGCGGGACCTGCCGTACCGACCCAGGCGAGCGTTTCCGGCCTCGCCGCCAACGACGAAGCGCACCCGAAGGACGCCCACCGGATGAGCCACCCGACCGAGCCGACGTCCGAGCCGACGCCCGCTTCCCCTCCGCCGCAGGAGCCGGCGCAGGAGGCCGCGGAGCTGCACGGCGCCGTGCCCGCCCAGGTCTCGCACCGCACCGGCGCGCCCGACCGGGAGGCCGCCCGCGCGCTGTTCGTCCGGCTGTCCGTGCTGCCCGAGGGCTCCCCGGAGCGGGTCGAGCTGCGCAACCAGCTGGTGCGGATGCACATCCCGCTGGTCGAGCACCTGGCCCGGCGGTTCCGCAACCGCGGCGAGCCGCTGGACGACCTGACCCAGGTCGCCACCATCGGGCTGATCAAGTCGGTGGACCGCTTCGACCACGAGCGCGGGGTCGAGTTCTCCACCTACGCGACGCCGACCATCGTCGGCGAGATCAAGCGGCACTTCCGCGACAAGGGCTGGGCGGTGCGCGTCCCGCGCCGGCTGCAGGAGCTGCGGCTGTCGCTCACCACGGCCACCAGCGAGCTCTCCCAGCGGCACGGCCGCTCCCCCACGGTGCACGAGCTGGCCGAGCACCTGGGGATCTCCGAGGAGGACGTGCTGGAGGGCCTGGAGTCCGCCAACGCCTACTCCACGCTGTCCCTGGACGTCCCGGACAGCGACGACGAGTCGCCGGCCGTGGCGGACACCCTGGGCGCGACCGACGAGGCGCTGGAGGGCGTCGAGTACCGCGAGTCGCTCAAGCCGCTGCTGGCCCAACTGCCGCCCCGGGAACAGAAGATCCTGGTGCTGCGGTTCTTCCGGAACATGACCCAGTCGCAGATCGCCGCCGAGGTGGGGATCTCCCAGATGCACGTCTCCCGGCTGCTCGCCCGGACGCTGGCCCAGCTGCGGGAGAAGCTCCTCGTGGAGGAGTAGGAACGCGGAAACGACCGGACGGCCGCCACAGCTCGTGCTGTGGCGGCCGTCCGGTCGTTCGGGGGTTCGCTCGGTCCTGCCAGTGCTCGGCCCTGCCGGTACTCGGTCCTGCCGGTACTCAGTCCTGCTGGTCGCTGTACAGCGCCGCCGTGCACTTCGGATTCAGCAGCGCGCCGATGCCCACCAGGCCGAGCAGTCCGACCAGCGCGCCGACCGCGATCATCGCGCCGCCGCTCTCGATCATGTAGTAAGCGACCGGCAGGCAGATCGAGTTGGTCAGCACGGCGGGACTGCGGCCCCAGCGGCGCCCCTTGAGCAGCGCGCGGGCGGCCAGTATCGGCAGCACTCCGAGCAGCACGATCACCAGGCCGCCGAACTCGTTCAGGGCCAGCTGCTTGGCCTGGCCGGAGAGCGCGGACACCATGTCCGAGACTCCGACGACGGCCAGCGCGGCGCCCTCCAGCGCGGTGATGGCGGCGCCCAGGGTGAGCGGGACCGGACGGGCGGGTGCGGGGGCGGAGGATTCTGCGGTCACTCCAGCAGGGTAGCCGCCGGTCGGCCCGTACGGCCCCGTAGGCTTTCCCCATGCGCGCTCTCCTGGTCGTGAACCACAAGGCCACCACCACCAGTGGCCGGACCAGGGACGTACTGATCCACGCGCTGCGCAGCGACCTCAAGCTGGAGGTCGCCGAGACCCAGTACCGGGGCCACGCACGCGATCTGGCCCGGGAGGCCGCGCAGGACGGCACGGTCGACCTGGTGGTGGCGCTGGGCGGGGACGGCACCGTCAACGAAGTGGTGAACGGGCTGCTGACGCACGGCCCGGGCGAGAAGGTCCCGCGACTGGCCGTGGTGCCGGGCGGTTCGACCAATGTGTTCGCCCGCGCGCTCGGCCTGCCCAACGACCCGGTGGAGGCCACCGGCGCCCTGCTGGACGCGCTGGAGCACGGGCACGAGCGGCCGATCGGGCTGGGCAAGGCGATGACCGAGGGACTGCCGGACCGCTGGTTCACCTTCACCGCCGGCCTCGGCTTCGACGCGGGGGTGGTCGGCCGGGTCGAGGAGCAGCGCCGGGCCGGGCGCAAGTCCACCCACGCGCTGTACGTGGGACAGGCGCTCCGGCACTACTTCACCCAGCGTGACCAGCGCCGCTCGGGCCCCGTGGCCCTGGAAATCCCGGGCCGCGAGACCGTTCCGGGCCTGGTGCTGGCCATAGTCAGCAACACCTCGCCGTGGACGTTCCTCGGCAACCGTCCGGTCTACCCCTCACCGCTCGCCTCCTTCGACACCGATCTGGACGCCTTCGGCATCACCCGGATGACGGCGTTCGGTACTGCTCGAACGATCCGTCAGATCCTGCGGTCGTACGGGTCTTCGAGCGACGGCACCCCGCCGGCCGGCCCGTCCGGAAAGCACGTCGTCTCCTATCACGACGTCAGACACTTCACCTTGGTTTCCCAGGAACCCGTCCCGTTCCAGGTCGACGGGGACCATCTTGGAGACCGGAGTCGCGTCAGTTTCACAGGCGTACGGCGGGCACTGCGTGTGATTGTGTGACCGGAAGTGGGCTTCGCCCTTCTTCTCGAACGCACAAGCCCCCTTCACTCCATAGAAGTACTGGCTGTGAGCTAGGCGACACCGAAGAATCAAAAATTCCTCCCCGAAGGGGGTTGTATCCGAGCCCGAGGTTTGCGAACCTCTACATGGCGATCGGGACACATCGCAGCGACGGCAACTCCGGAACCACAGGAGCGCCGACCGCGGGGTGTCCCTCGAATCGCCGAATCCCCTCCCAGCACAGACCACCCGGGCCCGATGGGCCTTTGGTCTCTTTTGCTGTTGTGGGATTCGTGAAAGCGTTCACATTCACAAGCCATTCGATTATGCCGATCGGGCCACCCCCCGCGGCAGGAGGAGTTGGACGACCATGGACTGGCGCCACCGCGCTGTCTGCCGCGAAGAGGACCCGGAGCTGTTCTTCCCGATCGGGAACACCGGTCCTGCTCTGCTGCAGATCGAGGAAGCCAAGGCCGTGTGCCGCCGCTGTCCGGTGATGGAGCAGTGCCTCCAGTGGGCTCTCGAGACCGGCCAGGACGCCGGCGTCTGGGGCGGCATGAGCGAGGACGAGCGTCGCGCGATGAAGCGCCGTGCCGCCCGCAACCGCGCCCGCACCGCCTGATCAGCAGCATCCGGTCACACGCCGTAGTACCAGCAGTAACCGCAGTACCGATCAACACATGATCAAAGGCTTCCCTGCACCTCCTGGTGAAGCCTTCCGCACAAAGGGCCTTGCTGGTCGAGGCCCCGCGACACCGGACCGTCCAGCCACTTGATACTGTTCACTCAGAGCAATATTGTGGAGCTGAGGCGCTCACCGTGTGCAACGCACATGCGAGGTGCCGCACCACCCAGAGCCCCCGTTCCGGCCGACTCCCCCCGACGGCCGGAACGGGTTGAGAGGCCCTGTCGACCCACCCCCCCCCCGGTCGACAGGGCCTCGTTTCTGTTTCCGCGCCCGAACGGCGGCGACGCAACGGCGGCGGCACAGCGGCAGCGACGCAGTGGCAGCGCCGGGCGCGCGGAGTGCGCGCCCGGCGCTTGTGTCGAGTACGCGCCCCCACCGCACGCCGAAATGCACCGACTGCACCGCGCGCCTCAGCGGACCGGGATCTCCAGGATCACCTTGGTCCCGCCGTTCGGACCGGCCACCATGTCGAAGGTCCCGCCCAACTCACCGGTGGCCAGCGTCCGGACGATCTGCAGCCCGAGGTTGCCCGCCGTCTTCGGGTCGAAGCCCTCCGGCATGCCGCGGCCGTCGTCCTGCACGGTGATCAGCAGGTACTCCTCCGGCCGGGCGCCGCCGTTCCAGCTGTCCGACCAGCCCATGCCGGTCGCCGGGGCCCGGCCGCGCAGCGCGCTCACCTCCAGGTTCCCGGAGGCCGTCGGACCGAAGGCGTGTTCCAGCGCGTTCTGCAGCAGCTCGGTGAGCACCATCGACAGCGGGGTGGCCACCTCGGCGGAGAGGATGCCGAAGCTCCCGGTGCGGCGGGTGGCCACCCGGCCGTCCTGGGACAGCTCCATCACCATCGCCAGCACCCGGTCCGCGATCTCGTCGAAGGCGACCTTCTCGTCCAGCGCCTGGGAGAGCGTCTCGTGCACGATCGCGATCGAGCCGACCCGGCGCACCGCCTCGTCCAGCGCGGCCCGGCCGGACTCGGAGTCCATCCGGCGGGACTGCAGTCGCAGCAGCGCGGCGACGGTCTGCAGGTTGTTCTTCACCCGGTGGTGGATCTCCCGGATGGTCGCGTCCTTGGTCATCAGCTCGCGGTCGCGGCGGCGCAGCTCGGTGACGTCCCGGCAGAGCACCAGGGAACCGGTCAGGACCCCCTTGGGCTTGAGCGGGATCGCCCGCAGGGTCACCACTCCCCCCTGGGCCTCCACCTCGGTCTGCCGGGGCGCCCAGCCGCTGGCCAGCTTCACCAGCGCCTCGTGGACGGCCGAGCGGGACGGCGGGGCGAGTTCGGCGGTGGCCCGGCCGAGGTGGCTGCCGACCAGGTCGGTGGTGAGGCCGAGCCGGTGGTAGGCGGAGAGGGCGTTGGGGCTGGCGTAGGTGACCACGCCGTCCGCGTCCAGCCGGATCAGGCCGTCGCCGACCCGGGGCGCGGCGTCCATGTCGGCCTGTTCGACGCCGGGGTACGGGAAGCTGCCGGCCGCGATCATCTGGGCCAGGTCGGAGGCGCTCTGCAGGTAGGTGAGCTCCAGCCGGCTGGGGGTGCGCACGGTCAGCAGGTTGGTGTTGCGGGCGATCACCCCGAGCACCTTGCCCTCCCGCCGGACCGGGATCGACTCGACCCGGACCGGGACCTCCTCGCGCCACTCCGGGTCGCCCTCGCGGACGATCCGCCCCTCGTCGAAGGCGGCGTCCAGCAGCGGGCGGCGCCCGCGCGGGACGAGGTGGCCG
This sequence comes from Kitasatospora sp. NPDC096077, assembly GCF_040303245.1. Classification (NCBI taxonomy): domain Bacteria; kingdom Bacillati; phylum Actinomycetota; class Actinomycetes; order Kitasatosporales; family Streptomycetaceae; genus Kitasatospora; species Kitasatospora sp. NPDC096077. The sequence continues at coordinate 158,907 of NZ_JBEOSV010000005.1, read as the reverse complement.
ACCATGTCGTCCTGGTAGGAGGTGGGCCCGGTGTTGGGCCGCATCTGCGCCACCGAGACGTAGCGGATGCCGTCCCAGGTGGGGATCCACAGCACCAGGTCGGCGAAGGAGAGGTCGGAGAGCAGCTGCCACTCCGAGACCAGGTGGTGGAGCCATTCCACGTCGGCCCCGGTCAGGGTGGTGTGGCGGCGGACGAGTTCGTTCAACGAGGGCACATGGCGAGGGTAGCGCCGCCGCCCGGCAGGGGGCTCGGCGGACTGTCCGCTGGCAGTGGATGACTGTCCGGAGTTGTTTAGACCAATGTGCCGAGCGGCCTGGACAACCCAGATTGGTCTAGTCCACAATGAAAGGGCACCAAGGAGAGGCCCACCGCGCAACTGCCCTGACCGCGCGCGGCTTCTCCTCGGTCGGACGCCGCCGAACGAGGACCCCGCACAGTTCTCGATCGACTCCGGCGCCCGACGACAGCTCCGGGCTGCGGTGCCGCATGGGTTGAGGGTCCCGTGTCGGCGCCGTGGCCCGTAGTGCTTTCCGGGGCCGTGACTCCCCTTTCCGGGGCCGTGACTCCTGCCGGCCCGCTCCCCCGCGACCATGTTCCGCCGCTCAACGGTCCGGCCCCCGTCCACAGCCTGTGGACGGGGGCCGGACCGCTCCACTCAGTGGGTCTCGGTGACCTTCGCCAGGGCGCGCGGGGCGTCCGGGTCCTGGCCGCGGGCGATGGTGACCTCGTAGGCCAGCTGCTGGAGCGGCAGGATCTCCAGGATCGGCTGGACCTCCTCCGGCACGCCGGGCGGCAGCGCGAAGCCCGCCGAGGCGGCGTCCACCTGGGCCTGCTGGCCGATCACCACGAGGTCCGCGCCGCGCCCGCGCAGCCGGTCCAGCACCGGCTGGAGGGCCTCGCCGCCCTTGCCGTCCGGGACGATCGCGATCACCGGCGAGACGTTGTCCACCATCGCCAGCGGGCCGTGCAACAGGTCGGCGCCGGAGAACGGGCTGGCCGGGATGTAGGTGGTCTCCATCAGCTTGAGCGCCGCCTCGCGGGCGGTCGGGTAGCCGTAGCCGCGCGAGGTGATCACCAGCCGCTGGGCGAAGCGGTAGCGCTCGGCCAGCGCCCGCACCTCGGCCTGGCGGGCCAGCACCCCGGCGGCCAGGCCCGGCAGCTCCTTGGCGGCCGAACCGTCCCCACCCCTCAGGCCCTCGACCAGCAGGTAGAGCGCCAGCAGCTCGGCGGTGTAGGTCTTGGTGGCCGGCAGCGCCTTCTCCGGCCCGGCCAGCACGTCGATGTGGAACTCGGAGACCTCGGCGAGCGGGGAGTCCGGGTTGTTGGTGACGGCGAGGGTGATCGCCCCGGCCTCGCGGGCGGCCTTGGTGGAGGCGACCAGGTCCGGCGAGCCGCCGGACTGGCTGACCGTGATCACCAGGACGTCGGTGAGGTCCGGCTTGGCCCCGTACGCGGTGGTGGTGGACATCGAGGTCAGCCCGGCCGGCTTGCCGAGCAGGATCTCGATCAGGTACTTGGCGTAGAGCGCCGCGTTGTCGGACGTGCCGCGCGCGGTCAGCAGGACGAAGCGCGGGTTGCGGGCGGCGATCCCGGCCGCGATCTCGCGGATCTTCGGCGCCCCCTCGTCGAGGATGCGCTGGAGGACGGCCGGCTGCTCGGCCATCTCCGCCGCCATGATCCGGCCGGGGACGGGAACGGTCTGCGGGTCGGACATCTGGATGCCTCCGATGAGATGGGTCGACCCCGCCCGGGCGGGATGCCCGACGGGGACCTCTACGGCGGCGAGTCCGCACACTCGCTGCGGTTCTTCCTGGGCATCCTACGAGCGCTCCCCCGGCGGGGCACCCCCGAACCGCCCCCTCCCGGCGGGCGGGAGGGCGCGGTCCGGGCCGTCCGGACCGAGCGATCGGGCGGTCCGGGCGGTCCGGGCGTCAGGACGGGTTGTTGATCAACTGGTCGATCGCGGCGTCGGCGTCCTTGGTGGCCTGGTCCACGGACTTGCCCTTGAGGATCGCGGTCAGCATGTCGGGGATGATCTTCTGCTTCTCCACCGCGCCCCAGCCGGGCGCGAGCGGGGTGAACCAGGCGTCCGGGACGGCGTTGGCCGCGGCGGCGGTGCTGGGCTTGTTCTTCAACGGGTTCAGCTGGGTGAGGTTGTTCGGCAGGATGTCCTTGTCGGCCAGCGCCTGTTCGGACTTGGTGCTGGTGAACATCCGGATCCAGTCGCTGGCCAGCGCCACCTGCTGGGACTTGGCGGTGACGGCGAGGTCGGAGCCGCCGATGAAGGTGGGCAGCGGCTTGCCGTCCGGGCCGGGCATGGTGGCCACCTTGACGGCGTCCTTGAGGGTCGGGTCGCCGGTGACCGGCGCGATGACGCTGGCCGCCTCGAAGCCGTTGCCGTAGAAGGACGCGGCGTGCCCGCGCGCCATCGACTCGAACTGGTTCTGCTCGTTCTGCGTCAGGTCGCCCTTGTTGTACTTGCGGACGAGGTCGACGAAGTGGCCGATGCCCTGCTGGGACTTGGCGTCGTGCAGGGTGCCGTGCCAGTTGCCGGAGCTGTCGAACTTGGCGATGCTGCCGCCGTACGCGGCCACGTAGCTCATCGCGGCGTACCAGTACGGCCCGGGCAGGTAGAGCGGGGAGAAGGTCCTGTCGGACTTGTTCTTGTCGGCGATCCGGTCCAGCGCGGTCACCAGGTCGTTCTCGGTCTTGGGGAACTCCGCGCTGCCGGTGGCCTGTTGGAAGGTGGTGGAGTTGTAGACGGCGACCCGGGCGCCGGCGTAGTACGGCACGCACCACAGCTTGTCCTGGTACGTACAGGTGTTGGCGAGCGCCTTGATCCAGCTGTCGGAGTTGTCGAAGGTGGTGCGGTCCACCGGGGCCAGCGCGCCGGAGAGCACGTACTTCATCGTCTCGGTGTTGCCGAGCTCGACCACGTCGGGGGCGTTGCCGTCGGTGAGCGCCTTGTCGAGCTTGCCGACCTTGTCGGCCCAACCCTGGTAGACCAGCTTGAGGCTGACGCCCGGGTACTTGGCCGCGAACTCGTCGTTGACCCGCTGGACCAGGTCCGGCCAGTTCTTCTGGGCGTCGTCCATCAGCCAGACGGTGACGCTGCCGGTGGCGGCCTTCGAGTCGGCGGCGGCACCCTTGCCGTCGCCCGAGGGCGATCCGGCCGAGGAACAGGCCGTCAGTCCGGCCGCGAGGGCCATGATCCCGAGCGTCGACACGAGCTGACGCTTCTTCACGCCATCCTCCGAGGGTTGTCCAGGAGCGGTGGTGCCGGCCGACAGCGTGATTGGCGCGCCCGCGGCGGGAGTCCGGGAGGGGGCGGCGAAGAGCTTCGAGGAGGGCGCGATACCACATCCGGTGAGGTTCGATTTCGAACCGGATGCATGGACTCTGGCCTAGACCAAGGGTGGTGTCAACGGCCAACAGGCCCTGTGGTCAAGGCCGTTGCAGAGCCGTTGTACCGAGTGGCGATCAGTCGCCGGGCCGTCACCGTAGGTAGGACTTAAGGTGGATTTAAGGCCCGCTTGAGGGAACACGGTCATTCGGCGGGAGTCCGGGTCAACGCCCGGGAAACAACACGGGCCCGTCATGCGACATGCGCATGACGGGCCCGTCGGCCGACGTCCCCGGACAGCGCCGGTGACGTCCGCCCGGACTCAGCCGATCGCCCCCGGCTGCCCGGTGAGCACCTCCACGGCCGCCAGCCCGCAGACCCGGGCGGCACCGTGGGTGGCGATGTACAGCGCGCCGACCGGCTCGGACTGGGGCAGCCCCATCTCCACCACGGCGGCGTCCGGCCGGGCCGCCACCAGGCGGCTCAGCGCGGCGGCCATCCAGGCATGCCGGTGGGCGTCCCGGACCACCAGCACCAGCCGGCGGCCCTCGGCCCCGGCCACCAGCTCGGCGACCAGGGCGTCCAGCAGCTCCGGCGCGGCCTCGGCCGCCGACACCTCACGGGTGCGGGTGCCCGGGAAGCGGTCGGCCAGCATGCCGGCCACGCCCCACGGGGTCACGTCGCCGACCGCGATGTTCGGCTCGTCCGAGAACGAGGCCACGTACGGGCGCTCGCTCACCGGCAGCACCTCGCGGCCCGGCGCCCGGACCACCCGCAGCGCCCGGCGGGCGGCCCGCAGGCCCACCGCGAGGTCCGGCTCGGCCTGCTCGCCCTGGGCCGCGATCCGGCCCCAGCTGCCCAGCGCCCGGACCCGGTCCGCCGCGTCCGCCAGCCGCTCCTCGGTGAGCCGGCCGGAGCGCACGCCCGCCACGATGGCGTCGCGCAGCATCAGCACGGTCTCCTCGTCGGCCAGCCCGCCGCCGACGCAGATCGCGTCCGCGCCGGCCGCCAGCGCCAGCACGGTGCCCTCGCCCATCCCGAAGGTGTCGGCGATGGCGCCCATCTCGATCGCGTCGCTGACGATCAGGCCCTGGTAGCCCAGGCCGCCGTCGGCCGGGGCGGCGCGCAGCAGGTCGCGCAGCACGGTCGGGCTCAGGGTGGCCGGCAGCTTCGGGTCCAGCGCCGGGACCATGATGTGGGCGGTCATCACGGCCTTGGTGCCGGCCGCGATGGCGGCCTGGAACGGGATCAGGTCACGGGTGCGCAGCACGTCCAGGTCGACGTCGATCACCGGCAGGCCGTGGTGCGAGTCCACCGCGGTGTCGCCGTGGCCGGGGAAGTGCTTGGAGCAGGCGGCCACACCGGCCGACTGCAGGCCCTCCACCCAGGCGGCGGTGTGCCGGGCGCACAGCTCCGGGTCGGCGCCGAAGGAGCGGACGCCGATCACCGGGTTGCGCGGGTTGGAGTTGACGTCCGCGGTGGGCGCCCAGTTGTAGTTGACGCCGGCCGCGGCCAGCGCCCGGCCCAGCTCACGGGCGACGTCCCGGGTCAGCGCCGGGTCGTCGATCGCGCCGAGGGCCAGGTTGCCCGGCCAGGAGGAGCCGGAGCCGGCCTCCAGCCGGGTGACGTCGCCGCTCTCCTCGTCGATCGCGATCAGCAGATCGGGGTTCTCCGCGCGCAGCGAGCCGGTCAGCGCGGAGAGCTGGTCGAGGTCGACCACATTGCGGTCGAACAGCGCGACCGAGCCGAGCCCGGCAGCCAGGTGGCGGCGCAGCCAGGCGGGCGGCTCGGTGCCGACGAAGCCGGGCTGCAGGACGGTCAGGGCGTCCCGGTGGAGCTGGTCGCTGTCCGGGGCGGTGGGAATCAGGATGCTCACGGTGGCTCAGCCCTTCACGGCGCCGTCGGTCAGACCGCCGACCGCCTTGCGCTGGAGGAAGACGAACAGGATCAGCACCGGGACGGCGAACATCGTGGAGGCCGCCATGGTGGCGCCCCAGTCGTTGCCGAAGGCGGTCTTGAAGGAGGAGAGCCAGAGCGGGAGGGTCTTGCCCTGCTCCTTGTTGACGATCAGGACGAGCGGGAACTCGTTCCAGGCCGTGATGAACCCGAACAGCGAGGTCGACATCAGCCCCGGGGCCAGCAGCGGGAAGATCACCTTCACGAAGGCCTGGGTGCGGGTGCAGCCGTCCACCATGGCCGACTCCTCCAGCTCCTTCGGCACCGCGGCGATGAAGCCGCGCAGCGTCCAGATGGTGAAGGGCAGGACCATCATCATGTAGAAGAACGTCAGCGGCAGCAGGCTGTTCAGCATGTCGTTGTCGCGGGAGATCATGTAGACCGCGATGGTCATGACCTCCCAGGGCGCCATCTGGGCCAGCATGATGACCAGCACGAAGGCCTTGCGGCCGCGGAACCTCATCCGGGCGACGGCGAAGGCCGCCAGGGTCGCGATCACCAGGGAGATCAGCACCGCGCCGACGGTGACGGTGATGCTGTTGGTGACGTACGTCCAGAAGTTGGGCGCGTTCACCGCGGTGGTGAAGTGCTCGAAGGTCGCGTCGAAGGGGATGAAGACCGGCGTCTTGCTGATGATGTCGTTGTTCTGTTTGAACGCGGTCGCGATCATCCAGTAGACGGGGAAGATGAAGAAGACGATGAGGACGACCGCGATCACGTTCGGCCAGGTACGTCCGAAGAGAGAGCGCCTCACAGCTCGTCCTCCTGCTTGATCATGATGCGGAAGTAGTAGGCCATCAGGACGCCCAGCATCAGGATGGTGAGCACCGCGATCGCGGCGCCGACGCCGTAGTGCTGGCTGCCCGAGCCCTCCAGGAAGGCGTGCACCGGCAGGGTCCGGGTGAGCTTCTCGGGGCCGCCGCCGTTGATCGCGTAGATCTGGGTGAAGGACTTGAACACCCAGATGACCTCAAGGAAGGTCGTGGCCAGGAAGAAGGGCTTCAGGTTCGGGAAGATCACCGAGCTGAAGATCTTCGAGGAGCCGGCGCCGTCCATCCGGGCGGCCTCGTAGAGCTCCTTGGGGATGGTGGTCAGACCGGCGTACATGTTGAACGCCACGAAGGGGATCGACATCCAGACGATCAGCAGGATGACGACGAAGAAGGTCGAGTACTCGTCGCTCATCCAGTTGTAGTTGGCCATCGAGTGCCAACCGAGCTTGTCCAGGAACCAGTTGACGACGCCCCAGTTCTCGTCGAACAGCCAGGTGTAGACCGTGGTCGCGGCGACCACCGGCATCGCCCAGGCCATCAGCAGCGCGATCGACAGCGCCAGCCGCATCTTCTTGCCGAGGTGGTTGAGCAGCAGGCCGACCAGGGTGCCGCCGACCATGATCAGCACCACGTTGACCAGGGTGAAGACGACGGTGCGCCCGGTGACCGACCAGAACTCCGGGTCGCTCAGCTGCTCCTTGTAGTTGTCGAAGCCGGTCCACTCGGTCAGGTGCATCACCAGCTGGCGCCGGTTGAGGTCCTGGAACGACAGCAGGAAGGTCTTCAGCAGCGGCCAGCCGAGCAGGACGATGGTCGCCACGGTGGCCGGCAGCAGCAGCAGGTACGGTGCGGAGCGGGCGCCGAGACCGGGGCCGCCCGCGGATCTGGTGCCCTTCGGCGCGGTGCCCTTGGCCCCGCCGCCGGCGGCACCGGTGTCGATCTCGGCCACAACAGCCCTCCCTGACTCCGGGGACTGCGTCTGCACCCGGTCCGAATGCACAGCCATCGTTCTCACTTCCTCACAACCCGGCCACGACGGACGGGCGCCGCCCACCGACCCCCCGCCGGGGGCCGGTGAGCGACGCCGCGGGGGGCCTGTCCCCAACGCCGCCACGCAGGCGGGAGTTCGAAGACAGGCCCCTGATGCCTTAGTTCTTCTGGTTGAGCCGCTTGGCGATCTCGTCGTCGTACTTCTTCGCGGTGGACGCGTAGTCGGCGCCCTGGAGGACCGCGGTCAGGAAGTCCTTGATCGGGTTCGGGACGTTCTCGACGCTGGCCCAGTTCGGGGTGATCGGGGTGGTCCCGCCGACCGCGGTGGCCACCTGGGCGGCGGTCGCGAAGTCACCGGTGATCTGGCTGTTCAGGGCCGGCTTGTTCGGGATGTCGCCGGCCGCGGCGACCAGGCCCTCGTTCTTGTCGTTGAGGGCGACCTTCAGGAAGTCCTTCGCCATGTCGGTGTTCTTGCTCTGCGAGGCGATCGCGAGGTTCGAGCCACCGATGAAGACGCCGGACGGCTTGTCGGCGGTCTTGCCCGGGATCGGGAAGAAGCCGATCTTGTCCTTGGCCATGGCCTTCTCGTCCGGGAGCTCCCAGCCGAGGGCGATCATGGTGCCGATGTCACCCTTGGCGAAGACGTCCTTCTGCTGCGGGGTGGCCTCGTCCTTGTCCTTCGGACCGGTGACCGAGTAGCTCTGCAGCTTCTTGTAGGTCTCGAAGGCGCGCTGCGCCTCGGGGGACTCCAGGCCGCCGACCCACTTGCCGCCCTCCTGCTTGGCGATCTTGCCGCCCTCGCCGACCAGGAAGCCGAAGTAGGTGTACCACTCCTGGCCCGGCAGGTAGATCGGGTCGGTGACGCCCTGGGTCTTCTTCAGGGTGTCCAGGTCGGCGTAGAACTCGTCCAGGGTCTTCGGGGCGGCGGTCAGGCCGGCCTTGGCCCACAGGTCCTTGTTGTAGGCGACCACGCGGTTGGAGACCCACCACGGGGCGGCGTACTGCTTGCCGTCCAGCATCGCGGCCTCGTTCTGGTTGGCGGCCCAAGCGTCGCCACCCAGCGCGGACTTGTCCTTGGTGATGTCCAGCAGACCGCCGGAGGCGGCGTAGCCGGAGGTCTGGGTGTTGCCCAGCTCCAGGACGTCGACCGAGCCCTCGGAGAGCGCGGCGGTGATCTTCGGGCCGATGTCGGTCCACTCCTGGGTCTGGAAGTCGACCTTCGAACCCGGGTAAGTGGTCTCGAACTCGGACTTGACCGAGTCGGTCCAGCCCTTGGGGGCCGAGCCGCTCATCGTCCACACCTTGAGCGTCTTGCCCTTGTACTTGTCGGCCGCGCTGGAGGACGACGAACCGCTGTCGTCCTTCTTGCCGTCCGAGCTACAAGCCGCGAGACCGACGACCATGGCCGCGACGCCGACCGCCGCGATGAGCTGACGCTTCACGCCATCCTCCTGAGGGATGCCTGGGTTACCCCCGTCGGGTGGCAGCGGCATACCCACGCAAAGCGGGAGAAGAGGTGCCGCGGAGCCCTTCGAACGGGTGGGGGGATTCATCGTTACCGATCTAGTGGTGTAGACCAGCTGCCTGGAGCTTGGCCTAGACCAATGGGCCTGTCAACGGCTGTTCGACCGATCTCGACCACCCGTTATCAAGCCGACACCGCACATCGTTCATCGCGTGATGAGGTATTCGTTCCGTAGCCATACATGCAACGATGTGATCCGTTAACGATGTGGCGGGGCGGTAAAAGGCCCCGCGAGAAGCGGGAGAACAGGTCCGATGAGCAGCGACGGGGGAACCACCGCCCAGGCCGACGACCCCGAGGCGAAGAGCCTCGCGACACCGGCCGGCGCCGACCCGACCGCGCGCGTCCCCAAGTACTACGGCCTCAAGCGCCACCTCCTCCAGCTCACCGAGACCCAGCCCGCGGGCACCCCGGTCCCGCCCGAGCGCGCGCTCGCCGCCCAGTTCGACACCTCGCGCACCACCGTCCGCCAGGCCCTCCAGGAACTGGTCGTCGAGGGCCGGCTGGAGCGCATCCAGGGCAAGGGCACCTTCGTGGCCAAGCCGAAGGTCGCCCAGGCGCTGCAACTCACCTCCTACACCGAGGACATGCGCGCCCAGGGCCTGGAGCCCACCTCCCGGCTGATCGAGATCGGCTACATCACCGCCGACGACCGGCTCGCCCCGCTGCTGGACATCAAGCCCGGCGGCCGGGTGCTGCGGATCGAGCGGCTGCGGCTGGCCAACGGCGACCCGATGGCGATCGAGGTCGCCCACCTGTCGGCCAAGCGCTTCCCCGCCCTGCGGCGCAATCTCGCCAAGCACAACTCGCTGTACGCGGCGCTGCGCGAGGTCTACGGGGTCACCGTGGCCGAGGCCGAGGAGACCATCGAGACCACCCTCGCCAACCCGCGCGAGGCCGGCCTGCTCGGCTCCGACCTCGGGCTGCCGATGCTGCAGCTCTCCCGGCACTCCTTCGACGGGGACGGCGATCCGGTCGAGTGGGTCCGCTCGATCTACCGCGGCGACCGCTACAAGTTCATCACCCGGCTGAAGCGTCCCGAGTAGTCGGGCGCCCCTCGCCCACCACGGGCACCGGCGTGCGCGGTTCGCGCGCGCCGGTGCCCGTTCGCTTTCCCGCGCTTCCCCCAGCGTTCGCACGCATCCGTGCACGTCCCTGCGCGTCCGTGCGCGTCCGTGCGCGTCCGTGCGCATCGGTGTACGGGCGCCCGAGCGCCCGTTCGCGTCCGGATGGCGGGAAGTTGCACCGTATCCGGTGACATGGATCACTCCATGCCCTAGATTGCGCAGCCGTACTGACTGCCGATCACCGATGGTGCTGCTCGGCGGGCTCACGGGGCACGTGCGGTGCCCCGGGGCTGCGGCGCCGACGGGGAGAGCCCTCCGGAGCGGAGCCGAAGATGCCGTCTGAACAGTCCCCCGACAAAGCTGTCATGGCCGAGCCATCGGACAGATCCGTCCCGGCGGTGACGCCCGAGCGGGTGCTCGCCGGGCTGGCCCTGCTCGTGCCGATCGTCGCGATGCTCTGGGTCTCCTCCTACGACAAGACCGACCCGGCGGTGTCCGGGGTGCCCTTCTTCTACTGGTACCAACTGCTCTGGGTGCCGGTGTCGGCCGTCTTCACGGTCGCCGCCTACCTGTTGATCAACCGGGACGAGAAGGCCCGCAAGGCGGCCCGGGACGGCGGTGCGCGATGAAGGACGTCAACGTGCCGGCCCTGGTGGTCTTCGCACTCTTCTTCCTGCTGGTCACCGTGATGGGCTTCCTCGCCTCGCGCTGGCGCCGCGCGGGCGACGCCGACCACCTGCACGAGTGGGGCCTGGGCGGGCGCAGCTTCGGGACCTGGGTGACCTGGTTCCTGCTCGGCGGCGACCTCTACACCGCGTACACCTTCGTGGCCGTCCCGGCGGCGGTGTACGCGACCGGCGCCGCCGGCTTCTTCGCGGTGCCGTACACGATCGTCGCCTACCCGCTGGTCTTCCTCTTCCTGCCCCGGCTCTGGTCGGTCTCCCGGGTGCACGGCTACGTGACCCCGGCGGACTTCGTCCGCGGCCGGTACGGCTCCCGGCCGCTGTCCCTGGTCGTCGCGCTGACCGGGATCCTGGCCACCATGCCGTACATCGCGCTGCAACTGGTCGGCATCCAGGCGGTGCTGGACGTGCTCGGCGTCGGCGGCGGGGAGAACGCCAACTGGTTCGTCAAGGACCTGCCGCTGTTCATCGCCTTCGGCGTGCTGGCCGCCTACACCTACTCCTCCGGCCTGCGGGCCCCGGCGCTGATCGCCTTCGTCAAGGACGCCCTGGTCTACATCGTGATCATCGTCGCGGTGATCTACATCCCGATCCGGCTCGGCGGCTACGGGCACATCTTCGACGCGGCCGCGGCCCACTTCAAGCAGACCAAGTCCGGCGGGCTGACCCTCCCGGACAACAAGCAGTGGACGTACGCCACGCTGGGGCTGGGCTCGGCGATGGCGCTGTTCATGTACCCCCACTCGGTGACCGGCGTGCTGGCCTCCAAGTCCCGCAACACCGTGCGCCGCAACATGGCGATCATGCCCGCCTACTCGCTGATGCTCGGCCTGCTGGCCCTGCTCGGCTTCATGGCGATCGCGGCCGGCGTCGGCAGCGGCGTCAAGGGCTACAACTCCCAGCTGTCGGTGCCGCAGCTGTTCGCGAGCATGTTCCCGGACTGGTTCACCGGCGTGGCCTTCGCCGCGATCGGGATCGGCGCGCTGGTGCCGGCCGCCATCATGTCCATCGCGGCGGCCAACCTGTTCACCCGCAACGTCTACAAGGAGTGGCTCAAGCCCGCCGCCACCCCGGCCGACGAGACCCGGATCGCCAAGCTGGTCTCGCTGCTGGTCAAGGTCGGCGCGCTGGTCTTCGTACTCGGCATGGACAAGCAGGCCGCGATCAACCTCCAGCTGCTGGGCGGCCTGTGGATCCTGCAGACCTTCGTGGCGATCGTCGGCGGCCTGTTCACCCGCTGGTTCCACCACTGGGCGCTGTTCGCCGGCTGGGCGGCCGGCATGGTCTACGGCACCTGGACGGCGTACGGGCTGGCCAGCCCGGCCACCAAGCACTTCGGCGGCAACGCGGCCGAGATCCCCGGCATCGGCGAGATCGGCTACATCGGCCTGACCGCCTTCGCGCTCAACCTGATCGTCGCGGTGGTGCTCACCCTGGTGCTGCGGGCGGTCAAGGCGCCCCAGCTCCCGGACGAGACCAAGCCCTCCGACTACAGCGCCGAGGGCGGCGAGGACGAGCGGGACAACGCGCCGGAGCCCGTAGCGGCGCACTGATTGGCCCTGCGCGCGCCCTGTGATCGCGCCGCCTTCTCCGTGAACACTGGAGGAGGCGGCGCGATCATATGTATGAACAGGCGTGCACGCCGGGCACCACCAGACCGGACCGGCATCCGGCCGGAACCTGATCGACCCACGGGGAGCTCGCGGCCATGGCAGAACTCGGCACCACCCTCAACGGCCAGCACCAGTCCACCCAGAACCCGCACCCGTCCGTCCAGGGGGCGCACCAGGCCGTCAACGGGACGCACCACCTCGGCTCCGGCCACCGCCCGACGGCCGGCCGGCTGCCGTCCGTGCTGATCGCCACCCGGCACGGCGAGTCCACCGCCAACGTCGAGTTCCAGCTGGCCGAGGCCGTCGGCGCGCTCAGCGTCCCGATCAGCTGCCGCGACGCCGACATCCCGCTCTCCCCGCACGGCCAGCAGCAGGCCCGGGAACTCGGCCGCTGGTGGGCCGCCCTGCCCGGCGCCGACCGGCCGCACCGCGTCTGGTGCTCGCCGTACGTGCGCACCGCCGAGACCGCCCGGATCGCGCTCGCCCAGGCCGCCGCGCTCGGCGCGGTGCCCGTCACCCTCGCCGTCCGGTACGACGAACGGCTGCGGGACCGCGAGCTCGGCATCCTGGAGATGCTGCCCAAGGCAGCCATCGAGGCCAAGCACCCGGAGGAGGCCGCCCGGCGGCGCAAGATGGGCGAGCTGTACTACCGCCCGCCCGGCGGCGAGTCCTGGGCCGACGTCGCGCTGCGGGTGCGCAGCCTGCTGCGGGACGTCTGCGAGGAGGAGGCCGGACGGCCCGTCCTGCTGGTCGCCCACGACTGCACCGTGCTGATGCTGCGCTACGCGCTGGACCGGCTCACCGAACAGCAGTTGATCGACCTCGGGCCGGTGCACAACTGCTCCACCAGCCTGTGGCGGGCCCAGGACGGGCGGCTGCGGCCGGAGCACTGGAACGACCTGGGCCACCTGGACGGCGCGCCCGGGGCCGGCTGAGCGGCGGCGGCCGGCCCGCCTCGGAGACGGCCCGGGTGGCGGCCCCGGGTGGCGGCGGGAACCCCCGGGTACGAACCGCCGAACGCCTCCGGCACACTGGCCGGATGGACTACCTCATCCGCCACGCCCTCCCCCAGGACCTCGAAGAGGCCGGCCGGATCACCGTCGACGCCTTCGTCGGCGACGGCTTCACCCAGCCCACGAGCGGCTACGTGGAGCTGCTCCGGGACGCCGAACGGCGCTCCCGCGAGGCCGAGCTCCTGGTCGCCGTCGACGCGGCCGACGAGCGGGTCCTCGGCTGCGTGACCTTCGCCGTCGGCGGCACCGAGTGGGCCGACATCGCCACCCCGCGGGAGGGCGAGATCCGGATGCTCGCCACCGCCGCCGTCTCCCGCGGCCGCGGCGTCGGCGAGGCCCTGGTGCGCGCCTCGGTCACCCGCACCCGCGAACTCGGCCTGGCCGGCATGGCCTTCTCCACCCGCCCCGAGATGACCACCGCCCACCGCGTCTACGAGCGGGTCGGCTTCCGACGCACCCCGGAACGCGACTGGGCGCCGTACCCGGGGATGAACCTGATGGTCTACACCATGGCGTTCTGAGCCCGGCGGACCGTCGCACGGTCCTCCCCCTCCCCGGCGACCGGCAGACGATCAACAGACGTCTTTTGATATAAACCACAGATCAAGACACGTCTTGACACGTCGTGACAGTCGATCGACCGGGGGGACGCAACACATGGACGACGGGTCCGGCCTCGGCACGCCCGCGAGCGGGCCCACGCTCCAGGACATGCGCGAGGCCCGGGGCACCCTGGCCCCGACCGCCAGCCGCTACGCGATACCCGCACCCGTGCCCCGGCCGCGCGGCCCGCTGCCGCCCTCCGTCCGCTTCAAGGCGGTCGACGGGCTGCGCGGCCTCGCGATCGCCTCGGTGCTGCTGTACCACACCGACTGGTTCCAGAACGGGCTGTTCGGCGTGGACGTCTTCTTCGTCCTCTCCGGCTTCCTCGTCAGCCTGGTGCTGATCCGTGAACTGGACCGCACCGACGGCATCCGGCTCGGCGTCTTCTACCGCCGCCGGGCGAAGCGGCTGCTCCCCGGGCTGTTCACCACCATCATCCTGGTCGTCGGGTTGTCCGCCCTGGTCAGCCCGCTGCGGGACGTCAGGGACCTGCGCCCGCAGGCGCTCGCCGCGCTCGGCCAGGTCGCCAACTGGGCCCAACTGGCCCGCGGCGACGCCTACTGGCAGCACTTCGCCTCGATCGACCCGCTCGCGGCCATGTGGTCGCTCAGCATCACCGAGCAGTTCTACGCGGTCTGGCCGCTGCTGCTGCTCGTCCTGTTCGGCCTGTGCCGCCGCTCGCTGCGCGCGACCGGCATCGCCACCGCGGTGCTGTTCGCGGTCTCCGCCGCGGTCGCCCCGCTGATGTGGAACGGCCACAACAGCGACCGGCTCTACCTCGGCACCGAGACCCGTGCGGTCGGCTTCGCGGCCGGCGCCACCGCCGCCTTCGGGGTCTACCTCTGGCTGCGCCGCAAGGCCCGCGCCACCGACGCCGCCCGCTCGCACCGGCTCGGGGGCACCGCTCTGCCCACGCTGGTCGGCACCGCGGCCCTCGGTGGCCTGGTCTGGGCCAGCCTCTCCGTCGGCAGCTACCACGACCCGCTGCTCTACCGGGGCGGGCTGGCCGTGGTGGCCGCGCTCGCCGCGGTCCTCACCGCCTCGCTCTGCCACGACCGCGGGCCGCTGGTGTGGTTGCTGTCGCTGCCCCCGCTGCGGCTCACCGGCACCATCTCGTACAGCCTCTACCTGCTCCACCTGCCGGTGTACTGGCTGCTCCAGCACTACGTCGACGACATCTCGCCGCAGCGGCTGCTGCTGATCGGCGCGCCGGTGTCGTGGGTGCTGGCCTGGCTGCTGCACACCGGTACGGAGAAGCTGCGGGTGCTGCGATGGCGGGTCTTCCCGGCCGTCCCGCTGCTGGCCGTCGCGACCGCGGTGGCCACCGCGGGGGCCTGGTACCTGCCCGCCTGGGTCACCCACGACATGCGTTCCGGGCCGAGCGGCAAGCCGGTGGTCCTGGTGCTCGGCGACTCCTTCGCCCAGGACCTCGCCACCGGCCTGTACCGCCACGGTGACCGCTACCGGGTGGTCGACGGCGGCATCAGCGGCTGCGGCGTGTTCGACCCGGACAAGGTGCGCACCACCTCCCAGGAGGAGTTCGACACCGAGGCGGACTGCCGGGACCGGGCCGCCGAGTGGGACCGGCAGCTCACCTCCGCCGCGCCGCAGGCCGTCCTCGTCCACCTCGGCTGGGACGCCGCCGAGCAGTACCTGGACGGCACCTGGCTCAACCCCTGCGACGACGACTACCGCAACCGGTACCGCACCCAGCTCACCCAGGCCATGGAGCAGGTCCACCGCCGGGCACCCGGCGCCCGGGTGCTGCTGATGAACGAGCGGGTCGAGAACGGCGCCGTCAACAAGACCTGGGGCAACTGCTACGACCAGCAGGTCTCCGAGTTCGTGAAGGCCTCAGGCGGCACCGTCCGGCTGGTCGACCTGAACGCCTTCTACTGCCCGTACGACACCTGTGTGTGGAAGGACAAGGACGGCCACTGGGTCACCCCCGCCAACGACGGGGTGCACCTCACCCCGGCCGGCATGCGGTTCGTGACGCCGTGGCTGGAGCAGCAGATCGCGGACGGGCTGGCCGGGGCCCAGCCGGACCACCCGGCCGCCCCGGCGCCGACGGCGACCCCCACGCCCACGCCCACACCCACACCGACGGCCGGTGCCACCCCGACCCCGACCCCGACCCCGACCACCGGCAAGCCCGCCACGCGACCGGGTTCCCCTCGTCCGGCCCACACCCCGACCGGCAGGGCGACCGCCGGTGAACCCCCGGCGCAGCAGTAACCGCCGCTACGCGGGCGGCACTTCGTAGGTCTGCGCGAAGCAGTCACGGATCGCCTTCTCGGACCCCGAGCGCCCCGCGTAGTCCATCCGCGGGGTGTCCGGGGTGGGCGGCAGGGTCGGGTCGATGCCGAAGTACAGCGACCAGAAGTACAACCCGCTCAGCTTGCGCTGCTCGGCCACCCGGCACACCGCGGTGAACCAGGTGGCCTGGACGGCCTCGTTCACCTCGGTCTTCTTGTAGTACTCACCGGGTGTCTTGTACGCGCCCTTCTGCGCCGGGATGCCCACCTCGGTGAGCTTGGTGGTCGGCTGGGCGCCCGTGCCGCGCTTGTCGAGCCATGCGTTCCAACTGGCCTCCAGGTCACCGATGGGGGCGTCGTCGTCGGAGTTCCTGGCCGGCGGGTAGGCGTCCACGCCGGTCACGTCGGTCGGCACCGCGATCGGGGCCTTGGACCAGTTGTCGAAGTTCGCGTCGTACGCCACCTCACCGTGGAAGGTCTTCCGCGCCTGGTCGATCAGCCCCGGCCAGTGCGGGTCGCCCTCCAGCGAGTTGAACTCCGTGCCGATGGTGAACTCGGCCGCGTCGTGCTCCTGGGAGACCTTCAGGTACGGCTCCAGAAAGGCGGCATAGCTGGCGAACCAGGCGTCCCGGTCGGTCGGCGCGATGTTGCCACGCCACTTGAGGGTGTGGACGTAGTCGAACACGTCCTCGTCCATGATCGGACGCACGGTGGTGCGCAGACCCGCCCGGTGGGCGGCGTCCAGCAACAGGGCGAGGCGCTCCGGGGTGGGCGAGGTCGGGCGGGCGGCGACGGCGTTCGACTTGGTACCGGTGGTGTAGTACGGGAACGTCACCGACAGGGAGTTGGCGTTCAGCCCGACCACGTACTTGACGATGCGGTCGACCTTGCCCTGGACGAAGTTGTCCGGGTCCGCCGGGTCGTCCAGCCAGTACACCTGCACGCCCCACTCGGGGCTCCCCTTCGTCCACGGACGGGCCACCTTGGGGCCGGTGTCCTCGACCGGCGGCGCGTCCTTGCCGAAGCCCCAGACCCGGCCCTGCTCGGTGGGGGCGGCGAGGTGGACGGTGGAGGGGCTCTGGTGGTCGAACCGGATCGGGTGGTCCCCCCACACCACGGGGACCGCCACGGCGACGGCGACGACGACGGTCGGCAGGACGAAGATTGCAGCGCGCTTCACAGTCGTGCTTTCCGATCAGGCCGGCTTGGCGATGACGACGAACTTGTTCTCCTCGCCCTTGAGGAACTTGATCAGTCCCCGCAGGCCGCCCCAACCCTCCAGGAAGGAGAACACCGGGATGCAGGCCACCACGACGATCGGCTCCCACCACTTGCGCCGGTGGTTGGCCGAGGCGACCACGTTCAGCCGCAGCCCCTCCCAGTACGTCCAGATGACGTAGGCGAAGTTGATCGCCCAGAGCAGCACCACGGACTGGGTGACCGGCGAGGTGTTCCAGGTGCCGGTGAACCAGGCGACCAGCAGCACCAGGCCGACGTGCTGCAGCGGGCCGAGCACCCAGCTGACCATGCCCATCCCGATGAACAGCCGGTACCGCAGCGGGATCGTCTTGTTGAAGCAGAGCGCGACCAGACCCCAGGCCCAGCGCTCGCGCTGCTTGAGGAAGTCCTTGACCCCGGCGGGCGAGGCGCCGTAGCAGCGCCCGTTGAACCAGTCGCTGCGGCCCGGGTAGCGCTGGCAGAAGTTCAGCGCCATCTGGGCGTCCTCGACGATGGTCTTCGGCCCGAAGTCCCAACCGATGGTGGCCTCCACCGAGGAGCGCACGATCAGCAGCTCGCCGTGGACGCCGGCGATCGGGGTTCCGGTGCCGGTCATCGCACGGAAGCGGGCGATGTCGTCGGCCGGGCGGATCGCGTCGGCGAGCCAGGTGAAGGTCGAGACCGCGTTCTCGCGGGGGTACGTCAGGATGCCCTGCGCCATGTGCTTGGCCTCGTCGCCGGCCCGGCGCTGTCGGTTGACGAACTGGGCGACGGCCGCGGCGGTGTCCGGGCCGACTCCGGTGTCGTCGTCCATGTGCAGCACCCAGACGTCGTCCTCGGCCTCGCCCTCCTCGATCCGCAGCTCGTGCGAGTAGTGGTTGGCGCGGGCCTTGAACTTGGTGCCGTTGGGCGTCTCGTACGCCTTCGGCACGGTGACCACCCGGATCAGCGGGTGCCGGGCGGCCAGGTCGTCGATCTTCTCGGCGGCGGCGCAGCCCTCCTCGGTGAGGATGTCCACCCGTAGCCACGGGAAGTAGGGCGGCAGATGCTCGACGTACGAGAGCACCGAGCGCTCCAGCGCCGGGTAGGTGTCGTGCCGGCCGATGGTCGGCACCAGCACGATCAGGAAGTCGTCCTCGACCGGCGCGGGCGGGGTCATCCGCCCCACCTGCCGCAGCCGGCGGCGGACCATCAGCACGCCCTGGAAGCCGATCAGCACGCCGAACACCGGCATGCCCCACAGGATGGTGATCGCCCATCCCAGCGGGGTCGGGTTGGGCACGTACGCCCAGATCGAGAAGGCGAAGATGATCAGGAAGGCCACGTAGAACGGCAACACCCGGGGCTTCCACGACATCTGTCGCTCGGCGAGCCGGGCGGCCTCGCGCGAGGTGGTCAGCACCGTCCGCACGGGGGCTGTCGATGGCATGGCGAAAATCGTTCCTCGTCTGGTGTCGGTCCGGCCCCGGGCGGGGCCGGTCGTTCACGGGCGGTCAGGTCTGCGGCGGCCGGTCCGCCGACGGCCGGTCGGTGGGCGGCGGCGCGACCGGTCCGGGCGCCACCGGGCCCGGGGCGACGGGCGGGGCGGCGGGCCACTGCTGCTGGGCGTAGGGCGGCTGGTACGGGGCGGGCGGCTGGGCGTACGGGACCGGCGACGCGGGCTGGGGCTGGACCGGCTGGGGCTGAGCCGGCGGCCAGGCGACCGGCTGCGGCGGGACCTGCTGCTGCCACACCGGCTGGGCGGGCGGCTGCTGCGGCCACGCGGCCTGCGGCTGCGGCTGCGGCTGCGGCTGCGGCTGCGGCTGCGGCTGCGGCTGCGGCTGCGGCTGCGGGTACAGAACCGGATTCGGAGCGGACGGGACCGTCTGCAGGATCGACCAGTGCGGCTCCCCACCCGACTCCCCGGCCCGCTCCCGCCACTTCGACCGGGCCAGCAGCACGATCAGAGTCGCGGTGACGACCACCCCGAGCCCGAAGGTGGCGAGCTTCAGCCAACCCTCGGTGGTGCCGGTGAACCACTCGCGCTGGGGTTTGTCGAGCAGCGCGCCGGTCAGGCTGCGCACCCGGTTGTAGCCCTCGACCAGCGCGACACCCGCCGCCACCCCGAGCGCCCAGCCACGCCCGCGCAGCAGGAGGATGCCCGAAACCAGGTAGAGCAGGCCGTAGTTGAGGCTCCCGGTCTCGGCGTCCACCGACGACCCGCCGTAGTAGAAGATGCCCTTGAGGTAGGTGGCGAAGCCCACCTGACCGAAGCAGTTGTACGCCGCCCAGGCGAGCAGCACCACGCCCCAACCGACCGCCAGGGCGCCGACCCCGCGCATCGGACGCGTCTGTGTCATCCCCTACCCCCGCCCCTCCGGGCCCTCTCCCGACCGTGTACCGAACAACCCCACGGTTTCGCCGCCACAGAATGCCACACACCGCAACGGGCCCGGAATCCAACCCGTTCAACGCGGTGGTCACCGGTTCCCGGCAGAGGTGCGGACCCGACGGCTCAACGGACGTGAAGACCGCCCCAGTCGATGCCCGGACCGAACGCGCCGGAGCCGCCCGTGAGCACCAGCGGGCTGTGGTAGGTGGCGTTGACGTCGGCCGCCGTGTTGCGCGGCTGGTCCGGGGTCAGGTTCTTCTCCGTGAGCGACTGCCCCCAGACCGTCCAGATCGTCCACGGCGTGCGCCGCAAGGTGTCCGGCTGGCGGGAGTTGACCGGGACGGCGAAGGACTCGGCCAGCATCCGCGGCTTGTCGTAGGCCGCGAGCCCGTCGTAGTAGCGCTTGGTCCACACCTCGCCGGTGCCGATCGGGTGCGCCGGGCTGCCGCTGTAGTCGTCCACGCCGACCACGTCCACGTACTGGGCGCCCGGGTAGTAGTCCCACGGGTCGACGCCCGGGGCGCCGTCCCAGGACACCGGCGTCCAGACGAACAGCAGGTTGTGCAGCCCCCTGGTGTCCACCAGGTAGTGGTAGGTGATCCGCCACAGCGCCTGGTACTCGGCCGGCTTCTGGCCCGCCCACCAGAACCTGCTGGCACAGTCCTGCACGTTCATCTCGTGATACGGGCGCAGCAGCACCGGCACGTCGTGCGCCGCCAGGTACTCCAGGTGATCCGCCAGGTACGAGAGGTCGGACACCAGCGCCCGGTACTCGGGGGTGTCGTGCTGGCTGTCCACGACCCGGCCGAACCAGCCGGGGTCCTTGGCCGTGGGGGAGTTCGAACAGAGCACCCGGTCGAAGGACTTGACGTCCGATCCGGGGTAGGGCTGGTGAAAGGACATCCCGACGATCCCGGCCGGGGCACCGCCGTTGTCCGGCAGTTCGGTGCTGCTGCCGTCGCAGTTGTGCTGGACGCCGGAGGTGCCGTAGGTGCCGTCGTCGGCGCGTGGGTGGCCGGACCAGACGGCGGCCAGCAGGTCGACGGCGTCGTCGGTGTACTGCCAGCCGGGTCGGCAGGTGGGCCAGCGGCCGGCCGAGTAGGAGCGCGGGTTGCCGACGCCCCAGGCGCTCTGGCCGTAGCCGGGGCCGAGGTCGGTCTCGACGAAGCCCGGCAGCTTGCCGGTGATGTCGGCGGCCTTCCGGTAGTAGTAGCCGACCTGCTTGGTACCGCGATAGTCGCCGTACTCGGGGTTGTTGCGCTCGTTGTGCGCCTCGACGTGCTGGCCGATCACCGTCCCACCGCTCTTCCCGGTACGGGCCTGGCTCTCCAGGTCGGTCAGGAACTGGTCGACGGCGCGGGCGTTCGGCGAGGCCTGCGGATCCCGGGCCAACAGGTCCCGGCCCACGTCCGGCGGCAGGGTGCGTCCGGGCGCGCCCACCGACACCGGTGCCCGGGAGGGCTGTTCGACGTCGCTCCGGTCGGTCCGCCCGTCGCGGCCCAGCAGCACGAACGCGCCGGTCGCGACGACCGCCCCGGCCACGGCCAGGACGGCGGGCTTGCCGCGCAGGGCACTGGGCAGCGCCACGGACCACTCCTCCGGTTGCTCGCCGGTACCGACCCCCACGGACCCAACCGGAACACGCGTACGAATGACTGCCCGAGAGCCTGTCACACTCCCCCGGCCCCCGCGAACGAATCCGCCGGGACCGGGGTGTCGGGGGAGGTCAGCCCGCCGGAGCCGGGGGCGGCGTGCCCTGCGCTCCCGGCGCGGCGGAGCCCGCGGCCTTGGCACGCTGCAGCAGTTGGCCCTTCACGTACTCGGAGAATCCGGAGGCCGCCGCGGTCGCCGTGGCGTCGGGGTTGTTGCCGCCCTTCGCCGAGCCCTCGACCGTGAAGTAGGCGTACCGGCCGAGGCTGTTGTGGGTGTTGGTGCAGCCGGGGTTGGCACAGAAGGCCGGGGCGCCGGCGGCCGGCAGACCCTTGAGCTGGCCGGCGTAGTTCTTCATCGCGGTCTCGGCCTGGATCTTGTGGTCGAAGACGGCCACGCCGACGGTCACCGCGCTGTCGCCGGAGACGTACGTCGCCCGGAGCACCTTCTGGCACCCCTGGTCGCCGAGCACCTTGCCGAGCCCGCCGGTCGTCGAATTGCCGTCCCAGCACGGCTGGTCCAGTGCGACCATGGTCCGGTTCCAGGTCGCGCCGTTGATCGTCAGCTGCTGCGCGGAGAACAGCGCGCCCGCGTCCTGCGGCGCCGGGTCGGTCGCGGCCTCCCAGATCGGCTTCGACGGGTCGTCCGTCTGGCCGGACTGTCCCCCCGGGCTGCCGGACGGGCTCGACGGCGTGGCCGTGGGCCGGCCGGAGGCGGTCGAGGTCTGGCCCGCGACCGCCTTCCCACCGTCGTCCTTCTTGCCCTGGAGCAGCACCGCGCCGCCCGCGGCCAGGCCGCCCACCACGACGACCGCGGCGACGATGCCGATCACCTTGAGCCTGCGCTTGCGCTTGCCCTCGGCCTCGTTGCGGTCCGCCAGCGCCGCCCAGTCGGGTTCGGCGCGCTGCGTCGGAACGGGCTGCGGAGGCTGGGGCTGCTGCTGCCACTGCGGCTGCGGCTGCGGCGGCTGGGCCTGCGGCTGCGGCACCGGAGGAACGGGCTGGGGAAGCGGCTGCGCGGACGGCGCCACCGGCCCGTACGAGGGCGGCGGCGGGCCGAAGCCCCCGCTCGGCGGCGGCACCGGTCCCGGTACCACCGGCTGCTGATTCCGTGCGCCCCCCGGCCCGGCGGGAGACGTTCCCTGCGGCCCGTGCCCAGGTACGCCAGTTCCGTCGCTCATGCGCCCAGATCGTAGGGCATGCGCCCGACCGCCGATCCGCCCGGTGACCATTCCGTGCCGGAACCGGGACGCCGTCGGCGCGGACCGGGGCGTCCCGTACACACGACCGGGCTTCCCGACGGCCTCACCCGGGCCTCCGGCCGCCTCTGCGAGGCCTCCCGCCAAGCGCCGCAAGGCCCCTCGCCCGACACCACCGGTCATCGCTCCAACACGCCACGCCGCACTACATGTGGTGTCGCATCGGAGAGATGCCACTACATGTATGCTCGCTTCTGCTGTCGATGCAGGGGAACCCGGTGCGAATCCGGGACTGCCCCGCAGCGGTGTGCGGGCGGCTCCAGGAGCCGCGCCGCGAGTCCGAGTACCTGCCGACCAGCGTGCGCACGGCCCTCCCGCAGAGGCCGCACAAGCACCAGTACGACCCCTCCGGGCCTCGCGGGCGGGCCGGGGAGACACCTCTCGCGACGTCGTTTGCGTTCGCGCCGTGCTCCCCTGCCCAGATCGGCCCGGGTGACCCCGATCACGCCGCCGATCGCCGCCAGGAGAGAGCGCCTTGACCACCGCTGCCTCAGTCACCCTGCCCGCCCAGGGCACCGGTACCGCCTTTGTCGACCCGACGGTCGCCGACCCCGGCGGCGCGCTCCTGCGGCTGCTCACCGACCGCAGCGTCGACCTCGCCGAGGTCGACCCCGGCCATGTCGCCGCCGCCGCGCTGCGCGGCCGCCACGCCGGCTCGGACTTCGCCGAGCTCCGCGGGCTGGCCGTGGACGCCGCCGCGTCGATGATCGCCGAGGACCCCCAGTACTCGAAGCTCGCGGCCCGCCTGCTCGCCCTGGAGATCGTCGACGAGGCGAACAGCCAGGGTTCCACCACCTTCGCCGCCTCGATCGCCGTCGGCCACGCCGAGGGCCTGATCGGCGACACCACCGCCGCGTTCGTCGCCAAGCACGCCGCCGCCCTGGACGCCCTGATCGACGCCAAGGGCGACGACCGGTTCGAGTACTTCGGCCTGCGCACCGTGCAGTCCCGCTACCTGCTGCGCCACCCGATCACCCGCAAGGTGATCGAGACCCCGCAGCACTTCCTGCTCCGCGTCGCCTGCGGCCTGGCGGTCGGTGACACCGAGCAGTCCGTGCGCGAGGTGTCCGAGCTGTACGGCCTGATGAGCCGCCTGGAGTACCTGACCTCCTCGCCGACGCTCTTCAACTCCGGCACCCGGCACCCGCAGATGTCCAGCTGCTACCTGCTGGACTCGCCGCTGGACAACCTGGACTCGATCTACAACCGCTACGCGCAGATCGCCCGGCTGTCCAAGCACGCCGGCGGCATCGGCCTGTCCTACTCGCGCATCCGCTCGCGCGGCAGCCTGATCCGCGGCACCAACGGCAAGTCCAACGGCATCGTGCCGTTCCTGCGCACCCTCGACTCCTCGGTCGCCGCCGTCAACCAGGGCGGCCGCCGCAAGGGCGCGGCCTGCGTCTACCTGGAGACCTGGCACGCCGACATCGAGGAGTTCCTGGAGCTCCGCGACAACACCGGCGAAGAGGCCCGCCGTACCCACAACCTCAACCTGGCGCACTGGATCCCGGACGAGTTCATGCGCCGCGTGAACGCCAACGCCGACTGGTCGCTGTTCTCCCCGGCCGACGTGCCCGAGCTGGTCGACCTCTGGGGCGCCGAGTTCGACGAGGCCTACGTCAAGGCCGAGCTGGCCGGCAAGGCTGTCCGCACCATCCCGGCGCAGACCCTCTACGCCCGCATGATGCGCACCCTCGCGCAGACCGGCAACGGCTGGATGACCTTCAAGGACGCTTCCAACCGCGCCGCCAACCAGACCGCCCTGCCGGGCCGCACGGTGCACTCCTCCAACCTGTGCACCGAGATCCTGGAGGTCACGGACGACTCCGAGACCGCCGTCTGCAACCTCGGCTCGGTCAACCTCGGCGCCCACGTGGCCGCCGGCGCCACCGCCGCCGACCTGATCAACGCCATGGACTGGGAGCGGCTGGACGCCACCGTGCGCACCGCCGTCACCTTCCTCGACCGCGTGGTGGACATCAACTTCTACCCGACGGTCGAGGCCGGCACCTCCAACTCCCGCTGGCGGCCGGTCGGCCTCGGCGTGATGGGCCTCCAGGACGTCTTCTTCAAGCTGCGGCTCGACTTCGACTCGGCCGAGGCCAAGCAGCTGTCCACCCTCATCGCCGAGCGCATCATGCTCACCGCCTACGAGCGCTCCGCCGACCTGGCCGAGCAGCTGGGCCGCCACGAGGCCTACGGCGAGACCCGCGCCGCCCGCGGCGAGCTGCACATCGACCACTTCCCGACGGCCGCCCCGCAGTGGGCCGACCGCTGGACCGCGCTGCGCGCCCGCATCGCCGAGACCGGCCTGCGCAACTCGCTGCTGCTCGCGATCGCCCCGACCGCGACCATCGCGTCCATCGCCGGCGTGTACGAGTGCATCGAGCCCCAGGTCTCCAACCTGTTCAAGCGCGAGACGCTCTCCGGCGAGTTCCTCCAGGTCAACCCGTACCTGGTGCGCGAGCTCAAGGAGCTCGGCGTCTGGGACCAGCAGACCCGTGACTCGCTGCGCGACGCCAACGGCTCGGTGCAGGAGCTCGGCTGGCTGCCCGAGGAGGTGCGCTCGCTGTACCGCACCGCGTGGGAGCTGCCGCAGCGCGCCCTGATCGACCTGGCCGCGGCCCGCATGCCGTACCTCGACCAGAGCCAGTCGCTGAACCTGTTCATGGCGGCGCCGACCATCGGCAAGCTCAGCTCGATGTACGCCTACGCGTGGAAGGTGGGTCTGAAGACCACCTACTACCTGCGCTCGCGCCCCGCGACCCGGATCGCCCAGGCCGCCTCCGGCACCGCCCGCGCCGCCGCGCCGGTGCCCGTGAACACCCCGACCCTCACCCCGGAGGAAGAGGCCGCACTGGCCTGCTCCCTGGAGAACCCCGAGTCCTGCGAGGCCTGCCAGTAATGACTGCCGACGACCGCAAGATGCTGCTCGACCCCGGCTTCGAGCTGACCCTGCGCCCGATGCGCTACCCGTCGTTCTACGACCGGTACCGCGACGCGATCAAGAACACCTGGACCGTCGAGGAGGTGGACCTGCACTCCGACGTCGCCGACCTGGCGAAGCTCAGCGAGGGCGAGCGCCACCTGATCGGCCGCCTGGTCGCCTTCTTCGCGACGGGTGACTCGATCGTCGCCAACAACGTCGTGCTGAGCCTCTACAAGCACATCAACTCCCCGGAGGCGCGGCTGTACCTGAGCCGTCAGCTGTTCGAGGAGGCCGTGCACGTCCAGTTCTACCTGACGCTGCTGGACACGTACCTTCCGGATCCGGAGGACCGCAACGCGGCCTTCGCCGCGGTGGAGAACATCCCCTCCATCCACCAGAAGGCCCAGTTCTGCTTCAAGTACATGAACGCCGTCGACCACATCGACTCGCTGCAGACCAAGGAGGACCGCCGCGCGTTCCTCCTGAACCTGATCTGCTTCGCGGCGTGCGTCGAGGGGCTGTTCTTCTACGGCGCGTTCGCGTACGTGTACTGGTTCCGGAGCCGTGGCCTGCTGCACGGTCTCGCCACCGGCACCAACTGGGTGTTCCGCGACGAGTCCATGCACATGGACTTCGCGATGTCCGTGGTGGACACCGTCCGCGAGGAGGAGCCCGACCTCTTCGACGACGAGATGGCCAAGCAGGTCACCGAGATGCTGGAGGAGGCCGTCGAGGCCGAGCTCCAGTTCGCCCAGGACCTGTGCGGTGACGGTCTGGCCGGCATGAACACCGACTCCATGCGCCAGTACCTGGAGGCCGTCGCCGACCAGCGCCTGGCCCGCCTCGGGATGCCGATCCGCTACGGGTCGACCAACCCGTTCGGCTTCATGGAGCTCCAGAACGTCCAGGAGCTGACCAACTTCTTCGAGCGCCGGGTGTCGGCGTACCAGGTCGCGGTCGAGGGCTCGGTCGCCTTCGACGACGACTTCTAAAGAAGACGACTTCCGAAGAAGACGCACGAACAGTGGTGCCCCGCACCGGCCGTGGCCGGTGCGGGGCACCGCTGTTGTCGGCTTCGCCAGGCGTTCGCGCCGGGCGGGGGCGCCGCCCGGGGGAGGCTCCTGACGGACCGTCGGGGGCGGCTCAGGGACGGATCGGGGTCGGTCCCCGATGCCGGGCGGGGCCGCCGGCGAGCAGGATCGTTTCTGTCGCTGAGGTCCACTCAGCCGTAGTGATCCACGGGGTGCCCCACATGAAGCCGTTCGCCCGCCGCACCGCCGCCCTCGGTCTGGCCTGTTCCGCCCTGGTCGGCGTCACCACCGCCACCGGGGCGCAGGCCTTCGCCGCGAGCGGCGCCGACTCCCCCACCGCGACGGCCTTCCCACCGCTGGACCCCGCCGCACTCCAGGCCGCCATCGAGACCCGCCCCTCCGACGGCGCCTCCGGCGCGATCGCCCTGGTCGCCGAGCCCGGCCAGGTGTGGAAGGGCTCCACCATCGACAGCCAGACCGGCCGGAAGATCCCGGAGAACGCGCACTTCCACGCCGGCAGCATCTCCAAGGTGTTCGAGACCACCGTCGTCCTGCAGCTGGCCGCCGAGGGGCGGATCGACCTCGACCGGACCGTCCAGGACTACCTGCCGGGCCTGCTGCCCGACACCTTCGACCCGATCACCGTCCGCCAACTGGTCAACTACACCAGCGGACTGCCGAACGTGGACGAGGGCAAGCCCCCCGCGAGCGCCGACGAGACGATCGCCGACCGGTACGACTACCGCACCTTCGACCAGATCATCCAGCAGACCCTGCGCCCCGACGACGGCCGCCCGGCGCCCGGCCCGCACTTCACGCCCGGCACCGAACAGGAGTACAACTCCCTCGGCTTCCGGATCGCGGGCAAGCTGATCGAGCAGATCACCGGCCACTCCTTCAAGGACGAGGTCACCGCCCGCATCCTCAACCCCCTGCACCTGGACCAGACTTCGGTGCCGGAGGACGACCCCACCATGCCCCGCCCCTACCTGCACGGCTACATGAGCGACGACAGCGGCCGGGCCGTCGACACCAGCGAGCAGGGCGGCGACCCGTCCAACCTGATCTCCACCACCGCCGACCTCGACCGTTTCCTGACCACGCTGCTGCAGGGCCGCCTGCTGCCCGCCGCCCAGCAGGCGGAGCTGTTCGCCCTCCCCAAGGACAGCGAGGGCAAGCCCGTGCCGTTCGTCGGCGGCACCTCCTGCAACAAGGTGGCCTGCTTCGGCGCGGGCCTGATGTCCACCCCGCTGCCGAACGGCACCGTGCTCTGGGGCAAGACCGGTCACGACGACGGCTACGCCAACGGCATGTTCGCCACCCGCGACCTGTCCGTCCACGCCGCGTACTCGGTCTCCAACCTGGGCCTGGACTTCGGCGCTCCGAGCCCCCTCGCCAACCGCCTGCTGACGGCGGTCCTCGCGGGCAAGTAGCGCGCCCGGGTGGGAAGTCGGCCCGGCCGACTTCTCACGCACCCGGTCCGGCCCGGCAACTCGGCCCGACAACTCGAACCGCCACTCAGACGGCGAAGCGGACGCCGGTCAGCCGCTCCGAAAGCTCCCACAGCCGCCGGGCCGCCTCCGGGTCGAGCGCCCGCGCGGCCGGCCGCACCACGGTCGGGGCGCCGCGCAGCTCGCCGAGTCCGGCCGGGCCGATGAACTGCCCGCCGAGCGCCTCCGGGTCGGTGGCGGCGAAGAGTTGGGGCAGCGCGCCCCGGGCGGCCGGCTGGGCGAGCGGGAGCAGCAGACGGCCGAGGAGCAGCTTCACCACCCCGACCGAGCCGGCCGGGATGTTGGTGGCGGCGAAGCCGGGGTGGGCCAGCACGCTGCGGACCGGGCTGCCGGCGGCGACGAGGCGCCGGTGGAGTTCCCGGCCGAAGAGGGCGTTGGCGAGCTTCGACTGGTTGTAGCGGGCCATCGGCGAGTACCCGCGTTCACCGTCCAGGTCGTCGAAGAAGATCCTCCCCTGCCGGTGGTTGGCCGAACTGACCGTGACCACCCGGGGATCCGCGCCGTCCGCCAGCAGGTCGAGCAGCAGTCCGGTGAGCGCGAAGTGGCCCAAGTGGTTCGCGGCGAACTGCAGTTCGTGGCCCTGGGCGCTCAGCGTGCGCGGCGGCGCCAGCACCCCGGCGTTGTTGACCAGGACGTCCGGGCGGACGCCGTCCGAGCGCAGCCCGTCGGCGAAGGCGCGGACGGAGTCGAGGTCGGCCAGGTCGAGCCGGCGCACCTCCAACCGTGCCCGCGTCTGCGGCAGTTCGGCGGTGATCTCCGCGACCGCGCGCCGACCCCTGCCCTCGTCCCGGACGGCGAGGACCACATCGCCGCCGCGCCGGGCGATCGCCCGGGTGGTCGCCAGCCCGAGGCCGCTGTTCGCCCCGGTGACGACGAACACCCGCCCGCTCTGGTCCGGGATCCGTTCCACGCCCCATCCCTATCCTCGGCACCCCCGCCCTGTACGCCCGCTTCCTGGAGCGCCAGGCCCGGTGGCGCGAGGAGCTCGCCGCCGAACTCGCCGCCCGGCTGGGCCTCGATCCGGCGGCCACCCTCTACCCCCGGCTCGCCGCCGGCATGGCGCTGACCGCCTTCGACGTCGTCCTCCAGCAGTGGAGCGACGGCGACGGCGGTCACGACCCGGCCGCCCTCACCGACCAGGCCTTCGCCGCCGTCGCCCCGCCCTGGACGCCCCGCCGCGGTGACCCACCGCGGTGACCCACCGGCCCCCGGACAGCACGGAGGCCGGTGCGGATCGCTCCGCACCGGCCTCCGACGGATCCGTCGCGCCTTACGCGTTCGGCACCGTCGCGTACTTCGGGGTGCCCTCGGCCATCTGCTTCAGGGCGTCCTTGCGGTCCCGCTTCGACAGCTTGTCGATGTACAGGAACCCGTACAGGTGGTCGGTCTCGTGCTGGAGGCAGCGGGCGAAGAAGCCGGTGCCCTCGACCCGGATCGGCTCGCCGTCCCGGTTCACGCCGGTCACCGCGGCGTACTCCGGGCGGGGCAGCTCGGCGTAGGCGCCCGGCACGGAGAGGCAGCCCTCGTTGCCGTCGTCGAGCACCCGGCGGCGGTCGGCCGGGTACTCCTCCAGGACGGGGTTGATCACGTGGCCGACGTGGCGCACGCCCTCGTCGTCGGGGCAGTCGTAGACGAAGACCTTGAGGTCCACGCCGATCTGGTTGGCGGCCAGGCCGACACCCTCGGCGGCGTACATCGACTGGAACATGTCGTCGATCAGCGCGGCCAGCTCGCCGTCGAAGGCGGTGACGTCCTTGACCTCGCGGTGCAGGACGGGGTTGCCGACCACGGTGATCGGACGCGCGGTGCCCTTGCTGAGGTCGGGCTCCTCGCCGATCACCTTCACGGGGGCCTCGGGCGCCGCCCCCTCCACGTCGTGCTCGTGCTGGTGGTCGTGCTGCTCGGCCTGCTCCGCCATGTCTTCCGCTTCCATAGGTCTACACGTACCTGTCCAGGGTACTCAGCAGACTTCTTCGAGATCCCGGTACGCCCGGGTTCCGGGGGCGGCCGCGACCCAGCGGTCCAGCAGCGTGCGGACCAGGGTGGCCGGAGCGGCGATCCCGCACTCGCGTTCGACCAGCCAGGACATCCCGGCCGCGCCGCCCTGGCTGAGGTGGCTGAGGTGGCCGGGGTGGGCGGCGTCGCCGTCGTCGTGCGGGTCGTGGTGGGCGACGATGCCGTCGTCCGAGGCCATCCGGCTCTCCGAGCAGGCGCGGCACAGCAGCCGCACCGAGGAGGTCCAGTCCTCGGCCGCGTACCCGGCGTCGGCGACCAGGCGTTCCAGCGCGTCCCGGTCACCGGCGGTCGAGGCCTGCAGCAGCACCACGTAGGTCGGCACCGGGGAGGGCGCCCACAGCTCGATCTCGTCGAAGACGGGGTAGGCGACGCCGTCGGTGACCCGCTCGCCGTGCGGGGCGCCGTCGTGCAGCACCACCTCGCCCCAGCGGCGACCGGAGGACGGCAGCGGGATGGACAGCACCTCGATCCGGGCCGGGTCGAGCCGGCGGCCCCAGACCACCTCGGACTCGCCCTCCGGGGACAGCCGCACCGGGGTGGTGCCGAGCTCCAGGCTGACCGGGCCGTCCACGCCGGGGCCGCCGGGCAGCTTCAGCCCGTAGGCCTGCCAGGCGCGGCGGGCCAGCGGCCAGTCCTGGAGGGCGGTGGCGGTGATGCCGAGGTTCCACCAGTCGGGGGCGCCGTGCTCGCGGTCCAGCAGGGCGACGGCGCGCAGCCCGGCCGAGCGGGCCTGCTCCCAGTCGCGGCGGAACTTGTGCAGCAGGGCGAGGTTGAACCAGGAGTCGGACAGCCACGGCTCCAGGTCGGCGGCCATCACCAGCAGGGCGCCGGCGTCCTCGTAGCGGCCGTCGCCGATCAGCGTGAAGGCCCGGTCGGTCGTCTGCCGCCAGGTGGCGGACGGCCGGTGCCGTGCCCGGTGGAAGATCCTCACGTTCGTCCCTGCCGTCGTCGTCCGCTCAAGTCCCGTACCGCCGGGGCCGTCCCGTCCTCGACGGGGCCCGGTCCCGGTGTCCCGGGTCGGTGTTCCACGCTACGACCGCATCCAACCACGCCCGCCCCCACCCGCGCTCCCCACCGCCGAGGTTGGGGCCCGCCCCTCCCCAGCCTGCCCGCCGGAGCGCACCTCCTCAACCCCTGGCGGGTGCCGCTCGACCGCGCCCCGACCGCGGGCCCCGCGCCCCGGGCCGGAACGCCCGGGCCGGGCGGGGGGTACCGCGGCTCAGCCCCGGCCCTGCCCGCCGAACCGGGCCAGCGCGTCCACCACCCGGGCGTCGTAGACCCGCCCGCGCCCCAGCCGCAGCACCTCCAGCGCCTCCAGCCGCCCCACCGCCTCGCCGAGACCCCGGCCGCGGGCGGCGGTCAGCAGGTCGTCGTGGGCGTTGGCGACCCGGATGATCCGGGCCGCCAGCGGCACCGGTCCCTCGCCGCCGACCGGCCCGGGACAGGGGTCGGCCAGTCGGGCGACCTGCTCGGCGACCTGCCGGGGCACCCCGGTGCGGCTGATCACCTCGCTGCCGAGCCGGGCGATGCGCTGCTGCTCGTCGCAGGGCAGCAGCGCGGTGGCGCCGTCCGGCACCGGCTCGACCAGGGACAGCTGGCCGACGTCGTGCATCAGCGCCGCGTACTCCAGCAGGGCGAGCTCCCTGGTGCCCAGCCCCAGCTCGCGTCCGAGCGCGCACGCCGTGTCCGCGACCCGGCGCGCGTGGCCGTGCGGGGTGTACCCGGCGACCTCGGTGGCCCGGGCGAGGCTGGCGATGGTCTGCCCGGTGGTGGCCCGCACGGCCGCGGCCCGCCGGAAGGAGACCTGGGCGAGCAGCAGCGGGGTGCAGAACAGCGGCAGCGCCCACAGCCCGACCTCGCCGGCCGCGAGGCTGACCAGCATGCCGGTGGCGACGATCGCCGAGCCGATCCCGAACAGCGAGCGCAGCTCGTCCTCCAGCGCGGCCGGGAACCGCAGCCCGGTGACGGAGGCGCGCAGCACCGCCGCCAGGGTGGCGTCGCAGAGCGCGGCCAGCGCGGCGACGGCGGTCAGGAACGCCCCGTAGGCCGGGCCCTCCGGCGAGAAGCGGTCGACCATGCCGCCGTTGTAGAGCGGCTGGAAGACGGCGGCGGCGAAGCCGACGGCGAGCAGCCGGCGGGCGGCGCTGTCACGGCGGGCCGGGTCGGCCCAGGGCCGGCGCCGGTGCGGGCGGCCGGCACGGTGCGGCAGGACGAGGCCGGGCAGCCAGGCCAGCAGCAGGCCGGCCCCGGTCACCGCGACGACCTGGAGCGTGCCGTGCGCGGTCGGCACTCCGCGCAACGGTCCGAGCAGGGCGTACGCCAGGGCGCCGGCCGCGCCGATGGGCGCCTGTTCACGGTCGCCCGGAAGGGTGATCCGGACGCATTCGCCGAGCGCGATCAGCGCGGTGAACGCCAGCGCGACCCTCGGCTCGGCGACCCCGCGCACCGCGACCGCGCCGAGCGCGAGCAACAGCAGCGCGCCGGCCGCCGCGTACATCACCCGGGCGGTGCGCCCCCGTGCCGAACGGGCCCGCCCGGCCCCGGCGGCAGCGGTCCGGTCGCCGCCCCCGCCCGCACCCCCGGTCACGGCTGCCCGGCCGCGGGAACGGTCCCGCCCTGGGCGGGCACCCGGCCCGGCGCGGCCCGCACCGGCTCCGGCACCCCGAGCGGGATGTCCGGGACGGCCCGCACGCAGTCCTCGGAGTGCACCACCGGCTGCCAGCCGTGCACGGCCAGCGCGTCGATCAGGGCCCGCACCATCACCGGGTCGAACTGGCTGCCGGAGCAGCGCTCCAGCTCGGCGACCGCCTCGGCGACCGGGCGCCCGCGCCGGTAGGAGCGGGTGGAGGTCATCGAGTCGAAGGCGTCGGCGACCGAGATGATCCGGGCGAACTCGGGGATCTGCCGTCCGGCCAGTCCGCTCGGGTAGCCGCGCCCGTCCATCCGCTCGTGGTGGTGCAGGATCCCGGAGTGGGCCTCGCCGAGGAAGTCGATCCCGCGCACCAGCTCGTACCCGTACACCGGGTGGATCTCCACCGCGCGGCGCTCGTCCTCGCTGAGGGGACCGTTTCTGCGCAGCAGCTCGGTGGCCACGCCGAGCTTGCCGACGTCGTGCAGGATCCCGGCGAAGCGCAGGGTGCGCAGCCGCTCGGGCTCCATGCCGAGCTGACCGGCGATCAGCACCGAGGCCCGGCCGACCCGTTCGCTGTGCCCACGGGTGTACGCGTCCTTGATCTCCACCGCCTGCACCAGCGACTGCACGGTGGCCTGGTGGGCGTCCCGCTCGCGCTGCCCCTGGGCGAACACCCAGGCCGAGATGGACAGCGGCAGCAGCGCCAGCAGCGCGGCGAACGCCCCGTACGGGCCCTGCCAGAGCACCGCGACCATCAGCCCCCCGGCCGCGTGCACCAGCACCGGCAGCCCGCACACCGCGCAGGCCCCGCGCAGCACCTCGACTGCCCGCCGGCCCTCGCTGAGCCGTACCATCACGCCCACCACCAGCCCGTTGACCAGGCAGAACGCGGCGACGGCGGCGAAGCCGGGCAGCAGCGCGGCCGGGAACCGGGAGCCGAGCAGCAGTTGGGGGCCGTGCAGCAGGTGGAAGGCGACCGAGGAGGCGAAGGCGCACAGCGCGAGCTGGGAGCCGTTGAACAGCTGACGCCGGCGGCAGCCCGGGCCGGTCGGGCCGCCGAGCAGCGCGGCCGGGACGGCGACCAGGGCGGCGGCGGCCGGCGGGAGCATCAGCACCCCGGCGAACAGCACCGGGAAGAAGGCGTTCACCCCGGGGCGGGCGGGGGCCCGGCCGGCCGGTGCGGGCAGGCGCAGCAGTCGGCGCAGCAGCAGCGAGCAGGGGGTCGGCAGGCCCTGGGCGAGCGACTCCCAACAACCGTGCAGGAAGCCCAGCAGCCCGACCTTGGGCCAGTCCACCGGGTGGCCGAGCCAGTGCGGCAGCCCGGGTGCGACGGCCTGCGGCAGCAACGGCAGCAGGCCGCACAGGGCGGCCACCGGGACGGCCACCAGGTAGCGCGCCGCACCCTGCGGCAGGGTCGCGCCCCCACTGTCGGTAGCGATATCGACCTCCCCGCGTCCGGGCCCCGTGTTGCCTCAGCGCGCCGGTGACCGGCGGTGAGCGTCCGTCAGGAGAATAGGCCGCCGTCCGGGCGTGGGGACGCATGATGGCGCAATGGCGCAGTTGGCGCACCGCCAACTCACTCGATCGAGTGACGGCGCATGCGAGCAGAACGGGAGCGGCCCCGGGAGCACATGCTCCCGGGGCCGCGGAAATCCCGGTCCGAACCGTTTCGTCCCGCTCTCGCCGGCGGGGGCGCGGACTACTCCGCCGGGGCTCCGGCCTCGACCGGCGCACCGGGGCGCACGGACGGCTCGTCGGCCGGGTCGGCGTGCGCCCTCGCCCGCTCCTCCGCCGAGGACTCCGACGGCGCCGATGACACCGACGACTCCTGTGGCTCCGTCACCGTCGGCGCCGGACGGGCGGATTCGACGTGCAGCTCGACCGAGGTCTCCACGGCGACCACCACCTGCTCGCCCGTGCGCTGCCCGGCCCGGATCGAGTCGATCCTGGCCAGCACCTTGCTGCGCAGGTCCGTCGGGGTGTCGTCACAGCCGCAGGACCGCTTGATCAGCGCCTTGATCGCCTGTTCCAGCCCGTACTGCTTCAAGCAGGGCGAGCACTCGTCGAAGTGCACGCGCAGCTTGGCGCAATCACCCTCGGCCATCTCGTTGTCGAGGAATTCATAGAGGTGGTCGAGGACCTCGCCACACTCGGTTTCGTGCGGATCGCCGCAGCTCATGAGCCCGAGCCCTTCGCTTCCTGCCCTGCCCCGCTGCCGGCCGGGACGAGCCCGCGCTCACGGGCGTAGTCCTCCAGCATGCCGCGCAGCTGACGGCGGCCGCGGTGCAGCCGGGACATCACCGTACCGATGGGAGTACCCATGATGTCCGCGATCTCCTTGTACGCAAAGCCTTCTACGTCCGCGAGATAGACGGCGATCCGGAATTCCTCCGGGATCGCCTGGAGCGCGTCCTTCACATCACTGTCGGGGAGATGGTCGAGCGCCTGGGTCTCCGCCGAGCGCAGACCGGTCGACATGTGCGACTCGGCCCGGGCCAGCTGCCAGTCCTCGATCTCCTCCGCCGCGGTGCGCTGGGGCTCCCGCTGCTTCTTGCGGTACGAGTTGATGAACGTGTTGGTGAGGATGCGGTACAGCCAGGCCTTGAGGTTCGTACCCTCACGGAACTGGTGGAAGGACGCGTACGCCTTGGCGAACGCCTCCTGGAGCAGGTCCTCCGCATCCGCGGGGTTGCGCGTCATGCGCAGCGCCGCCGAGTACATCGGATCCAGGAACCCCAGGGCGTCGCGCTCGAAGCGCTCCCGCCGGGCCTCCTCGGACTCCTCCGCCGACACTCGGAAGGTGTCCTCACCGATCGCCTCGGCCAGCTCCTCACCGGTGAGCGCCTCGCCCGCAGGCAGGGCCTCGTCCGGGCCACGGCCCGGATCGGCCTCGTGCTCGGTCCCGACGACCGGACCCACCTCCTCGGCATGACGGGCACGGCCCACCGCGGGCCGCCCAGAAATGGAGGATATCGGGCTGACGGGCTTCTCGCCCGCGTCAATCCACTCCGACCAGGAGGGGGCGAAGGCCGTGGCGGCCTCGCGCTCCTCAGGCCGTTCGGGGCACGCGATCGAACCCATCTGCCCTGCCTCTCACCGGTGACTCCTGCTGACGGACACGACAACCACCCCGGCCCCGCCCGCATTCCCGCCACCGCGGCCCGTTCACTCGCACGAGTGATCGAGCGGAAACGCCCTGCTCACACCGCCCGCACCAGCCCCAGCACCCAGTCCCCCACCGCCGAGCAGATCAGCGCCAGCACCTCCTCCTGCCCCACCGCCGCCCGCTTGGGCACCTCGAAGCCGTGGTTCCCGGACGGCACCGCCACCAGCCCGTACCCCCCGGGCAGCTCCGGGAACTCCCCCGGCCCGCCGAACGGGTCCGACGTGCCCTGCACCACCAGCGTCGGCAGCCCCGACCCCAGCAGCTCCTCCGCCCGGCTCTTCTCCGGCCGGCCCGGCGGGTGCAGCGGGAACGCCAGCGCCACCACCCCCACCGCCCCGCTCGCCGCCCCCGTCCGACAGGCCACCCGCGCCCCGGCGCTGCGCCCGCCGACCACCAGCGGCAGCCCCTGCCCGGCCAGCCGCTCCGCCACCGGCCGCCAGCCGACGTCCAGGGTCTTCGGCGCCGGGCCCAGCTTCTTCCCCGCCACCCGCCAGGGCTGCTCGACCAGTGCCACGGTGATCCCGCGCTCCGGCAGCCGCTCGGCCAGCGCCACCAGGTCCCGGGCCCCGATCCCGCCGCCCGCGCCGTGCCCCAGCGCCAGCACCGCCTCCGGGGCGGCCGCCCGGTGGTAGGTGATCCGGGCGTCCCCGGCCCCGGTCTCAACCAGTTCGGAGGAGGTGGTCATCTCTCAGGCTCCCGACGACGTGCGAAGAACTCAGAACAGGGTGGTCTCGTACTCGACCTCGGTCCACGGCTCCTTGAGCTCCGGACCGTTGTTGCGGATGCTGCCGACCGCCGGCGACACCGGTGTGGCCAGCAGCGCCCCGGGCGGCGGCGGTATCAGCAGCCTCCGCAGCTCGTCCGGGTCGCTCAGCCCCGGATCCAGCCACTCCCCCCACGACCCCGGGTCCAGGAACAGCGGCATCCGCTCGTGGATCGGCGCCAGCAGCTCCTCGGCGTCCGTGGTGACGATCGTGAAGGTCACCAGCCACGCCTCCGGGTGCCCCGGCGGCACCGTCCGGTCGCGCCAGAACTCGTACAGCCCGGCGAGCGCCAGCGGGCCGCCGTCCGCCCGGGAGACGAAGAACGGCTTCTTGCGCGCCTTCCCCCGCTCCCCCGGCACCGTCTGCCACTCGTAGTAGCCGTCCACCGGCAGGATGCACCGGCGCGCCGCGAAGGCCTGCCGGTACGAGGGCTTCTCGTGCACCGTGTCCGACCGCGCGTTGATCATCTTCACCGCCGTCCCGGCGGAGTCCGACCACGGCGGCACCAGCCCCCAGCGCAGCGCCCGCAGCTGCCGCACCGGCCGCGCCGCCCCCTTCGCCAACCGCTCCAGCACCACGAAGGCACTGTTGGTCGGCGCCACGTTCCAGTTCGGGTCCAGGGACTCCTGCGGGTCCCAGAACTCCACGTCGAACAGCTCGACGAGGTCCTCGGGCTTGCTGCTGGCTGCGAAGCGACCGCACATGCGGGCCAGCTTGCCATGCCGCCCGTCCTCAGCACTTCCTCATCCCGGCACGAGAACCGCCCGCTGCCGTCCGGCCGTCCCCGCATGGGAGGCTGCCCCGAACGGCCCAACGCGGCACACGCAAGCGCACGGAAGCGAACGGAGGCGCAGACCCCCCGATGAACCCGAACAACCAGAACCTCGGCGAACTGTGGGACCGGGTCACCGGCACCCAGGCCGCCCCACCCGGCTGGCTGGTCCTCGCGACCGGCTGCGCCGCCCTGCTCGCCGTCCTCGCCCGCCCGCTGTGGCACGTCGCCCGCAACGCCGTCACCATCGCCCACGAGGGCGGCCACGGCCTCGCCGCCCTCGCCACCGGCCGCAAGCTGGCCGGCATCAGGCTGCACTCCGACACCTCCGGCCTCACCCTCTCCTACGGCCGCCCCACCGGCCCCGGCATGGTGCTCACCGCCGCCGCCGGCTACACCGCCCCCGCCCTGCTCGGCCTCGGCTGCGCCGCCCTGCTCGCCGCCGACCGGATCACCCTGCTGCTCTGGCTGGCCATCCTCCTGCTGCTGGCCCTGCTGATCCGGATCCGCAACGCCTTCGGCCTGTTCACCGTGCTCATCGCCGGCGGCGCCTTCTTCCTGGTCTCCTGGTTCGGCAGCGCCCAGGTCCAGGCCGGCTTCGCCTACCTCGGCTGCTGGTTCCTGCTGTTCGGGGCGGTGCGCCCGGTCCTGGAGCTCCAGCACCAGCGCCGGATCGGCTGGGCCCGCGACTCCGACGCCGACCAGCTCGCCCGGCTCACCCACGTGCCCGCGCTGGCCTGGGTCACCGTCTTCCTGCTGATCGCCCTCGCCTGCCTCGGCCTGGGCGCCAGCTGGCTGCTGCAACCGCTCTAGCCGGCGGGCCGGCCACCGCCGGACGCGCGGCCCGAGCCGGCCGGGCGAGCGGCGGGCGCCCACCATCCGGCCGTCGCCGAGGCCGTTCCGGTACGGCCCCTAGACTGGCCCCCATGACCGAGACCCTGTGGCCCGCCCCCGTCGCCACCGCCCCCGTCGACGCCACCGTCACCATCCCCGGCTCCAAGTCGGTCACCAACCGGGCCCTGGTGCTGGCGGCACTCGCCGACGGACCGGGCTGGGTGCGCCGCCCGCTGCGCAGCCGCGACTCCCAGCTGATGGCCGACGGCCTGCGCGCCCTCGGGGTCACCATCGAGGAGAAGGTCAACAACGACTCCGGCGGCACCGGCGGCGGCGAGGCCTGGCGGGTCATCCCGGCCCCCGTGCTGCGCGGCCCGGCCAACGTCGACGTCGGCAACGCCGGCACCGTGATGCGCTTCCTGCCCCCGCTCGCCGTCCTCGCCGACGGCCCGGTCCACTTCGACGGCGACCCGCGCAGCTACGAGCGCCCCCAGCACGGCGTGATCAACGCCCTGCGCGCGCTCGGCGCCCGGATCGAGGACGGCGGCCGCGGCAGCTTCCCGCTCACCGTCCACGGCACCGGCGGCCTGGACGGCGGCCCGGTCGAGCTGGACGCCTCCTCCTCGTCCCAGTTCGTCTCCGCCCTGCTGCTCTCCGGCGCCCGCTACAACCACGGCGTCGAGGTCCGGCACGTCGGCGGGCCCGTCCCGTCGCTGCCGCACATCCGGATGACCGTCGAGATGCTGCGCCTGGCCGGCGCCCAGGTCGACGCCCCCGAGGACGGCGGCGAGAAGGACGTCTGGCGGGTCACCCCCGGCGCCCTGCTCGGCCGCGACCTGGTGGTCGAGCCCGACCTGTCCAACGCCGCCCCGTTCTTCGCCGCCGCCCTGGTCACCGGCGGCCGGGTGACCGTGCGCGACTGGCCCAAGCACACCACCCAGCCCGGCGACCAGCTGCGCGACCTCTACACCCGAATGGGCGGCGCCTGCGAGTTCACCGACGAGGGCCTGCAGTTCACCGGCACCGGCCGGATCCACGGCATCGAGGCCGACCTGCACGACGTCGGCGAGCTCACCCCGGTGATCGCCGCCGCCGCCGCCCTCGCCGACTCCGAGTCCCACCTGTACGGCATCGCCCACCTGCGCCTGCACGAGACCGACCGGCTGGCCGCCCTCGCCAAGGAGATCAACGACCTCGGCGGCGACGTCAGCGAGACCGAGGACGGCCTGCGGATCCGCCCGCGCCCGCTGCGCGGCGGCATCTTCCACACCTACGAGGACCACCGGCTGGCCACCGCCGCCGCCGTGCTCGGCCTCGCCGTGCCCGGCGTCGAGGTGGAGAACGTCGCCACCACCGCCAAGACCCTGCCGGACTTCCCGAAGATGTGGGCGGAGCTGCTCGGCGCCGGCGACGGCACGGACGACGGCGCGGCGGCGGGCGCCTGAGCGGAGACTGGAACCATGCGCCGCTACGGCAAGGACGCCGACGAGGACGACATCCGCAACCGCCCCGCCCGCCGGGGCTCCCGGCCCCGGACCCGGATCAGGCCCAAGCACGAGGACGCGGCCGAGGCGATGGTGCTCACCGTCGACCGCGGCCGGATCACCTGCCTGATCGACCCGGGGACCAAGCAGGAGCGTGAGGTCGTCGCCATGAAGGCCCGCGAGCTGGGCCGCAAGGGCGTCGTCGTCGGCGACGTGGTGAACCTGGTCGGCGACCTCTCCGGGGACACCGACACCCTGGCCCGGATCGTCCGGGTCGAGGAGCGCAGCTCCGTGCTGCGCCGCACCGCGGACGACGACGACCCGTACGAGCGGATCGTCGTCGCCAACGCCGACCAGCTGGCCATCGTCACCGCGCTGGCCGACCCCGAGCCCCGCCCCCGGCTGATCGACCGCTGCCTGGTCGCCGCCTACGACGCGGGCATGGAGCCGCTGCTGGTGCTCACCAAGTCCGACCTCACCCCGGCCGACGCGCTGCTGGAGTCCTACGCCACGCTCGGCATCGACTACGTGGTCACCCGACGGGACGAACTGGAGACCACCGGCGCCGAGGCCGTCCGCGAGCACCTGCGCGGGCTCTCCACGGTGTTCATCGGCCACTCCGGCGTCGGCAAGACCACCCTGGTCAACGCCCTCGTCCCGGACCGCCAGCGGCAGACCGGCCACGTCAACGCGGTCACCGGCCGCGGCCGGCACACCACCGTCTCGGCCCTCGCGCTGCGGCTGCCCCCGCCGCCCGGCGTCAAGCCCGGCTCCCGCAAGGCCCTCGACCCGGGCTGGGTGATCGACACGCCCGGGTTCCGCTCCTTCGGCCTGTCCCACATCGACCCGTCCCGGGTCATCCACGCCTTCCCCGACCTGGAACCCGGCACCGTCGACTGCCCGCGCGCCTGCAGCCACGACGAGCCGGACTGCGCCCTGGACGCCTGGGTCGCCGACGGCCACGCCGATGCCGCCCGGCTCTACTCGCTGCGCCGTCTGCTGGCCAGCAAGGAGGCCCGCGAGGGCGACTGAGGACCCGGCCGCCCCCGGGCCGGTGCCCCGTTCGAGGTGTCGGACCGCCCCGTCCTGGCGATCATAGGAAAGTCGGGCCGGGTGCGGCCCGTCCGTCGATCGACTGGGAGGGCACCCGATGGCATGGGCCCTGGTGGTCCTGGCCGGCCTGCTGGAGACCGGCTTCGCGATCAACCTCAAGCTCAGCGAGGGCTTCACCAAGCTCTGGCCCACCATCAGCTTCTGCGTGTTCGCACTCGGCAGCTTCGGGCTGCTCACCATCTCCCTGAAGAGCCTGCCGGTCGGCCCCGCCTACGCGGTGTGGACCGGCATCGGCGCGGCCGGCACGGCCATCTACGGCATGGTCTTCCTGGAGGAGACCACCTCGGTGCTCAAACTGGTGTCCATCTCCCTGGTGATCGCCGGCGTGATCGGCCTCCAGCTCAGCGGCTCGGCCCACTGAGCCGCGACGCGTCCACCCGCCTCCGGGGCGGCCTGGGCTAGGGTTTCCGGCATGGCCGACTACCACGACGATCTCCGACTCGCCCACGTCCTCGCCGACTCGGCCGACTCGGTCACCCTGGAGCGTTTCCGCGCCCTCGACCTCAAGATCGAGACCAAGCCGGACCTCACCCCGGTCAGCGACGCCGACAAGGCCGCCGAGGAACTGGTGCGCAGCGTCCTCCAGCGCGCCCGCCCGCGCGACGCCGTCCTCGGCGAGGAGTTCGGCCTGCAGGGCTCGGGCCCGCGCCGCTGGGTGATCGACCCGATCGACGGCACCAAGAACTACATCCGCGGCGTCCCGGTCTGGGCCACCCTGATCGCCCTGCTGGAGGACGGCCCGGACGGCGTCGAGCGCCCGGTGGTCGGCATCGTCTCCGCCCCGGCGCTGCAGCGCCGCTGGTGGGCCGCCAAGGACCTGGGCGCCTACGCCGGCCGCAGCCTGGCCAAGGCCTCCCGGATCCACGTCTCCGGCGTCTCCCGGATGGCGGACGCCTCCCTCTCCTACTC
Organism: Kitasatospora sp. NPDC096077; assembly: GCF_040303245.1. Lineage (NCBI taxonomy): Bacteria > Bacillati > Actinomycetota > Actinomycetes > Kitasatosporales > Streptomycetaceae > Kitasatospora > Kitasatospora sp. NPDC096077. The sequence continues at coordinate 117,424 of NZ_JBEOSV010000005.1, read as the reverse complement.
CTCGCTCACCGGCTGGGAGGACCGCGGCCGCCTCGACCCGTTCCTGGACCTCACCCGGGCCTGCTGGCGCACCCGCGCCTACGGCGACTTCTGGTCCTACATGATGGTCGCCGAGGGCGCCGTGGACATCGCCGCCGAGCCCGAGCTGTCGCTGTGGGACATGGCCGCGCCGTGCATCGTCGTCCAGGAGGCCGGCGGCCGCTTCACCGGCCTGGACGGCGTCCCCGGCCCCGGCGGCGCCGACGCGGTGGCCAGCAACGGCCTGCTGCACGACGAGGCGCTGCGCCGGCTGTCCGTCTGAGCGCGAGTGGTGCGGGCCCGTACGACCAGTGGGAGCTGGTCGTACGGGCCCGCCGTCATGATCGGTCCGGCTACTGCTTGCGCAGCTCCCGGACCGCCGCCTCCAGCCGCTGCCCGTAGTCGGCGTCGGCCTTGCGGAAGTTGTCGACCGCCCGCTCCACGATGTCCTCGCGGTCGGCGGAGACCTTGGCGATGAAGCCCGCCAGGTTGGCGATCAGCCGCTGCTTCTCGTCCTCGGAGAACAGCCGGTACAGGGTGCCGGCCTGCACGAAGTCGTCGTCCTCGGCGTGCGAGGGCGCCGGGTGGGTGCCGGTGGCGCCGTCGACGGCGGTCGCGGCCCAGAGCGGCCGGCCGGTCTGCACCGGGCCGCCGAAGCTGTTCGGCTCGTAGTTCTTCTGCCGGCCGTGGCGGCCGTCGTAGAGGTGGCCGTCGCGGCCGTTGGTGCGGGCCTCGGTGGCGTGCGGGCGGTTGACCGGCAGGTGGTCGGCGTTGATGCCGACCCGGTAGCGGTGGGCGTCCGCGTAGGCGAACAGGCGGCCCTGGAGCATCTTGTCCGGGGACGGGCCGATGCCGGGCACGAAGTGCGACGGGGAGAACACCGACTGCTCGACCTCGGCGAAGACGTTGTCGGGGTTGCGGTTGAGCTCCAGCCGGCCGATCTCGATCGGCGGGTAGTCGGCGTGCGGCCAGACCTTGGTCAGGTCGAAGGGGTTGAAGCGGTAGCCGGCCGCGTCGGCCGCCGGCATGATCTGGACCTGCACCGTCCAGCTGGGGAACTCGCCGCGCTCGATCGACTCGCGCAGGTCGCGCTGGTGGCTGTCCGGGTCCTCGCCGGCGAGCCGGTTGGCCTCGGCCTGGGTGAGGTTGCGGATGCCCTGGTCGGTCTTGAAGTGGTACTTGACCCAGAAGTGCTCGCCGGCCTCGTTCTGCCACTGGAAGGTGTGCGAGCCGTAGCCGTTCAGGTGCCGGTAGCTGGCCGGGATGCCGCGGTCGCCGAACAGCCAGGTCACCTGGTGGGTGGCCTCGGGCGACAGGCCCCAGAAGTCCCAGACGTTGTCGGCCTCCTGCGAGCCGGTGTACGGGTCCCGCTTCTGGGTGTGGATGAAGTCGGGGAACTTGATGGCGTCCTTGATGAAGAACACCGGGGTGTTGTTGCCGACGAGGTCGTAGTTGCCCTCCTCGGTGTAGAACTTCAGCGCGAAGCCGCGCGGGTCGCGCACCGCGTCGGCCGCGCCCAGGTTGCCGGCCACGGTGGAGAAGCGCAGGAAGACCTCGGTCTGCTTGCCGACCTCGGACAGGAACGCCGCCCGGGTGAAGGGCGTCAGGTCGGCGGTCACCGTGAAGGTGCCGTACGCGCCGGCGCCGCGGGCGTGCACCACGCGCTCCGGGATCCGCTCCCGGTTGAAGTGCGCGAGCTTCTCGAACAGCAGCTGGTCCTGGATCAGGGCCGGGCCGCCGACGCCCGCCGTCTCGGTGTTCTGGTTGTCGGCGACGGGGGCACCCGCCTCCGTGGTGAGCGTCGGGCGCAGCTCGTCCTGCGTGGTCATAACGGGTCGCCTCCGAGGTGTCCGGTCGTGATGACACGATCCTAACTTGGACTTCGTCTAAGTCAACACTGGCACCAATCTCAGAGCGTGACTTACTCTGGTCCCATGAGTGACCTGCTGGGGAGACTGCGCGGACGCGGCTGGCGGCTGACCTCGCAGCGCCGCGTGGTGGCCGAGGTCCTCGACGGCGAGCACGTCCACCTCACCGCGGACGAGGTGCACGCCCGCGCCACCGCCCGGCTGCCCGAGATCAGCCGCGCCACCGTCTACAACACGCTCGGCGAACTCGTCGCCCTCGGCGAGGTGCTGGAGGTCGCCACCGACGGCCGCGCCAAGCGCTACGACCCCAACGCCCACCGCGCCCACCAGCACCTGATCTGCTCCGGCTGCGGCGCGATCCGCGACGTCCACCCGCACGGCGACCCGCTCGCGGCCCTGCCCGCCGCCGAACGCTTCGGCTTCGCGGTCACCGCCGCCGAGGTCACCTACCGCGGGCTGTGCCCGAACTGCCGCCCCTCATAAGGCCTTTGAACCGGGCTGGCACCGCCGCGCCCCGAACCGCCGGGCCAGGTGGCTACGCGCTGAGCTCGGCGTGCAGCGCCCCCAGCAACCGCCCGGCCCGCTCGGCCACCTCGGCCGGCCCCTGGTCGATCGCCCGCCGGCACCAGTTCTCGGCCTGCACCGGCTCGCCCCGGCGCAGCGCCAGCAGCGCCAGCCGCAGCGCCGCCCGCCCGTGCCCGGCGTCGGCGGCCCGGGTGTACCAGAGCATCGCCTCCGCCTCGCTGTCCTGCCGGGCCAGCAGCAGCCCCAGGTTGAACGCGGCACTGCGGCTGCCCGCCTCGGCGGCCCGCCGGTACCAGCTCTCGGCGATCTCCAGCGCCCCCCGCTCGGCCGCCCGCACGCCCATCCGCACCTGCGCCCGGCGGTGCCCCGCGTCGGCCGCCAGCGCGTACCAGTGCTCGGCCTCGGCGTCCGCGTCCCCGCGCCGGTCCAGCACCGACGCCAGCCGGAACGCGCCCTCCGCCGATCCGCCCGCCGCCGCCTGCCGGTAGCGCTCCAGCGCCCCGGACAGGTTGCCGCGCTGCTCCTGGGCCACCGCCAGCTGCAACGCCGCCTCGCCGTGCCCCTCGGCCGCGGCCCGCGCGTACCACTCCTGGGCCTGCCGCCCCTCGCCGCGCCCGGCGTGCAGCACGCCCAGGTTGAAGGCGCCGTCCACACTGCCGGCCTCGGCCGCCTTGGAGAACCACGGCTCGGCGCCGGACTCGTCGCCGCGCTGCAGCAGCACCACGGCCAGCGCGTTGCAGGCCTCCCGGTGCCCGGCGTACGCGGCCCGCCGGTACCACTGCTCGGCCTGCTGCTCACGGCCGGTGCCGGCGCAGAGCAGGCCGAGGTTGAAGGCGCCGTTCTGGTCGCCCGCGTCCAGCGCGGTGCGGTACCAGTGCTCGGCGGCCCTGGCCTCGCCACGGCCGGCGTGCAGGGCGCCGAGCGCGTTGGCGGCGTTGCCGTCACCGCCCTCGGCGGCCTCCTGCCACCACTCGGCGGCGGCGACGACGTCCCCGGAGTCGCGCAGCAGGAAGCCGAGCGCGCAGGCCGCGCGCGGCTCGCCGTTCTGCGCGGACTGCCGGTACCAGCGGGCCGCCTCCTCCAGCAGCGGGCGGTCGGTGCCGGCCCGCTCCTCCAGCAGCACGCCCAGGCGCAGCGCGGCACGGGCGTGGCTGCGGGCGGCGGCGGTGCGGTACCAGGCCTCGGCGGTCTCCTTGTCCCCGGCGGCCTCGCGCATCCGGGCCAGCCGGTAGGCGGCCTCGCGGTGCCCGGCGTCGGCGGAGACCTTGAACCAGCGCTCGGCCCGCACGTCGCGCCGGTGCTCCATCAGGTCGCCGAGCGCGTAGGCGCCCAGCGGGTGGCCGTGGTCGGCGGCGAAGTGCAGCCAGTACTCGGCGGCCTCCTCCTCGCCCTGGTCGCGCAGTTGGAGCCCGAGCGCGTGCGCGGCGGGGGCGCTGCCCGCCACCGCCGCCTGGCGCCACCACTGGGCGGCCTCGGCGCGGTGGCCCTGCTGGTGCAGCAGCACGCCCAGGTTGTTGGCTGCGGCCCGCACCCCGGCGGCCGCGGCGGCGCGCAGGTAGGGCTCGGCGTCCTCCAGGTCGCCGCGGCGCAGCAGCAGGGTGCCGAGCCGGCCCGCGGCGTCCGCGTCGCCGCCCTCGGCGGCCTGCCGGTGCCGGGCCTCCAGCGCGGCGGACTCCCGGGCGGCCAGCGCGGTCTCGAAGCTGGTCGGGTCCAGCCCGGCCGGGTCCAGCGCGGCGGCCGCGGCGGCGGGCACGCCGTCGCCGTCCGCCGCCCCGTACGGGCCGACGGCGGCCGAGAACTGGCGGGTGGACACGTGGACCAGGCTGTCGGGACCGAAGCCGTCGGCCCCGGGCCGCTCGGACAGTCCGCTGGTGCGCTGGGCGGGCAGGGCTCCGGGGCGGTTCTGGGGACTCTCGGCGCTCTCCGCCCAGGCGTCGGTGTCCGCCTCGACGGCCGCACCGGACTTGGCGCCTGACTTGCCGATCAGCCTCATGCCGACTCCCGCTCCCCCAGAGTGTCGCGGCATCGTGCCCCGGCCGTCGGCCGGGGGGACTCCCAGGAGAGGTGCCGGACCGGACGGCCCGTCAGCGGCCGTGCACCGTCCCCCGTGTGTCCCATCGTCGCATCACCCGCTACCCGCGTACACCTGCCCCGGCCGAATTCGGGCGGGGCGCACCCGAAGCCGACGAAATTGCTTCGGCGCTTTGTCGATTTCCCGACACTTCCACCCCACAAACCCCGGTGCCGTCCCCGTTGGCGACGGTCGATAGTACCGGAGCGGTTCCCGCCGCTTCCGGACGAAAACGTCCGGACACGACAGAGGCCCGGAGGAATGATCCTCCGGGCCTCTGACACTGAGTAGCGGGGACAGGATTTGAACCTGCGACCTCTGGGTTATGAGCCCAGCGAGCTACCGAGCTGCTCCACCCCGCGTCGGTGATCAAACAATAGCACGGAACAGCAGGGGCTCCGAACCACGGAAAACGAACCACGGAAAACACCGATGGCCCGGAGGAAGGATCCTCCGGGCCATCGGCACTGAGTAGCGGGGACAGGATTTGAACCTGCGACCTCTGGGTTATGAGCCCAGCGAGCTACCGAGCTGCTCCACCCCGCGTCGGTGAGACAACCGTAGCACGGACGCGGGGTGGGACCAAAAACGGTCTCCGCAGCTCAGCGGGACTACGGGCGGGGGCTCGCCGTCCCCGACCCGGTCGGCGTCGCCGCCGGCGGCACCGGCGCCTGGCCTCCGCCCCGGGCCGCGTCGGCCGCCTTCAGGGCGTCCCCGAGCGCCTTCTGGGCGTTGCCGTACGCCACCCAGTCACCGTTCTTGAACGCGGTCTGGCTGTCGTTGTACGCCTTCTCCGCGTCCGAGAGCGCCTTCTGCAGCTCCGGCGAGATCGTCCCGCCCGGCGCCGGGGTGCCCGGCCCGGTCGGCGTGGGCGTCGGCGTCCCCGGCGAGGTCGGGGTCGTCCCGCTCCCCGGCGTCGTACCGCCCGGGACGGCCCCCCCGCCCGGGTTGGACGGCGCGACCGGCGTGGCCGGCGGGGCCTGCCCGTTGAACAGCTTCTTCAGCGCGTCCTCCAGGGTGTTCTCGAAGGCCACGTTGTCGTCCCCGTACACCGCCAGCACCTTCTGCAGCGTCGGGTACTTGGCGCCGCGCCCGCGCACGTACACCGGCTCGACGTTCAGCAGTCCGCCGCCGACCGGCAGGGTCAGCAGGTTGCCGTACTCCAGCTCGGTGTCACCGCCGCTCTTCAGCGCGAAGATCTGGTTGGCCACCTCCTGGCGGGAGTTGAACTTCGACTGCACCAGGCCGGGGCCCGGGGCGCCGCTCTCGCCGGTCATCTTCAGGATCCGGATCTTCCCGTAGTCCTCGCCCGGATCCGCGTTCACCGCCATGAACGCCGCCAGGTTCGGCCGCTGGTTGGGCACGAAGCTGCTGGTCAGCGAGAAGCTCGCGGCGGGGGCGTCCGGCATCCGCACCGTCACGTAGTACGGCGGCTGGACCTGCTTGGTGTCACTGGTCGGGTCCACCGGGACCTGCCAGATGTCACTGCCGTTGAAGAAGGAGTTGGCGTCCGTCACGTGGTACTGGCCGAGCAGGTCGCGCTGCACCTTGAACATGTCCTGCGGGTAGCGCAGGTGCGGCAGCAGCGTCGCCGGGATGTCCGCCTTCGGCTCCACGGTGCCCGGGAAGGCCTTCATCCAGGTCTTCAGCACCGGGTCCTTGTCGTCCCACTGGTAGAGCTTCACCTCACCGGTGTACGCGTCCACCGTCGCCTTGACCGAGTTGCGGATGTAGTTGACCTGGTTGGCGACGGTCAGCAGCTCACCGCGCTGGTTGGTCAGCGAGTCCTTGGTCGCGGTGCCCAGCGTCGTCTTCGACGAGAACGGGAAACCGTCCGAGGTGGTGTAGCCGTCCACGACCCACACCACCCGGCCGCCCTGCACCACCGGGTACGGGTCGGCGTCGATCGACAGCCACGGCGCGACCTTCTCCACCCGCTCCTTCGGCGTCCGGTTGTAGATCACCTTGGCGCCGTCGGTGATCGCCCCCGCGTACAGGATCTGCGGCTCGGCGAAGCGCACCGCGTACGCGGCCCGGGTGATCGGGTTGTCCAGCGACACACCGCTCGCACCGGCGTACGTGTACTCCACGTTCTGACCGGTCTTGACGTCGGTGTAGTCGATCTCCTTGTTCGAGCCGCCGACGATCGAGTACGTCGTCGTCTTCTCGCCGTAGTAGATCCGCTGCTCGTAGTCGCCCAGCGAACCGGTGGCCGGCAGGCCGGACTCGGTGAACACCGGACCGCCCTTGTCGTCGACCTGGTTGCCCTTGGCGACCGCCGCGCCGTAGCCGTGGGTGTACTTGAAGTGGTCGTTGATCCAGTTCCGCTGCACCCCGTTGAGGTCCAGCTCGCGCAGGCCGATCACGGTGTCCTGCTTGTCCGCGCCGGTGCCGTAGCGGTCCACCGACAGCGTGCTCGGGAACGCGTAGTAGTTGCGCTGCTGCTCCAACGACTGGAACGTCTGCGACACGATGTTCGGGTCCAGCAGCCGCACGTCCGCGATGGTCTGCGCGTCCGGCTTCAGCGCGTCACCCGTGGTCGAGCCCTGCGGGCTGTACGGGGTCGTCTCCGAGTCCGCGATCCCGTACGCCTGCCGGGTCGCGTCGATGTTCTTCTGGATGTACGGCGTCTCCTTGGCCTGCTCGTTCGGCTTGACCTGGAACTGCTGCACGATCGCCGGGTACAGCCCGCCGATCAGCACCGCCGACAGCACCATCAGCCCCAGCCCGATCAGGGCCGGCGCCCAGGTGCGGCGGATCGGGGTCAGGAAGAACAGCACCGCGCAGATGATCGCGACGAAGAACAGGATCGTCTTGGCCGGCAGGAACGCGTTGGCGTCCACGTAGCGCAGGCCCGTCCAGCCCGACACCCCCTTGTAGGAGCCGGTCTTCACCGCCAGCGCGTACCGGTCCAGCCAGTACGCCACCGCCTTCAGCAGCACGAACACGCCCAGCAGCACCGCCAGGTGCCCCTGCGCGCCCGCGCTCGCCCGACGGCCCGGACCCTGCAGCCGCAGCCCCCCGTACAGGTAGTGCACCAGCGCCGAGGTCAGCAGCGAGACGATCACCGCGCTGAACGCGAAGCCCAGCACGAACTCGTAGAACGGCAGGTCGAAGGCGTAGAACGAGACGTCCATGCCGAACTGGGCGTCCTTCTCACCGAAGGACGTCGCGTTCGTCCACATCAGCCAGGTCCGCCACTGACCCGACGCCGCGGCACCCGCCACCAGCCCGATCACCAGCGAGACGCCGATCAGCGCCCAGCGCTTGAACGGCGCCAGCCCCGACCGGTAGCGGTCCAGGCTCTGCTGCTCCACCGACATCGCCGACAGCGGCGGCCGCAGCCGGTGCGCCAGCCAGATGTTGAAGCCGACGATCACCGCCATCAGCAGGCCGAACACCGCGAACAGCCCGATCTTCGTCCACAGCTGGGTGGTGAACACCGAGGAGTAGTGCACCGACCTGAACCACAGCCAGTCCGTCCAGAACCCGGCGAACATGACGAACAGCAGGAACAGCACCGCGAGCACGCCCAGAGTCAGCAGGGCCACTCTCGCCCGCCGGGAGGGGGGGCCCACCCTCCGCCGGAAACCCGGCCCTGAGCGTTCCGGCATCTGGAATACCACGGTGGCACCTCAGCTGTGTCGTCTGGAATCGGTCGGTCGTCAGAGCAACTTAACCAGGCTTCGGCCGAGTTCCCACCGTTAGCAGACGGTTACGACGGCGTTCCCCCGTCACCCCCGCCGCCCCCGCCCCGGCGAGCGTCCCGCGCCCGGCGTGTGAGGATTGAGTCATGTCCGACGCGTCTGATCTGAACAATTCCCCCGACGACGTCTCCAAGCTCCCCGCCGCCACCCCCCTCACCCGGGCCGCGCTGGAGATCGACGAGTACGCCGCCACCCTCGGCTGGGACCTCCCGGCCCGGCTGTTCGCCCTGGTGGACAGCGCCGCCCTGCGCAAGGCCGACCCTCGCATCGCCAAGCAGCTCGGCCTCGCCGACACCGACGAGCCCGGCCTCACCCCGGTCGAGCAGGACGAACTGCCCGCCGGCATGGAGCTCGACAAGTTCCTCGGCACCATCGCCTGGCCCGCCGCGGTGGCCGGCTGCGCCCTGGTCGTCGAACGGATGATGCTGCCGCCCGGCGCCGAGCAGTCCCGCCCCCGGGGCGCCAGCGACGCCCAGCTCGCCGAGTGGGTGGCCAACCACCCCAAGCGCGAGGAGGTGCGGATCACCGCCGCGGTGCTGCGCGACGGCAAAAAGGAGATCGCCCTGCGGCTGCGCTCCAAGGACGTCGCCCGCGAGGTGCTGACCGGCCCGGACCTGGTCCCCGGCCTGACCGACGCCCTGCTGGCGACCTTCTCCTAACCCCCTACTTGCTACTTGGGGCAGGACGGCAGCGCGGAGGTCTGCCCGGAGCGGATCTGCTCCAGCGACTTCAGCGCGCCGTCCAGGGTGTCCGTCTTGATCAGGGTCAGCCCGGACGGCACGTTCTTGGTGGCCTCGGCGCAGTTCGAGGACGGGGTGAAGAAGTACTGGGCCCCGGCGTCCCGGGCGGCGATCAGCTTCATCGATATGCCGCCGATCGGGCCGACCTTGCCGTCGTCGTCGATGGTGCCGGTGCCGGCCACGAACTTGCCGCCGGTGAGGTCGCCGCCCGGGGTGAGCTTGTCGATGATGCCGAGCGAGAACATCAGCCCGGCGCTCGGGCCGCCGACGTCCTGCAGCCCGATGTCGATCTGGAACGGGTAGGTGTGCCGGATCCCGGTGCCGATGCCGACCACCGCGAGCTCGGCCCGCTCCGCCGGGGCCTTCGGGTCGAGGTCCTTGGCCCGCACGGTCGGGACGGTGACGTCGGTCTTCGCCCCCGGGGTGGCCGAGGCGTTGCCGGAGGTGTCCTTGACCCGCGGCACCACGGTGAAGACCACCGACTCGCCCGGCTTGTGCTTGGTCACGGCGGCGACCACCTGGTCGACCGAGGAGACGGCGGTGCCGTCCACGGCGACGATCTGGTCCCCCGCGTGCAGCCGGCCCTCGGCCGGGGCCCCCGCGGTGACCGACTTGACGATCAGTTCGTCGCCGACCGGGACGCCCAGCTGCTTGAGCGCGGCGGTGCGGGCGCTGTCCTCGGAGGAGGCGAACTCCTCGGCGTTCTGCTTCTTGGCGTCGGCGTCCGACTGCCCCTTGGGGTAGACGTTGTCGTGCGGCACCACCAGCACGTCGTCGCGCAGCCAGCCGATCACCGCGTTGACCAGGCTGGGCTCGTACTTGGCCCCGGTGACCTGGACGGTGGTCATGTTGAGGTGCCCGCTCGTCGGGTACGAGTCCCGCCCGGTGATGGTGATCACCGGCTTGCCCCCCTGCTCGCCGAGCGTGTTGTACGTCGGGCCCGGGCTCATCTCCGTGTACGGCACCTTCATCAGCACCGAGACGCAGAGCAGCGCTATGAGCAGCAGGGTGGCAGCGAGCATCGTCGCGGAGCGGCGTGGCATGCCTCGACAGTACGGGACGCGGGTGACGCACCGCCCGGCGGGCCACCGGCTCGTCAGCGGCCGGGGTGCTCCTCCGGGGCGGCGGTGCCGGCCGTGGTGCGTTCCATCGCGGCCATGAAGCGCCGGTGCTCGGCCAGCGAGGCCGGATCGCCGGTGGCCCTGGGGGCCCGCTGGGCCCAGCCCGCCCAGGCGGCCGCGACCAGGACGGCGACAACCGGAATGATCAACCAGGCGAGCGCACCCATGTCAGTACTCCCCAGCTCGTCGTGTCTATGAGCAGATTAACCACTCCGGCGGACAACGCGGCCGGCGCCATCCGGGTTACGGGACGGCCGATCGGCTCACTTCCAGGGAGTATCCGGCGCACCTGTCCGGACCCGTTCGGGTGAGGCCGCGGCGCGCCTGACCCGGGAGACGCACTCCGTGTGCGAGCGGTTCCGCCCGGGGGCGGCGGAACGGTCAGCAGCCCCCGGCCCCGACCCACTCCTCCCCGCCGTCGGAGAAGACCTGGTGCTTCCAGATCGGCACCTCGTGCTTGAGGTCGTCGATCAGCCGGCGGGCGGCCGCGAAGGCCTCGCCGCGGTGGGCGCAGGAGACGGCGACGATCACCGCCTTGTCGGTGATCTCCAGCCGGCCCACCCGGTGCACCGCGGCGAGCGCCCGGACCGGGAAGTCCGCGACGACCTTCTCGGCGATCCGGCGCATCTCCTCCTCGGCGGTGGGGTGGCAGCTGTAGTCCAGCGCGGCGACCGACTTGCCGCCGTCGTGGTCCCGGACCGTCCCGACGAAGACGGTGGTGCCGCCGGCCGCGTCGTCGCCGACCGCCTCGTACACCTCGTCCAGCGAGAGCGGGGTCTCCCGGATGGCCAGCAGCCGGATGGGGTCGTGGTTCTCGGACATGACCCCATGATGGCTCATCCGGGGCCGCCCGCGACAAGGGGCTTCCGCATCACGATTCAGAGATTTCGCATCGTGAGAAACCACGGGCGCCGGGACGGCCTGCCCACCGCCCCTCAGAAGCGACGCCGCTTGCGGGCCCGGCGCACCAGCGCCGCCGTACCGACCAGCGCCACCGTCGCCCCGGCCGCCCCCAGACTGGTCGCGGCCTCCTTGCCGCCCAGTCGGCGCCCCGCCACCGCGTGCTTGCCGGACACCTGCGCCAACAGCTCCGCCAGCACCTGCTCATTGGTGAACTCCGGCCGCCAGCCCGCCTCGTGCAACCGACTGCCGGACACCACCCACGGGTACATCGTGTACGCCAGGTCCCCCGCCGGGGCCGGCGTCAGCCCCAACCGGTGCAGCCGCGCCGCCGTCCCCAGTGCCAACGCGGCCGGCAGCTCCATCCGCCGGATCCCCGACAGCCGCTCCACGTCCTCCTGCTCCAGCCAGCCGTCGCAGCCGACCGTCACCTCGCCCTCCACCAGACCCAGCGCCGCGTACTCCAGCGCCGCCGCCAGGTCGTCCACGTGGCAGAACTGCCAGCACGGGCGCGAACCGGCCACCACCAGCAGCCTCGGCGCCTCGAAGTGCCGGGTCAGCACCGTGTCCACCCCGGGGCCCACCACCACCGCCGGCCGCAGCACCGTCACCTGCAGCCCCGGATGGGCCCGCGGCGCCCGCCGGGCCAGCCGCTCGATCTCCAGCAGGTCCCCGACCAGCGAGGCCTCCTCGGTCGCCCGCAGCTCGGAGTCCTCCGCCAACGGCACCTCGTTGTCGGCCAGCGCGCCGTAGACCATCGCCGACGTGCACAGCACCACCCGGTGCACCCCCGCCGCGGCCGCCGCCGTCAGCACCGTCTGGGCGCCGCGCACGTTGTAGGCGCTGCGGGCCCGCGGATCGGACTCCATCCCGAAGTCCATCGCCAGGTGCACCACCACGTCGACCCCGGCCAGCCGCTCGGCCACCGCCGGATCCCGCACGTCCAGCACCCGCCACTGCACGCCCGGCACCTCACCGCGCCGGTCGTCCACCGCCAGCACCCTGCGCACGTGCGGCGAGGCCACCAGCCGGGCGGCGACCCGCTCGCCCAGCACCCCCGCGGCACCGGTGACGGCCACGGTCAGCGGCCGCCCGCCGTAGGCTGGAGGCGGCGACGCCGTGGCGTCCGGGTCGTCCTCTCCAGCGGTCAGCCCAGAGCGAACGTCCGAGGGCGGGGAACTCACCGGCCATCCTCCACGGTTAGCTTATGTGCGTACGTACGTGTGTCACGTACGTCCATCCTGCCCGAGGCGAAGGCCCGGCGGTGCACCCGGCGCGGGCCTAGCGCACCGGAGCCGCCCACGAGTCCCCCGCTCCACCGGAGCCCCGGGCGGACCGCACTTCCCGCCACACCCGTATGACGGCCGACCGGATCGAGGACCCCGTGAGCGACCTTCCCTTCGGATTCGGCGTTCCCCCCGAGGAGCCCGAGGACGGCAAGGCCAAGCCCGACGACGCGCAGCAGAAGAAGGACCAGGGCCAGGAGGGCACCGGCGGCCCCCAGCCGTTCGGCTTCGGAACCGGCAACCCCTTCGGCGCCATGTTCGGCATGCCCGGCGCCCCGGGCGGCCCCGGCGGCGCCGACAACCCCTTCGCCGCGATGTTCGGCGGCATGAACCCCGGCGACCTCGGCGCCGCCTTCCAGCAGCTCGGCCAGATGCTCTCCTTCGAGGGCGGCCCGGTGAACTGGGAACTCGCCCAGAACATCGCCCGGCAGACCGTCGTCGCCGAACCCGCCGAGGGCAAGAGCAAGGACCGCTCGGTCGGCGCCTCCGAGCGCGCCGCCGTCGAGGAGGCCGTACGCCTGGCCGACCTGTGGCTCGACGGTGCCACCGAGTTCCCCTCCGGCGCCGGCACCGCCGTCGCCTGGAGCCGCGCCGAATGGATCGAGGCCACCCTCCCGGTCTGGAAGGACCTCGTCGACCCGGTCGCCGAACGCGTCGGCACCGCCATGGGCGGCGTCCTGCCCGAGGAGATGCAGGCCATGGCCGGCCCGCTGATGGGCATGATGCGCTCCATGGGCGGCGCCATGTTCGGCACCCAGATCGGCCAGGCACTCGGCGCCCTGGCCGGCGAGGTGGTCGGCTCCACCGACGTCGGCCTGCCGCTCGCCCCGGCCGGCAAGGCCGCCCTGCTGCCGCAGAACGTCGCCGAGTTCGGCGAGGGCCTGAACGTGCCCGCCGAGGAGGTCCGGCTCTACCTCGCCCTGCGCGAGGCCGCCCACCAGCGCCTCTTCGCCCACGTGCCGTGGCTGCGCGCCCACCTGCTGGGCGCCGTCGAGGCCTACGCCCGCGGCATCAAGGTCGACACCTCCCGCATGGAGGAACTCGCCGGCCAGCTCGACCCGAGCAACCCCGAAGCACTCCAGGAAGCACTGGCCGGCGGCCTGCTCCAGCCCGAGGACACCCCCGAGCAGAAGGCCGCCCTCGCCCGCCTGGAGACCGCGCTCGCCCTCGTCGAGGGCTGGGTCGACGCCGTCGTCCACGCCGCCGCCGAACCCCACCTGCCGCAGGCCGGCGCCCTGCGCGAGACCGTCCGCCGCCGTCGCGCCGCCGGCGGACCCGCCGAACAGACCTTCGCCACCCTGGTCGGCCTGGAACTGCGCCCGCGCCGCCTGCGCGACGCCGCCCGGCTGTGGGCGCTGCTCGCCGACGCACGCGGCATCGAGGGCCGCGACGCGCTCTGGGAGCACCCCGACATGCTGCCCACCGCCGCCGACCTGGACGACCCGGACGCCTTCGTGCACCGCGGCAGCGGCGACCTGGAGGGCGGCTTCGACTTCGACGCCCTCGACAAGCTGCTCGGCGAGGCCGCGGCCGGCCAGTCCGACCCCGCCAAGCCCGACCTGACCAAGCCCGAGAGCACCCCCGAGGGCGAGCCGGAGACCAAGCCGGAGCCGCCGAAGGGCGACCAGGACGGCACCGACGGAAAGGGCGAGCCCACCGCATGACGGCGACCGGGACGACCGCGTCCACCCTGCACGCGGACGCCGTCCGCACCCTGACCGACTGGCAGCCCGCCGAGCACGACCAGGACCGGCTGCGGCTCGACTACCTCGCGCACCTCGCCGAGCAGCCCGAGGGCCTCTACCGCTCCTGCCTGCCCGCCCACATCACCGCCAGCGCCGCGGTCGTCGACCCGGCCGCCGGACGGGTGCTGCTCACCCTGCACCCCAAGGTCGGCATCTGGCTGCAGATGGGCGGGCACTGCGAACCCGGCGACGCCGACCTCGCCTCGGCCGCGCTGCGCGAGGCCGTCGAGGAATCCGGCATCCCCGACCTCGTCCTGCTGCGGGAGAACGGCGCCCCCGTCCCCGCCAAGCTGGACCGGCACCTGGTCCGCTGCACCGGCAAGGACCGGCCGGAGAACACCCACCTCGACGTCCAGTACATCGCGCTCGCCCCGGCCGGGGCCCAGGCACTGATCAGCGAGGAATCGCTGGACCTGCGCTGGTTCGACTACGACCGGCTGCCGGAGCTCACCGACCACTCGGTGCGCGACCTGGTCGCCCGGGCGCGACGGCTGACCGCCTGACGGACTGAGGTGCGAGGCACCGAAGGGGGCGCGGACCGTTCGGTCCGCGCCCCCTTCCGTTTGCCCGCGTCGCCCGGCCCGCCGCCGGCCCGCCGCCGGCCCGCCCGCGCCACCTTGCCCGCGTCACCCGCAGGAAGCCGCCGGATCCGGCGGCGACGACGCACCGTGCCGGGCCCCCGGGATGTGCGGCAACCGGGCCGCCGACACCACACCCTCCAGATAACCGCGCGCCCGCTCCGTCCGCGGATAGGCCGCCAACAGCGCCCAGAACGCCGGACCGTGGTCCGGCACCAGCAGATGCGCCAGCTCGTGCAACAACACGTAGTCCAGCACGTACTCCGGCATGCCCTGCAGCCGGTGCGACAGCCGGATCGTCCCCTCACTGGGAGTGCAGGAGCCCCACCGCGAATTCTGGTTGGTCACCCAACGGACCTGCACCGGCTGGGCCCGACCGTCCAGATAGGCCGCCGACAGGTCCCGGGCCCGCGCCATCAGGGCGTCGTCCCCGAGGACCCGGCGGCGCTCCTGGGCGGCGAGCTTCTCCAGCATCTGCGCCACCCAGCGCTGCTCCTCGGCGTGCGACAACCGGGCCGGGATCAGCACCACGGTGCGGTCACCCTCGCGGTACGCGGAGACGGTACGGCTACGGCGGGCGCTGCGCCGCACCTCGACCCGACTGCGGTCGTGCGCCTCGGAGGAGGCGGCGGTGGCGGGCGGGTGCTGCGGTCGCGCCTGCTGCGCCTCGCGCGGCGTCTCGTGCGACTTCTCGCGCTGCTTCTCGTCCGGGCGCCCTCGTGTGCTCGGCGTCGCCATCTGTGACCCGGACGCTGCACGGGCACGCCGACGCGACACCGGTGGATGGGAGTCCCGCTCGGCTGCCATGGCACACGACGTTACCCGGAACCACTGACAGAAGTCCGGTGCCGTGGCCGAAATCTTTCATGGAGCGATCGGGAACGAAAGGCCGACGGGGAGTGTCCGGAAACCGACGCACGGAAGGATGGGCAGTTATCCACAGGGCACGCGAACAGATCTTGTGATCATGCTCCCGGACCTGTGGATAACTTTCCGCACGCCGTCGGCGCGATAGGGCATGCTGCGGTCAGCCGTCCGGAAACGATCGGAAGGGAGATCGTCGTGCGCCTCGTACTCAAGCCCGCCCTGTCCCGCAGCTGGCGGGACTCCGAGACCCTGCAGTTCGGCACCGTCACCCGGTACGCCGGGGTGCTCGGCAACGCCGACAAAACGCTGTGCGAATTCCTCGACCTGGTCGACGGAACGCGCGACCGGCCCGAGCTGCTGTCCGCCGGAGAACGGATCGGGCTCGGCCGGGAACCCACCGACACCCTGCTGAGCGAACTGGAGGAGACCGGACTGCTGGACGACGCGGAGGCGACCGACCGGGCGCTGTCCCGCTACCCGCTGCCCCACCGGGACCTGCTCGGGCCCGACCTCGCCTCACTGTCCCTGGTCCACTCCGGACCGGGCGCCGCACCGGCCGTCCTGGCCCGCCGGGCCGAGACCCGGATCGAAGTGCGCGGCGCGGGCCGGGTCGGCGCGGCCGTGGCGACGGTACTCGCCGCCGGCGGCACCGGGACGGTCACCGTGGCCGACAGCGGCCGGGTCCAGCCCGGCGACTGCTCGCCCGCGGGACTGCCACCCGCGGACGTCGGGCGGCTGCGCGCGACGGTCGCCCGGGAGGCGGTCCAACGGGCCGCGGGCCGCCCGCTGGTCCCGGTGCCGCGGAAGAAGACCGACGGCCCGCCGCCCGACTTCGTGGTCCTCGCGCCCCGGGACGGCAGCGCCGCCTTCGCGGGCGGGACGTACGAGGCCCGGCTGCTGCTCCGAGCCGGGGTACCGCACCTGTACGTCGGCGTGGTCGAGGAGTTCGGCATCGTCGGGCCGCTGGTGATCCCGGGCAGGTCCGCCTGCGGCCACTGCCTGGTGCTGCGGCGGGAGGACGAGGACGCGGCCTGGCCGCGGGTCCTGGCCCAGCTCGCGGACAAGGGCCCCGGCCGGGCCCGAACACCGGCCTGCGACACGGCCCTGGCGACGGCCGTCGCCGGACTGGCCGCGCTGCACGTCCAGGTGTACCTGGACGGCGGCCGGCCCCCGAGCGTCGACGGCTGGTGCGAGATCTCGGCAGGCGACGGCATGCCCCGCCGCCTGCGGCTGCGCGGACACCCGGACTGCGGCTGCCTGTGGCAGCCGCTGCCGCCGAACTGAGGAGGAGGGAGGAACGAGGAAGGTACCGGGCACGGGCCCGGCGGCCGCGGGGCTCAGCGGCCGCCTGACCCGGCGCCCGGACCGAGACGGGCGGAGCGCCCCCTGGGCGCGACACCTTGCCAGGTGAGCCCATGGCCAGGTGAGCCCATGGCCAGGTGAGCCCATGGCCAGGTGAGCCCATGGCCAGGTGAGCCCATGGCCAGGTGAGCCCATGGCCCGCGCCCTGCCTGGGGCAGGGCGCGGGCCGGGAGGAGCGGGAGTCGCGGTTCCGGAAGGTGCGGGCACGTGAGGTGGGTGGGCGGGCGGCGGGTGAGGTGGGAGGAGGAGGGCGGGTGGGGGGGTGGGGGGGAGGGGGCGGGCCCCCGGAACGTCAACAGCGCGGCCCGACCCCCCGTGAAATACCGGCGGCCGCAGCCCGCGAAGCGGGCACAATGGCCTAGTGATGGTGAGCCGTCCGGTGTCGGGGGGCCAGGGGAATGGAGGCCCGGGTGAGCGATCTTCCGCGCAAGGCAGTGACCCGCACGGCACGGCTCGCCGCCCTGCCGCTGGGGATAGCCGGTCGTGCCACGCTCGGGCTGGGCAAGCGCATCGGCGGCCGGTCGGCCGAGGTGGTGACGGCCGAACTGCAGCAGGCCACCGCCGATCAGCTGTTCAAGGTCCTCGGTGAGCTCAAGGGCGGGGCAATGAAGTTCGGGCAGGTGCTGTCCGTCTTCGAGGCCGCACTGCCCGAGGAGGTCGCCGGCCCGTACCGGGCCGCACTCACCAAGTTGCAGGACGCCGCTCCCCCGATGCCCGCCGCCAAGGTGCACACCGCGCTCGCCCAGCGGCTCGGCGACAGTTGGCGCGAGCTGTTCCTGGAGTTCGACGACCGTCCGGCGGCGGCCGCATCGATCGGCCAGGTGCACCGGGCGGTCTGGCACGACGGCAGACAGGTCGCGGTCAAGGTGCAGTACCCGGGAGCGGGCGACGCGCTGCTCGCCGACCTCTCCCAGCTGAGCCGGGTCGCCTGGCTGCTCGGCCCGCTGATCCCCGGGCTGGACATCAAGCCGCTGATCACCGAGCTGCGCGAGCGCGTCTCGGAGGAGCTGGACTACGAACTGGAGGCCCAGGCCCAGCGTCGGCACGCCGAGGAGTTCGCGGGCGACCCGGACATCGTGGTGCCGGGCGTGGTGGCGCAGGCCGACCAGGTACTGGTCACCGAGTGGATGGACGGCACCCCGCTGGCCGAGGTGATCGCGAACGGCACCCAGGAGGAGCGCGACCGCGCCGGCCGGCTGCTGGCCCGTTTCCTGTTCGCCGGCCCGTCCCGGACCGGTCTGCTGCACGCGGACCCGCACCCGGGCAACTTCCGGCTGCTGAAGGACGAGGGCCCGGCCGAGGGCTGGCGGCTGGGCGTGCTGGACTTCGGCACCGTGGACCGGCTGCCGGGCGGGCTGCCCGCCCCGATCGGGGCCTCGCTGCGGATGGCCCTGGACGGGGACGCGGCGGGCGTGCTGAAGATGCTGCGCGAGGAGGGCTTCGTGAAGCCCTCGATCCAGTTGGACCCGGACGCGGTGCTGGACTACCTGCGGCCGATCATCGAGCCGGCCGCGGTGGACAACTTCCACTTCACCCGGACGTGGATGCGCGCCCAGGCGGCCCGGATCGCCGATCCGCGTTCGCCCGCCTACAACCTGGGCAAGCAGCTGAACCTGCCGCCCGCGTACCTGCTGATCCACCGGGTGACGCTGAGCACCATCGGGGTGCTGTGCCAGTTGGGCGCCAAGGCACCGTTCCGCGCCGAGATGCTGGACTGGCTGCCCGAGTTCTCCGGCGAACGGCCGACGAAGCCGGCGAAGGCGCCCCGGCAGGGCACGGCGGCCAAGCAGGCCAAGTCGGCGACACAGGCCAAGCCCGCCCGCCCCTGACCCACCGGCCGTCGCTCCCCGCCGGGCCCACCAGGCGCCCACCGACGACAACGGCCGCAGGCCGCTCCCCGCGAACGGGGGGCGGCCTGCGGCACGACGGGGGTCAGTCGGATCGGCGCGCTGACGCGCCTGCTGCGGGAGCGGCTACATCAACGCGACGGCGATCGCCTTGCGGGCCCGCAGCGAGGCCCGCTCGGCCCGCTGCCGGAGCTTGCGCGCCCGGGCGACCCGGCTGACGAGGCGTTGTTCCTCGGCCTCGTGGAGCCTGTCTTGCATATGGGCACGGGCCAGGGATTCATGCAGAAGTTGCATTTCGAGGGTCCTGTTCTGGATCTGAAGTTCGGTGGTCTGCTCAGCGCGGACGGTGGGATCGATGGCGGCGGGGGTCATGTGGTGGTCCTGCTCGTGGTGCGTGCTCGGAAATGGGATGGTGCGGGCTGCTGCGTCGGCCTTGGCGGCGGCGAGCCGTACGGATCGGCGGAGGGCGCTGTCCAGCGGGGGCTGCTCTCCCCGGCGGACGGCCCTGGCTTCGTGGGCCGGGTTCACGCCATGACCTCGGTCTTGCGCGGACGCCCACGCGGCCGCTTGCGGGCCACGACGACACCCTGGACGAACAGCTCGCCACCCCAGACGCCCCACGGCTCGCGACGCTCCAGGGCGCCGGCCAGGCAGACCTCCTTCACCGGGCAGGTGCCGCAGAGGGACTTCGCGTACTCGACGTCGGCGGGCGTCTCGGCGAAGAAGACCTCGGGGTCGAAGGCGCGGCAGGGGATGGGGAGACCAAGCGCCTCGGCCTGCTCGATCGAGTTGAGCTGCATGAACGGAACCTCCGGGGGGTCGGCCTGGTCGGCCTTGGTGATCTGGCTTGTCGGCGGTACGGACGGGATGGGCGGCGTGATGACCGTGGACACTGTGGGCGTCTTCTCTCGTCTTCTCAGTGGTTCCGGCCCAGTGGACTGGTGGTGCTGGGCCGGAGGCCCCGGAGGGCCTGGGTGGTCTTGCGTACCGGACAAAACAGAAGGGCCGCGGATCCCGGTGTGACGGGTTCCGCGGCCCTGGAGGTGCCGACCTGAGGCTGACTCAGGTTCGTTCTCTCCAGGGTTCAGGCCCGCGGAAGGCCCGCATCCGGACGGCCTTGGCGCCGTTGAAGGCGGCCATGGCCTGGTTAATCTGCTGCTCGTTCTGCTTCTGGGCGTTTCCGGCACCGAGGGCCTGCGCATAGTCGCCATGCATGGCGGCGATTACGACTGACTTCGGTGCCTGGAGCGGTCGCTCATCGCACTCGGGACGCGACGCGGCGACCGACACCCAGCCACGGGACAGACCGGTCTCGACAACGGAGCCTTCGACACTCCTGCCGTCCGTGAGGCACAGATCAGTGTGTCCAAGACCACTGACAACGGAGGCGACGGAGACACCGGTGGCGTCGAGACCCAGACCGGTTCCACCGAGCTCGGCGAGCGCCCGCAGACGGGCGGCACGCAGGGAGGCAGCGACAACGGTCTGGCCAGTCATTTTGGTGATCATGATGTTTCCCACTGTCTTCGCCTCCTCTCGGCGTCTCGCGGAGCCTGGTTCCCCTGGCTCCGAATGTTCGGATGTCTGTCTCGGTGTAGCTGTGTGGCGAGGGGGATCGGCACAGGTTTCACCCCGTGCGACCGCGTCCCCTTGACCGCTCCGGCAGGCTATTGCGCTCCCGGTACGCCGCGCAAACTATTTTTCACGCGAGTTCACGCGACGCCATCGACGGTGCGGTCCGCGCGGTGTCGCACGGCCGTCGCCGCGACGTTCCGCAGCGGCTGTTGAAGTCCCCCGAGCAGTCCCCTGGACCGCGCCCGTGCCGGCTCACGCCGGATCGACCGGACCGTCGTCCTCGACGCCGTCCGGACCCTCCTCGGGCTCCTCCCCCGCACACAACGAGAGCACGGCTGCCCCGTACTTGTCCAGCTTCATGGCACCGACCCCCGAGATCAGGGCCAGTTCCTGGCGGCTGGCGGGCACGTCCTCGGCGATCGCCATCAGCGTCGCATCGGTGAACACCACGTACGCCGGGGCGCCCTGTTCCTTGGCCTGCCGGGCCCGCCATTCGCGCAGCCGTTCGTACAGCCCCTCGTCCATGGTGGACGGGCAGCCCTCGCAGCGGCGCAGTTTGCGTTCGACGGCGTCGGTGAGCGCCCGGTCGCAGACCCGGCACTTGACCGGGCCGCGGACCCGTCGGGCGGCCGAGCGCTCGCCGGGCTCGACGCTCCCCCGGCCGCCGCGCGCGCCGCTGCGTGCGCCGGGGGCGGCGGAACCGGGGCGCAGTCCGTCCATGAAGCGGCTGGGCTTGCGGGAGGCGCGGCCGCCCGGGGAGCGGGAGAGGGCCCAGGAGAGGCTGAGGTGTTTGCGGGCGCGGGTGACGCCGACGTAGAGGAGGCGGCGCTCCTCCTCGATCTGTTCGTCGGTCTTGGCGTAGATGATCGGCATGGTGCCCTCGGTGAGGCCGACCAGGAAGACGGCGTCCCATTCGAGGCCCTTGGCGGCGTGTAGGGAGGCGAGGGTGACGCCTTCGACGGCGGGGGCGTGCTGGGCCGCGGCGCGGGCGTCGAGCTCGGCGACGTAGGCGGCGAGGTCGGTGGTCAGGCCCTCGGCGGTGCGGGTGCGCTCGAACTCCTCGGCGAGCCGGACCAGGGCGGCGAGGGATTCCCAGCGGTCCCGGACGGCGCCGGAGCCGGCCGGCGGTTCGGGGGTGAAGCCGCGGCTGGCGAGGACGGCGCGGACCTGGCCGGCGAGGTCGGGGGCGCCGGCGGTGAGCGGGTCGTCGGCGGCGCGGGCGGCGCCGCGCAGCAGGACGCCGGCGTCGCGGACCTCGGGCCGTTCGAAGAACCGTTCGGCGCCCTTGAGCTGGTAGGGCACGCCGAGGTCGGCGAGGGCCTGTTCGTAGACCTCGGACTGGCCGTTGGTGCGGAACAGGACGGCGATCTCGCTGGCGCGCACGCCGGCGGCGAGGAGGTCCTTGATCCGGCGGGCGGTGGTCTCGGCCTCGGTGGGTTCGTCCTCGTACTCGGTGTAGACCGGTTCGGGGCCGGCCTCGCGCTGGGAGACGAGTTCGAGGCGGTGCCGGGCGGCCTCGCCGCGGGCCTGGGCGAGGAGTCCGTTGGCGAGGTGGACGACCTGGGGGGTGGAGCGGTAGTCGCGGACGAGCTTGACCACGGTGGCCTGGGCGTGGCGGCTGCGGAAGTTGAGCAGGTAGTCGGGGGTGGCGCCGGTGAAGGAGTAGATGGTCTGGCTGGCGTCGCCGACGACGCAGAGGCTGGCGCCGCCGTCGGGGCCGGTCCACTGGTCGAGCAGGCGCTGCTGGAGCGGGGAGACGTCCTGGTACTCGTCGACGGTGAAGTGCCGGTACTGGCTGCGGACCTGCTCGGCGATGTCCGGGCGGTCCTCCAGGATGGCGGCGGTGAGGAGTAGGACGTCCTCGAAGTCGATGCTGCCGCGGCGGGTCTTGGTCTCCTCGTAGACGCGGTAGACCTGGGCCGTCTCGGCGGGGTCGCGGGGGGCTTCGCGGCCGGACTTGGCGACGGCGGCGGGGTAGTCCTCGGGAGCGGTCTGGGTGACCTTGGCCCATTCGATCTCGGCGGTGAGGTCGCGCAGTTCGGTGCGCTGGACGCGCAGCCCGCAGCGGCCGGCGGCTTCGGCGACGAGCTGGACCTTGCGTTCGAGGAGCTGGGGCACCGGGCCGCCGACGGCGCGGGGCCAGAAGTACTGGAGCTGGCGCAGGGCGGCGGAGTGGAAGGTGCGGGCCTGGACGCCCTCGGCGCCGAGCTGGCGCAGTCGGCCGCGCATCTCGCCGGCGGCGCGGGCGGTGAAGGTGACGGCGAGGACCTGGGCCGGGTGGTAGACGCCGCTGCGCACGCCGTAGGCGATGCGGTGGGTGATGGCGCGGGTCTTGCCGGTTCCGGCGCCGGCGAGGACGCAGACCGGGCCGTGCAGGGCGGTGGCCACGGCGCGCTGTTCGGGGTCGAGCCCGGCGAGCACGGCGTCGGGGCCGGTGGCGGCGACGGGGTCGGCCCAGGGGGAGCCGTGGGGACCGTCGTACGGGCTGCCGCTCAAGAGGTCTTCCTGCATGCGTTCCATCCTCTCAGCCCGGGCGGACAACCGGGGCGGGGTTGTCCACAGGCCCGGTGTGATCGCAGGATGATCGCTCCGCATGCTGTCCGACCACGCCCCGCAGGGGCTGCCCGACCGTGTCCGGAAGGACCGTCCGACCGTGGTCCGAAGTGCTGCCCGGTCGCGGCTCGAACCTTCCGACGGCATGCCGGAATGCCTGCCGCGCGGTGGACGTTGCGGCTGTGAGAACGTACGAACCCCTCTTCCGAAGGAGCCCCCTCGATGTCCGGCACCGTGACGATGTACAGCACGACCTGGTGTGGTTACTGCAACCGGCTCAAGAGCCAGCTGGACCGTGAAGGCATCGGCTACACCGAGATCAACATCGAGGAGGACCCGGCGTCGGCGGCGTTCGTCGAGTCGGTGAACGGCGGCAACCAGACGGTGCCGACGGTGCTGGTCCAGCCGGTGGGCGGCGGCGAGCAGGTCGTGATGACCAACCCGAGCCTGATCCAGGTCAAGAAGGCCCTGGCGGCCTGACGCGACGGTACGGGGTCGGCGTGCCTCACGGCGCGTCGGCCCGGGCGGGGTCCACGGGGGTGGCGGGGGCGGGCAGGGTGGTGCGCGCGCCGAGGTCGCCGATGCCGTAGACGAGCCGGCTGCGGTCGGCGGAGTAGCGGGTCTCGATGACCCGGACGGGGCCGCGCCGGTCGTAGGTGACCCGGGTCTGGACCACCAGCGGGACGCCGGGGCCGCCCTGGAACCACTGGGCCTCCTCGGGGCCGGGCATCCGGGCGACGAGGTGGTCGACGGCCCCGATCTCGGTGCGGCCGAGGGTGGCGAGGACGGCTTCGTCGCCGCCGTCGACGGGGTCGGGTTCCATCAGCGGGGTGCCGGCGGCGAGTCCGGCCCGGTAGTGGCTCTCCTCGATGGAGTACGGCTCCCGGTCGAGCAGGCGCAGCTGGCGGCGGACGACGATGGCCTCGCCGGGGCGCAGTCCGAGGCGTTCGGCGATGTCCACCCGGGCCCGGACGATCATCATCTCGAAGTCGGTGCTGAGTTCGCGTCCGGCGTCGGCGGCTTCGCCGAGGTAGACGGCGGCGGGTGCGGCGAGGCAGTCGCGCGGTGCGGGGGGCAGGGTCGGCCCGTAGGCGCGGTGGTCGAGCACGGGGTGTTCGCGCAGGTAGGTGCCCTTGCCCTGGAGGCGGACCAGGCGGCCTTCGTTGACCAGGACGTCGACGGCGAGCCGGACGGTGTTGCGGGCGACGCCGTACTGGCGTTCCAGTTCGCTCTCGACCGGCAGGGCGGCGTCGGCGGTGAACTCGCCCTCGGCGATCCGGCGGCGCAGGTCGGCGGCGAGGCGCTGGTATTTGGGGGATTGGGCGGTGCCCCGGGGGATTGTCACCCGAGTGAATGTAGCGAGCGCGGTGACACGGTTTCAGCCGTTTCCGGCAATGTCGTCCGGGCGGGTCGGCGGTGGGGGTTCCGGGGTGCGCTGCGCTAGCAGAACTGGCCCGTCCGGCCACGAACAGCCGGTCGTGAGGGGTTCGGGAAGGGCTTGGAAAGGAATTCGGGGGCGCGCGGCATAAACCACGCGCCCCCGATGTCGCGGAGCCGCCCGAACCGGCCGGGAAACGTCCGGATCGGCCGGGAAATTCGTACAGGATTACCAGCGCGCCGCCGCGGGCAGCGGCTCGCCGTACCAGAGTTCGACCAGGTGGCGGGCGATCGAGATGCCGGAGGGCGGCAGGATCTCGCCGGCCTCCATCCCGGCCCGCAGTTCCTCGCGGGAGAACCAGCGCGCCTCGGCCAGTTCCTCGCCGTCCACGGTGATCTCGGTGCCGCCGGGCACCGCCTTGCCGGTGAAACCGAGCATCAGGCTGGACGGGAACGGCCAGGGCTGGCTGGCGACGTAGCGGACCTCGCCGACCCGCACCCCCGCCTCCTCCTGCACCTCGCGGGCGACCGCCTGCTCGATCGACTCCCCCGGCTCGACGAAGCCGGCCAGGGTGGACCAGCGGCCCTCCGGCCAGAGCGCCTGGCGGCCGAGCAGGCAGCGGTCCTGCTCGTCGGTGATCACCATGATCACCGCCGGGTCGGTGCGCGGGTAGTGCTCGGCCGCGCAGGAGGTGCAGCGCCGCACGTGCCCGGCGCCGGCCTTCTCGGTCGGGTGGCCGCAGCGCGAGCAGAAGCTGTGCAGCCGGTGCCAGTGCTCCAGGGCGACGGCGTGCACCAGCAGCCCGGCGTCGCGGTCGGACAGCAGCGCGCCGACCTCGCGCAGTCCGGCCGGGCGGGCGTCGCCGTCCAGCCGGCCGGGCAGGCTCTCGCCGGCCAGCGCGAAGTAGGAGACGCCGTCCTGGTCGGTGCCGAGGAAGTAGCGGTCCCCGGTCTGCGGCGCCTCGAAGGAGGGCAGCAGGACGAGTTCGGTGCCCTCGGCGGTGTCGACCACGAAGGCCTCGCCGCCGGCGATCGGCAGCACCCGGGTGGTGGGGTGGCTCCAGGCGGCCGCCAGCCAGGGCTCGTCGAACCGGTGCTCGGCCGCCCGGTCCACCCCGGCCCTGGCGAGGGCCAGGGCCCGCGGACGCTCGGTCTCAGGCACGGTGCTCACGTCGTTCCATCCCCACGTGGTGAATCATCCGGATGAGTGATCTGACTGCCATGGTGCGAAAGCGGGCGCGAGAACGGGCTCGGAAGCCCGCTCACGCGCCGGGCCGGAAGTTCTCGGCCAGGTCGCCCCACAGGTAGGCGGCGGTCTCGACGCCCTTGGCCAGCAGGTCCAGTTCGACCTTCTCGTTGACCGAGTGCCAGCCGTCCGAGGGCACCGAGACGCCGAGGAACAGCACCGGCGCGCCGAGCACGTCCTGCAGGTCGGCCGCGGGGCCGGAGCCGCCCTCGCGGGTGAAGAGGATCTTCTGCTCGAAGGCCCGGCCCATCGCGCGGACGACGGACTCCAGCGCCGGGTGGTCCAGCGGGGTCAGGCAGGGCCGGGTGACCCCCGGGAAGACCAGCTCGTACCGGACGCCCTCGGGGACCCGCTCGGCGATCCAGGCCCGGACCGCCTCGCGGACCTGCTCCACCTCCTGCCCGGCGACCAGCCGGAAGGACAGCTTGAGGTGGGCCGAGGACGGCACGATGGTCTTTCCGCCGGGGCCGGTGTAGCCGCCCCAGATGCCGTTGACCTCGGCGGTCGGCCGGGCCCAGACCCGCTCCAGGGTGGAGTACCCGGCCTCGCCGCGGGTGCCGTACGACTTGGCGACGCGCAGCCACTGCGCCTCATCGAAGGGCAGTTCGGCGAAGAGTTCGCGCTCGCGCTCGGTGAGCTCCACGACCCCGTCGTAGAAGCCCGGGATGGCGACCCGGCGGTCGGCGTCGTGCAGGCCGGCGGCCAGCTCGGCCGCGACCTGGGCCGGGTTGGGGACGGCGCCGCCGAAGGAGCCGGAGTGGATGTCGGTGTCCGGCCCGTACAGGTCGAGCTGGGCGTCGGCGAGGCCGCGCATGCCGGTGCACACGGTCGGCGTGGTCTCGGACCACATGCCGGTGTCGGAGATGACGACCACGTCGGCGGCCAGTCGGGCGGCCTCGCGCCGGACCAGGTCGGCGAAGTTCGGCGAGCCGGACTCCTCCTCGCCCTCGACCAGCAGCTTGAGGTTGACGGCCGGCGCGGTGCGGCCGGTGGCGTCCAGGTGGGCGCGCACGCCGAGGGTGTGGAAGAACACCTGGCCCTTGTCGTCGGCCGCGCCGCGCGCGTACAGCCGGCCGTCGACCACGGTGGGGGTGAACGGCTCGGTGTCCCAGCCGTCCTCCTTGGCGGCGGGCTGCACGTCGTGGTGCCCGTAGACGAGGACGGTCGGCGCGGACGGGTCCCCGGACGGCCACTCGGCGAACACCGCCGGCAGCCCGTCGGTCTCCCACACCTCGGCCACCGGGAAGCCGGTGTCGCGCAGCTTGGCGGCCAGCCAGTCGGCGGAGCGGCGCACGTCGCCGGCCCGCTCCGGGTCGGCGGAGACCGACGGGATGGCCAGCCATTCGCCCAGGTCGGCGAGGAAGGCGGCCTGGTGGCGGCCGATGAAGGAGCGGACGGCGCTGTCCGGGGTTCTCGTCATACCGACGACTGTAGTTCGCCCGTGCGGGTGCCCGCCCCGGCCGTCCGCTTGCCGGGCGCGGTCGGGGCTGTAACCTCCATCACCCCCGCGGACCTCCGCCACCCCCGCCGACCTCCGGCAACGTCCCGCGTCCCGCCACCGCCACCGCCAGCCGACGGCCGGCACCCCCGCCACCGCGGAACGGCGGGCGGGGGTGCCGGGGGTGCCGGTGCGGCTCAGCCGGTACGGCGCAGCAGCGAGATCCGCGAGCGGGTGAGCAGCGCGGCCAGGCCCGCCGCGATCAGCGGCAGCACCACGACGGTGGCGGCGACGGTGGGCCAGGGGAAGACCACGGACGACTTCACGGCGATCTCCTCCGGGGACATCCCGGGGAAGCTGGCCGCCTGGCCCTGGACCTTGCGCAGGGCCACCGCCGGCAGGACGCCGCAGACGGCGCCGAGCACGGTCCCCATGGCGGCGATCACCCCGCACTGGAAGCCGGAGAGCGAGCGCCGGATGCGCGGTTCGGCGCCGACCGCGGCGAGGGTGGTCAGGTCGCGCTGGGAGTCGGCGGCGGCCAGTCCGGTGGCGATGCCGGCGGCGCCGAGGGCGACCAGGGCGGCGAAGCCGGACAGGCCGAGGCCGATCAGGCCGGCCCGGGACTGGTAGCCGCGCTCGACCGTGAACCGGACCTGCTCGCTGACCTTGGACAGCGCGCCGTTGGTCTTCTGCTCGGCGCCGTCGGTGGGCGCGCTCTCGGGCAGCCAGACCGAGCCGGCCGGGCGGGTGCCCAGGCCGAGCCGGGTGGCGGTGTCCGGGCTGAGCACGGCCTGGCCGGAGGCCGGGACGGTGGCGGACGCGAGGACGGCGTCGACGGCGTGCTCGGTGCGCACCTGCTTGGGCCTGGTGGCGCTGGGCGCGTTGTAGTCGACCGGGTCGTCGGTCTCGACGATGACCTTGCCGTCCTTGATGTAGCGGGGGTCGAAGACGACGGCCTTGCCCGCGGCGAGGGCCTGGCCGATGGCCGGGTCGGTGACGCCGAACAGGTTGTGCAGCAGGGTGGCGTCGCCGACCGTGAGGGAGCTGAAGTGGTTGCCCCCGCGCGAGTGGGTCTGGCAGCGCTGGTCGGCCTTCATCATCCGGGTGATCTCCTCCTCGGAGCGCGCCGGGTCGCCGTCGAAGGCGGGGCAGCGCAGTTCCTTGGGGAGTTCGATCTGGACGAAGCCGCAGGGCGCCCCGCCGGAGCAGTCGCCCTTGTAGGTGACCCGGGAGACGTCGGCGCGCGGGCCGATGTTCGGCATGGTGCGTTCGACGGTGTCGCGCAGCTGGGGCAGCAGCTTGCTGTCGGTGTCGGACATCCAGCCGCCGAGCATGACGGCTCCGGCGGGGCCGGAGGCGACGTACTCGCGGCGCTGCTGGTCGTCGTAGCTGGCCAGGTAGATGCTGACCGCGACGGAGCCGGCGACGGCGGCCATCACGGCGGCGACGGCGGGTGCGGTGCGGCCGCGGTGGCGGACGGAGTCGCGCAGGGCGAGCCGGGGGCCGAGCGAGAGCCAGCGGCCGAGCTTGCCGAACAGGCCGACCAGGTACGGGGTGAGGGCGACCATGCCGAGTTCGGCGACGGCGGAGCCGCCGAGGACGGCGAGGCTGCGGCTGGCGAAGCCGCTGGTGGCGCCGAGCAGGGCGAGGGCGGTGCCTCCGGCGAGCATCAGCAGGCCGAGCAGGGCGAGCTTGCGGCTCGGGGGCTTGAGCGAGTCGCGGCCGGTGAGCGCGGAGACGACGTCCTGGCGGGAGGCCTGGACGGCGGGGACGACGGCGGCGAGCAGTCCGGTGACCAGGCCGACCAGGAGCACGCCGAGCAGGTCGAGGGGCTGCAGGTTGAAGTGGCCGAAGCGCTGGCCGGCGTAGTCCTCGGCCTGGGTGCGCAGCAGGGCGACCAGGGCGACGCCGAGGGCCAGTCCGATGGCGGCGCCGGTGACGCCGAGGACGATGCCGCCGCCGAGGACGACCGCGCGGACGTTGCCGCGGTCACCGCCGGCCGCGGCGAGCAGGCCGAGCTGCCGCCGGGAGCGCCGGGCCCCGACGGCGAAGGCGGGGCCCGCGAGGAGCACGATCTCCAGCAGGGCCATGCCGGCGACGGTGGCGAGGATGACGACGGAGGTGCGGTCGAAGAAGGAGGTCCCGGAGCCGCCGAAGCGCTTGTCCACTTCGACGTAGTAGGGGACGTCGGCGCGGGCGGGCGGGTCGAGCAGGACGGTGCGGGAGGCGACGGTGAAGCCGTAGCCGTTGAACTCGGTGACCTTGGCCCAGTCGAGGGTGGTGCCGGCGGGGAGCTTGACCAGCCAGCGGGTGGCGGTGTCGGGGGTCGCGGCGGGGTTGCGGCCCTGGTTGGCGGCGGTGGTGCGGCCCTCGCCCTGGCCGGGGTCGGCGGCCGGGTTGCGGCCCTGGCCGGCGGCGAGTGGTGCGACCAGGGCGCCGGGGCGGGCGATGAGTTCGGTGCTCTTGAGGTCGCCGGGGTGCTCGACGGCGCCGGTGATGGTGAAGGGGGTGGATTCCAGTCCGCGCACGGTGGTGCGGTCGCCGACCTTGAGGCCGGAGCGGTTGAGGAACTCGCGGGTGACGGCGACCTCGTGGTCGTCGGCGGGGGCGCGGCCCTGGACCAGGTCGACCCGGCCGTTCCAGATCGGGTCGGTCAGGTCGGCTTCGCTGGTCTGGGTGGTGAGCAGTCCCTCGGTGCTGCTGGCGGCGGTGCTGGGACCGGTGTGTTCGGGTATCAGCGTGGCGCCGGGCGGGAGCAGCTCTTGGACCAGCTTGAGCGGTTCGGTGTCGAGGGAGCGCTGCTGGGCGGGGTTGTAGACGGGGGCGGCGCCGTCCTTGGCCGTGTACTTGGGGTTGTCGGTGAGGGTGCCGTCGTCGGGGTTGGGGGCCTGCTTGACGGTGGAGCCGCGTTCGTTCAGGTCGATCTCGGCGTCGGCCCGGCCCATGATCCGCACGACGCGTTCGGCGGGTTCGAGGGTGGAGCTGCGGTAGAACACGTCGGCGCCGGTGACGCCGAGGACGGGCAGGGCGACCATGGCGATCACCAGGGCGCTGCGGCCCTTGGCACGCAGGGCGTCACGGCGGGCGATGCGCAGGGCGACCCGCCAGGCGCTGAGCTTCACTCGTCCACCTTCGCGCTGTTGGTGGCGGCGGTGACGAGCAGGCTGGCGGCGTCCTGGCTGACGGACTCGTCGACCATCCGGCCGTCGCGCAGGAACACCACGCGGTCGGCCCAGGCGGCGTGCCGGGCCTCGTGGGTGACCATCATCGCGGCGGCGCCGGCGTCGCAGCGGGCGCGCAGCACGGCGAGGACGGCCTCGCCGGTGGTGGAGTCGAGGGCGCCGGTGGGTTCGTCCGCGAGGACGAGGCGGCGGTCGCCGATCAGGGCGCGGGCGATGGCGACGCGCTGCTGCTGGCCGCCGGACATGTCGTCGGGGAAGCGGTCGGCGAGCTCGGGGATGCCGAGTTCCTCCAGGGCGGCGAGGGCTTCGCGGCGGGCGGCGCGGGCGGACAGGCCGTCGAGTTCGCGCGGCAGCGAGATGTTCTCGGCGGCGGTGAGGGCCGGGATCAGGTTGTAGTCCTGGAAGACGTAGCCGACGGAGCGGCGGCGGACCTGGGCGAGCTTCTTGCGGGCGAGTCCGCCGATGGCGACGCCCTCGACCAGGACCTGTCCGGTGGTCGGGGTGTCGAGGCCGCCGGCGAGGGTGAGCAGGGTCGACTTGCCGGAGCCGGACGGGCCCATGACGGCGACGAACTCGCCGGGGTGGACCTTGAGGTCGACGCCGCGCAGGGCCTGGACCTCGGCGGCCCCCTGGCCGTGGACGCGGGTGACGTTCTCCAGGTGCAACACGGGTGTCTGCCGGGGCTGTTGGGTGTGGGACACGGTTCCCCCCTCAGTGCTGGGTACGGGTGCGGCGCCGCGGGGCCGACCGGGTGCGGTGGCGCGGTCGCGGCGGCGGGCGGTTCGGGTGGCCGATGGCGGCCGGTGTGGGTCCGAGCGCGGCCGGTGGCGGCCGGGTGCGGGTCCCGCGGTGCCCTGCCGGGCCTGCGGGGTGCGGGTCAGGCGTTGCTGCGGCGGCCGAGCCGCTTGGGTTTCGCGGCGCCGTCGCGGGCGGCCTCGGCGGCGCGGGCCTGCTGGAGTTCGGCCTGTTGGGCGAGCCGGGTCTCGCAGTGGTCGAGCCAGCGGATCTCGGCCTCGGTCTGGAAGATCAGCTGGTCGAGGACGAGCAGCCAGGCGAGTTCGTTGCTCTCGGAGGGCACCGTGCCGGGTCTGGTCTCGCCGGCCAGGGCGCGGCCCTTGAGCCGGGTGTAGTCCTGGAGGGCCTTGATGCTGTGCCGGCGCTGGCCCTGGACGACGGCGGAGACGTCGACCCCGGGGACGGTCACCGCCATGGCGAGTTTGATCGCCAGTTCGTCGCGCGGGGGGTTGGTCCGGGGCACCGGGGTGTCGAACCAGGACCGCAGTTCGCTGCGGCCGGCGTCGGTGGCGGCGTAGAACTGGTGGCCCTCCTCGTCCTCACCGGCGGGCTCGACCAGGCCGTCGCGCTCCAGTCGGGACAGGGTGGTGTAGACCTGCCCGACGTTGAGCGGCCAGGTGGCGCCGGTGCGCGCCTCGAACTCGGTGCGCAGCTGGTAGCCGTAGCGGGGGCCCTGGTCGAGCAGGGCGAGCAGACCGTGGCGGATGGACATACTCAGTATGTATACCCGGTATGCCCGACGGCCTCAAGCCGCGCGTCCTCCGGTACCGTCGTGCGGTGTGAGCCAGCTGCGCATCGCCACCTTCAATCTGTTGCACGGTCAGCCGCTCGGCCCGGACGGGGCACCGCGGCCCTACCCGGCGGACCCGGGCGCGCCGTTGGCGCAGGCGGTGGCCGCGCTGGACGCCGACGTGCTGGCCCTCCAGGAGGTGGACCGGCACCAGCCGCGCTCGGGCGGCACCGACCAGGCGGCGGTGGCGGCCGCGGCGATGGGCGCGACCGACTGGCGCTTCGCCGCCGCGCTGCACGGGCGCCCCGCGCCGGTGGCCGGCTGGGTGCCGGAGCCGTCCGGGCCGAGCGGGCTGCGGGTGTACGGGCCGGGCGAGGTGGGCGACGACGCCCCGCCCTCGTACGGGACGGCGCTGCTGACCCGGCTGCCGGTGCGGCACTGGCGGGCCCGGCGGTTCGCCCCGGCGCCGTTCGGGCTGCCGCTGCGGGTGGCCGGGCGGCGCGGGCTGACCCCGGTGCCGGACGAGCCGCGGGCGGCGCTGGCGGCGGTGCTGGAGGGCGAGCGCGGGCCGTTCACCGTGGTGGCCGCGCACCTGTCCTTCGTGCCGGGCTGGAACATGGCGCAGCTGGCCGGGATCCGGCGCTGGATCGCCGACCTGCCGCAGCCCTACCTGGTGCTGGGGGACTTCAACCTGATCGGCGCGGTGCCGCGCACGGTGCTGGGCGGGGCGACGGCGCTGGAGCGCACCGCGCCGCGGGCGCGGGTGCGGGAGCTGCGGGCGGCCCGGCGGGCCCGGCCGGTGCTGGCGGAGCCGCGCCGGCGGCGGGTGCGCGAGCCGCGGGCCCGGCTGCAGGGCTGGTACGACCTGGCGCGGACGCCGACCTACCCCGCGCACCGGCCGGCGGTGCAGTTCGACCACGTGCTGGCGGTGGGGGTGCCGCGCGCGGCGGTGGGCCCGGCGGCGGCGCCGCACGCCGGGGTGTCGGACCACCGGCCGCTGCTGGTCCGGGTGTCGCTGTGACGCCGACCGGTCTCAGCGGCTAGCGGTTCGTCAGGACACCGGCCTGCTGGGGCAGATGGGCGATGGCGGGCGGGGTCGGGTCGTACTGCAGGAGCAGCATCGCCGCGTCGTCGCCGAGTTGGCGGCCGACATGGCGCACCACGTCCTCGTGCAGGCGCTGGAGGACGTCCGCGGGGCGGCCGTCGGCGCAGCACGGGAAGCGTTCGGCGAGCGGGTAGAAGGCGCCGGAGCGGTTGCGGGCCTCGATCACCCCGTCGGTGAACAGCAGGATCCGGTCGCCGCCGTGCAGCGGCACCCGGTGCACCGGGGGGCGTACGTCGGCCGGGTCGAGGACGCCCAACGGCGGTACGGTCTCGGCGAGTTCGAGCGGGTGGACGGCGCCGCCGCGGAGCAGCAGCGGCGCCGGGTGGCCGCAGTTGACGAGTTCGGCGGTGCCGTCCGGCCCGACGCCGATCAGCACGAGGGTGACGAACTCCTCCTCCACGCCCGGGTGCTCGTTCTCGTGCAGGGCGCGGTCGAGGCTGACGGCCAGCCAGCCGGCCACCCGGTCGAGGGCGGGTTCCTGGTGGGCGGCCTCGCGGAAGGCGCCGAGCACGGCGGCGGCGGTCTCGACCGCGCCGAGGCCCTTGCCGCGCACGTCGCCGACCACGGCCCGGACGCCGTGCCGGGTGTTGACGACCTCGTACAGGTCGCCGCCGATCCGGGCATGGGCGGCGGCGGCCTCGTAGTGGACGGCGGCGCGCACGCTGCCGACCCGTTCGGGGACGGGCCGCAGCAGCACCCGGCGGGCGATCGAGGCGACCAGTTGGGCGTCGGCCAGGGCGCGTTCCTGACGCAGCCGCAGGGTGGCGCTGACCCAGCCGATCGTGGCGACCAGCAGGATCGCGATCACGCTGGCGGCGTGCACGGACTCGCCGAGGGAATCGCTGCGGAAGGCCATCAGGAAGGCCGCCGCCTCGGTGCACAGGCCGATGGCGAGCGGGTACCAGGTGCGGTGGCTGACCACGGCGGCCAGCGCGGGTACGGCGGTGAGGGCGGGTTCGACCGTCACCTCGGTGCCGCTGAGGAAGTCGAGGGCGACGATCAGCGCCATGCCGATGAAGGGCAGCGCGAGCGCCGTCCTCGGCCAGGTGCCGGTCGTGCCCGGAGCGGGTCGTCCCGGGGTCGGCCCGGTGAACCGCTCTCTGATCCATCCGGTCGCGCTCAACGTCGGTCTCTCCAGCAGAAGACGCCGGTGCCGTGGGCACCTGCGGCGATGACTGAGGGTTAGGGAATGCGGGCCTCGCTGGCGGCCGGAGCACGGGGGTTGACCGGTTACCGACCCCACAATAGGCGCGAAACGTGCACGACGCACAGGTTTCGGGCGTCGGCGCGATGACTTGGGTGCTCTGGGTGACTCATTAGTCACTGTTCCCGATCAGGAGCCGTTCCAACTCTTTTCGGCCGGGAAGTCCTGCCGGACGCACGATCCGTCCGCTGCGGACGTACAGGAACGACGCCGTGACCTGCTCGGGATCAACGCCCGCCTGCTCGGCCCAGGCCAGCCGGTAGACCGCGAGCTGCAACGGGTCGGCGGTCTCCTCCCGATGGGTCTTCCAGTCCACCACTTCGTAGCGTGACGCACCACCGGATTCCGTCAGCCCGTCACCCTCGCGGTAGACCGCGTCGATCCGGCCGCGCACCACCCGCCCCGCGAGCACCAGTTGGAACGGCGCCTCGACCCGGTGCGGCCGGCGGTGGGCGTACGGGGTGCGCAGGAACGCCTCCTTGAGCCGTTCCAGGTCCTGCTCGTCCTCGATGCCGTCGTCGTCGGCGCCGGGCAGCGCGCCGGGTTCGATCAGCAGCAGCGGCTCGATCCGGGACTGCACCCAGGCGTGGAAGCGGGTGCCGCGCCGGGCGGCGGGCTGCGGGGGGCGCGGCATCGGGCGGGCCAGGTCGTGCGCGAAGCCGTCCGGATCGGCGGCCAGCCGCAGCAGTTGGGTGGCGGACAGCGCGGGCGGCAGCGGCACCTCGCGGGCGGTGCGCCGGGAGCGCTCCAACTCGCCGAGCAGCGCGGTCAGGTCGCGGTCCCAGGAGGCGACCTGGCGCTGGTCCTCGGCGGCCATCGGCTCCGGTTCGGGGGCGGGCGATCCGGCCAGGCGGGCGCGCACCACCTCGGCGACCCGTCGGCGGGCGTGCTGGGCGGCCGGGTCCAGCGGCAGCGGCCAGGGGCGTTCGACGGCGGCGGCCAGCGCCGGGTTCTCGGCGCCCTGCTCCGGCCGCCCGGCCCAGTGCTCGACCTCGCCGGCGCCGGGCTGCTCGCAGTGGGCGCGCAGCTGCTCCAGGAAGACGGACGGGCCGCGGACGCTCTTCTGGCTCGGTCCCCACCAGTGCCCGGAGGCCAGCAGCAGCGACCGGGGGCGGGTGAACGCGACGTAGCCGAGCCGCAGTTCCTCGGTGCCGGAGTGCTCGGCCAGCTCCTTGCGGAACGCGGCCATGGACTTGGCGTTCCAGCCGCCGCGCACGTCGGGCAGGGTGGCGGCGTCACCGCGCAGCGCGTGCGGGAGCACCCGCTTGGTGCTGGTCCAGCGTTCGCGCGCGGTGCCGGACGGGAAGGCGCCCTTGACCAGACCGGGGACGGCCACCACGTCCCACTCCAGGCCCTTGGACTTGTGGGCGGTGAGCACCTTCACGGTGTCCTCGCCGCCGGGCAGGCTGCTGTCCAGGCCGCGCTCGTACTCCTGGGCGGCGCGCAGGAAGCCGAGGAAGGCGGCCAGGCCCGGGTCGCCGTCCAGATCGGCGAAGGAGGCGGCGACGTCCAGGAAGGCGTGCAGGGTCTCCCGCCGGCGGGCGGCCAGCGCCTGCGGGGAGGCGGCGAGTTCGACCTCCAGGCCGGTGACGGTGAGCACCCGGTGCAGCACGTCCATCAGCGGGTCGGCGAGCGAGCGGCGCAGGTCGCGCAGTTCGGCGGCGAGCCGGGCGAAGCGCACCCGGGCCTCGGCGGAGAACGGCAGGTCGTCGTCGCTCTTCTCGGAGTCGAGGAAGGTCTCCAGCGCGTCGGCCAGCGAGACCACCTCGGTGGGGTCGGCCTCGGCGACGGCCGCGGCCAGCGCCTCCACGCCCTCGGGCCGTTCGGTGCGCACCAGTTCGGCGGCGCGGCGGCCGAGCAGGGCGAGGTCGCGCGGGCCGATCCGCCAGCGCGGGCCGATCAGCAGCCGCACCAGGGCGGCGTTGGCGGTCGGGTCCTGGAGCACCTCGCAGACCGCCACCAGGTCGGCCACCTCGGGCAGTTGCAGCAGCCCGCCGAGGCCGACCACCTCGACCGGCACCTCGCGGGCGACCAGCGCGGCGTGGATGTCCGGGAAGGCCGCGCCGCCCCGGCACAGGACGGCGATCCGGCCGGGCGCGGTGCCGGTGCGCACCAGGTGGGCGATCGAGTCGGCGAGCCAGTCGACCTCCTCGGCGTGGGTGGGCAGCAGCGCGGCCCGCACGAAGCCGTCGAGTTCGGCGCCGGGGGCCGGGCGCAGCGCCTCGACGCCCTCGTGCACGGCGCGCAGCGGGGCGGCGAGCTCGTTGGCGAAGGCGAGCAGCCGGCCGCCGCTGCGGCGGTTCTCGCTGAGCGCGTAGCGGTCGGCGGGGCGGCCGTCGGCCTTCGGGAAGTGCCGGGGGAAGTCGTCGAGGTTGGCGACGGAGGCGCCGCGCCAGCCGTAGATGGCCTGGCAGGGGTCGCCGACGGCGGTGACCGGGTGGCCCGGGCCGGGCTGGTCCGGGCCCGCGCCGAACAGGCCGGCCAGCATCAGGCGCTGGGCGACCGAGGTGTCCTGGTACTCGTCCAGCAGGACGACCCGGAACTGGCCGCGGAGCAGTTCGCCGACCTCGGGGCGCTGCTGGGCGAGGCGGGCGGCGGCGGCTATCTGGTCGCCGAAGTCCATCAGTCCGGCGGCCCGCTTGCGGCGGCGGTAGTCCTCGACCAGGCGCAGCAGTTCCAGCCGGGCGCGGGCGGTGGCGGGGACGGCCCGCAGGTCGTCGTTGGTGAGCTTGACGCCGGCGAGGGTGTCGAGCAGTTCCTCGTCGTGGGCGCGCAGGGTGGCGGGTTCGACCAGGTGCTCGGCGAGTTCGCCGTCCAGGGCGGTCAGGTCGGCGACCAGGTTGGCGAAGGTGCCGGTGAGGGCGGGGAAGGGGCCGCGGGCGGTGCGCAGCACCTTGGCGGCGAGCTGGAAGCGGGTGGCGTCGGCGAGCAGCCGGACGTCGGGTTCGATGCCGATCCGCAGGCCGTGTTCCTTGAGCAGGCGGCCGGCGAAGGCGTGGTAGGTGGAGATCTCGGGTTCACCGAGCGGTTCGGCCTCGTCCCGGTCGGCGACGCCGGCCCTCAGCAGGGCGGTGCGGACGCGTTCGGCGAGTTCGCCGGCGGCCTTGTTGGTGAAGGTGAGGCCGAGCACCTCCTCGGGGCGTACGGCGCCGGAGCCGACCAGCCAGACCACCCGGGCGGCCATCACGGTGGTCTTGCCGGAGCCGGCGCCGGCCACGATCACGGCCGGGGCGAGGGGGGCGCCGATGGCCGCCATCTGCTCCCGGTTGAACGGGATGCCCAGCAGCTCCTTGAGCTGGTCGGGATGGCTGAGCACGGCGGTCACCCTGCAACCGTAACCGGAGCGACGGACAGGCTTCACTCCACGAGCTGCCCCCCGTCACGCTGGGCGGAGCAGCTGCGGCGGAAGGAGCAGCGGTCGCAGCCGCCGCCGGTCTGCGGGACGAAGCGTTCGGCGAGGACCTTGCCGGCCGCGTCGGCGAGCAGGTTCTCGATCCACGGTTCGCCCTCGGGCGGTTCCTGGCGCTGCACCTTGGGGGCGTCCGGGTCGGCCTTGGCGGCGGCCTCGCGCAGGTGGACGAGTTCGGCGCCGCCGGTGGCCGGGGGGTGCTCGGTGAAGCCGGGCAGCTCGTTGAGGGCGCCGGCCCGGACGGCGAGCTGGTAGACGGCGAGCTGCTTGTGCTCGGGCAGCGACTTGTCGGTGGGGATCTGCTTGCCGGTCTTGAAGTCGACCACGTAGGCGCGTCCGGCCCGGTCCTTCTCGACCCGGTCCATCGAGCCGCGGATGCGCACCGAGACGCCGCCGACGTCGAGGGTGACGTCGAAGCCGTGCTCGGTGGCGACCAGGTCGCGGCCGCGTTCCAGGACGTGCCAGTTGAGGAAGCGCTCCAGGGCGGTGCGGGCCTCGGTCTTCTCCTGGTGGGACTTCCAGGGGGCGTCGAAGGCGAGGGCGTCCCAGACGGTGTCCAGGCGGGCCATCAGGACGGCGAGGTCGGCGGGGGTGCGGCCGGAGCCGACCTCGTCGGCGAGGGCGTGCACCACGTTGCCGAAGCCCTGGGCGGCGGTGCCGGGGGCCCGGGCCTTGACCTCCTTGTCCAGGAACCACTGCAGCGAGCAGTTCTCCAGCTGTTCCAGGCCGCTGCCGGACAGCCGGACGGGCGCGTCGGCGCTGCGCAGCGGCTCGGGGGCGGCGGTCGGGTCGTCCAGGCCCCACCAGCGTTCGGGGTGGGCGGCGGGCACCAGCGGCAGCCCGTCCTGGTCGGCGGCGGTGGCCAGGACGGCGAGGCGTTCGGCGGCGGCGCGGCGCAGTTCGGGCGAGCGGGCGGGGTCGACGGTGACGGCGCGCAGTTCGGCGACCAGGGCGGCGACCGACAGCGGGCGGCGCGGGCGGTGGGTGACGTCCTCGACGGTGACCGGCGGGGTGCGGCGCACGACGCGGCCGGTCCTGGGGTCGACGTCCTCGCGGTAGAGCTCGCGCAGGAAGCGGGAGGGTTCGTCGCCGTCGTCGGCGGGCGCCTTGACGGCGGTGACGATCAGCCGTTCCTTGGCGCGGGTGGCGGCGACGTAGAAGAGCCGGCGCTCCTCGCCGAGCAGGGCGGCCGGGGAGAGCGGTTCGGCGAGGCCGTCGCGGCCGATCCGGTCGGCCTCCAGCAGCGAGCCGCGGCGGCGCAGGTCGGGCCAGAGGCCGTCCTGGACGCCGCCGACGACGACCAGGCGCCACTCCAGGCCCTTGGAGCGGTGGGCGGTCATCAGCCGGACGGCCTCAGGGCGGACGGTGCGCACGGTGAGGGTGTCGGCGGCGATGTCCTGGGCTTCGAGTTCGGCGAGCAGGTCGAGGGCGCTGCGGTGGCCGGTGACCTGTTCCTCGGCGCGGGCGGCGGTCTCGAACAGGGCGCACAGCGCGTCCAGGTCGCGGTCGGCGTTGCGGCCGGCGGCGCCGCCGCGCAGGGCGGCCCGCTCCAGGCGTTCGCGCCAGCGGCGGCTGCCGTCCCAGAGCTCCCACAGGGCGTCCTCGGCGGTGCAGCCGCCGGCCAGCAGTTCGCGGACCTTGCGCAGCAGGGTGCCGAGGTCGCGGGCGCGGCGGGCGGTGGCCGGGTCGAGGGCGATCAGGCGTTCGGGTTCGGCGAGGGCTTCGCGGATGAGTTCGCCGGCCGGGCGCGGGGCGGCGGCGGGGCCCGCGGCGGTGCGCAGCGCGGCGCGTTCCTCCTCGCGCAGGGCGCGGCCCAGGCGGCGCAGGTCGGAGCCGTCGAGGCCGCCGAGCGGGCCGGTGAGCAGGGCGTGGGCCAGTTCGACGGTCAGGGGTTCGGCGGGGGGCGGGCCGGCGGCGTCCTGGCCGTCCTGCCCGTCTTGGTCGTCCTGGTCGTCGCGCTTGTCGCGGGCGGCCTGCTCGGCGCAGGCCCGCAGGGCGAGCAGCAGCTGGGCGACGGCGGGTTCCTCGCGCAGCGGCAGGTCGTCGCCGTCGATCTCCAGCGGGACGCCGGCCGCGCCGAGGGCCCGTCGCACGCCGGGGATGGAGCGGGCGCCGGCCCGCACCAGCACGGCCATCTCGCCCCAGGGCACGCCGTCCTCCAGGTGGGCGCGGCGCAGCAGGTCGGCGATCGAGTCGAGTTCGGCGCCGGGGGTGGGGTAGGTGTAGACCTCGGCCCGGCCGCCCTCGCGGGAGGGCAGCAGGGCGCGGTGCTGGGCGAGTTTGTCGGCGGGCAGCCGGCCCATCGGCATCCGGCGGGCGAGTTCCCGGGAGGCGGCGAGCAGGACGGCGCCGGAGCGGCGGGAGACCCGCAGCACCTTGACCTCGGCGGGGGTGCCGTCGGGGTGGCGGAAGGTCTGCGGGAAGTCGAGGATGCCGTTGATGTCGGCGCCGCGGAAGGCGTAGATCGACTGGTCGGGGTCGCCGACGGCGACCAGGTCGCCTCCGCCGCCGGCGAGTTGGCGCAGCAGCCGGACCTGGGAGGGGTCGGTGTCCTGGTACTCGTCGACGTAGACGACGTCGTAGCGCCGGCGCAGTTCGTCGCCGGTGCCGGGGCGTTCGGCGAGCAGGACGGCGCGGTGGACGAGTTCGGCGTAGTCGAGGACGCCGCGCAGGTCGAGCACGTCGAGGTAGTCGGCGAGGAAGTGCGCGGCGGCGGCCCAGTCGGGGCGCTGGACGCCCTGGGCGAAGCGTTCGAGTTCGGCCTCGCCGAGGCCGAGTTCGCGGCTGCGGGCGAGGACGGCGCGGACTTCGTCGGCGAAGCCGCGGGTGGTCAGGCAGGCCCGCAGGTCGAGCGGCCAGGCGATCCGGCCGCGGCCGTCGCGGGCGTCCTCGGCGCCGCCGGCCAGCAGTTCGCGGACCATCACGTCCTGTTCGGGGCCGGAGAGCAGCCGCAGCGGTTCGGCGTAGTCCTCCGGGTCCTGGTGGGCGCGCAGCAGGGCGTAGCAGAAGGAGTGGAAGGTGGTGGCCTGGGGGGCGGCGGCGGAGCTGCCGAGCCGGCCGGACATCCGGTCGCGCAGTTCCATGGCGGCCTTGCGGCTGAAGGTGAGGACGAGGATCCGCTCGGGGTCGGTGCCGTCCTGGATCCGCCGGGCGACGGCCTCGACGAGGGTGGTGGTCTTGCCCGTGCCCGGGCCGGCCAGGACGAGCAGCGGGCCGCCGGTGTGCTCGACCACGGCGCGCTGGTAGGCGTCCAGCGCGGGCGGGTCGGGCTGGACGAGCGGGCTGCGCACGAGCCGGTAGGGGGAACTCACGAACGTCGGTCCTGGGTGGTGCGGGGGCATGGCGGGGGCGGGCCGGTGGGGCCCGCCCGTATCGAGCCTACGATCCTGCCCCGTCATTCCCGTCCGCGTGGCGGTTTCGCCGAAGTCTCCGTCCCGTCCCAGCGGGCCCGCCCGAGGTCGACCCGGGGCGGGTCGGCGAGTTCGCGCAGCGGGGTGCCCTCGTCCCCGTAGTGGGCGAGGGCGCGGTGCTCGTGCCCGGGCAGGAGGCGCCCGTCCGCGCGGATCACCCGCCACCAGGGCACCGAGCCGCCGTACAGGGCCATCACCCGGCCGACCTGCCGGGGGCCGCCCTGGCCGAGGTACTCGGCGACATCACCGTAGGTCATCACCCGGCCGGGTGGAATCCGCTCGGTCAGATCGAGCACCAGTTCGGCGAACGGTGGTAGGGCGTCCGGGACGCCGTCGTCTGTTACGTCCGTCACCTGCGGCATTCTTCCTCACGGGGACGCGTGTGCGGCCCCGTACGAACGACCCGCCGCGCCCGATCCGGCCCCTGTCCAGCACGGGGGGCCGGGGCATGCCACCATCTTCGGGGCGGTGAGTGGTGATACGAGGACAAGACCAGATGACCGGGACGGCTGACGTGGGCGTGGACAGGGACTCCGACGAGTCCGGC
The DNA here is from genome assembly GCF_040303245.1 of Kitasatospora sp. NPDC096077. Classification (NCBI taxonomy): domain Bacteria; kingdom Bacillati; phylum Actinomycetota; class Actinomycetes; order Kitasatosporales; family Streptomycetaceae; genus Kitasatospora; species Kitasatospora sp. NPDC096077. The sequence continues at coordinate 76,218 of NZ_JBEOSV010000005.1, read as the reverse complement.
TCCGCCGTGCCCCCGGCCGGTTCCGGTGACGGGCCCGAAGGGCGGCCCGTGCCCGGGCCGACGCCGGAAGTCTCCCTGATCAAGGACCCGACGATCAAGACCCCCACGCCGGCACAGGCCGCCGGACCCGCTCCCGTGTCCGGCCCGGAACCGGACGACCTGGAGCCGTCCAACCCGGAGCCGTCCCACCCCGAACCGCCCGCCCCGGTGCCGCCGGCCCCGCGGGCCGAGTACCACGACCCGCTGGAGGACGCCCCCCACCTGGACGTCGACGAGCCGCTGCTCGCCGCCCGCGCGCACCGCCCGTCCGACCTGATCCGCTTCCTGGCCGGGGTCTTCGGGATAGTCGCGGTCTTCGTCCTGGCCGGCATCGCCACCTCGACCACCACCGGCATCGAGCAGGACATCGCCACCAACGCGCCGCACTTCTCCGCGGTGCTGTCCACCATCACCGGCCTGGTCTCCAGCGTCGCGGTGCTCGCCGTGCCGCTGGCCTTCGCCGTCGAGCGGCTGATAAAACGCGACGGCCTGCGGGTCGCCGACGGCGTGCTCGCCTCGGTGCTCGCGTACGGCGTCTCGCTGGGCATCGACTGGTGGGTGGCCGAGGGCGCCTCCGAGCACATCCGGACGGCGCTGACCAGGCTGCCGCTGGACAGCAACGGCAGCCTCACCGACCCGGTGCACGGCTACCTCGCCCCGGTGATCGCCTACATGACGGCCGTCGGCATGTCGAGCAGACCGCGCTGGCGGGTGGCCCTGTGGGTGGTGGTGGTCTTCAGCGGGATCACCGAGCTGCTCGGCGGCTACACCACCCCGCTGTCGCTGCTGCTCACCGTGCTGATCGGCTGGTCCGTCGCCTACGGCACGCTGTACGCGATCGGCTCCCCCAACATCCGGCCCACCGGCCAGCACCTGATGATCGGCCTGCGCAAGGTCGGGTTCACCCCGGACGGCGCCCACCGCGCCCCGGACGCCCCCGGCGGCACCCGCCGCTACTACGTCACCCAGCAGGACGGCCCGCCGCTGGACGTCCACATCATCGACCGCGAGCAGCAGGCCTCCGGCTTCTTCTACCGGGCCTGGCGCCGGCTGCGGCTGCGCTCGGTGGCCGTCCGCCGCAGCCCCCAGTCGCTGCGCCAGGCGCTGGAGCAGGAGGCGCTGATCGCGTACGCGGCGGCCGCCTCGGGCGCCCGCGCGCCGCAGCTGGTGGCCACCTCCGAGCTGGGCCCGGACGCCGCGATCCTGGTGTACGAGAACGTCGAGGGCCGCACCCTGGACGAGCTCGCCGACGAGGAGGTCACCGACCGGGTGATGGCCTCGCTGTGGCAGTCGGTGGCCGCCCTGCACGAGCGCCGGATCGCCCACCGCCGGCTGACCGGCGAGTCGCTGCTGGTGGTGGACGACGGGACCGCCTGCCTGGTCAACCTGTCCGGCGGCGACATCGCCGCCACCGACCTGACCCTGCGCATCGACGTCGCCCAGCTGCTCACCACCTTCGCGCTGCGGATCGGCCCCGAGCGGGCCGTCGCCACCGCCAACGCGGTGCTCGGCGCCGACCGGGTCGCCCAGGCGCTGCCGCTGCTGCAGCCGGTCGGGATGAGCCGCTCCACCCGGGTCGACCTGGCCAAGCTCACCAAGGAGCGCAAGACCGCCGCCCGGGCCAGGGCGCTGGAGCAGGTCGCGGCCGGCGAGCGCACCCAGCAGCAGGCCGAGGAGGACATCGCGGCGGCCGGCGAGGACCTGCTCAGCCGGATCCGCGGCCAGATCCTGCAGATCGCCCCCGAGGCGCCGATGCAGCCCGCCAAGCTGGAACGGCTGAAGCCGAAGAGCCTGATCATGGTGATCGCGCTCACCTTCGCCGCCTACCTGGCGCTGACCACCATCAAGCCGGCCCAGCTCAAGCTCTCCCAGATGAACTGGGCCTGGGCCGCGGCGGCCCTGCTGGCGGCCGCGTTCAGCTACGTCGCCGCCTCGATGAGCCTGACCGGCTTCGTCCCCGAGAAGCTGCCGTTCCGGCGCACGGTGGCCGCCCAGCTGGCCGGCTCCTTCGTCAAGCTGGTCGCCCCCGCCGCGATCGGCGGCATCGCGCTCAACACCCGCTACCTGCAGAAGGCCGGCATCCGCCCCGGCCAGGCGGTCGCCTCGGTCGGCGCCTCCCAGCTCGCGGGCCTGGCCGGGCACCTGCTGCTGCTGTTCAGCTTCGGCCTGATCACCGGCAGCCAGACCAACGGCGACCTCTCCGCCTCCCGGGCGGTGATCATCGGGGTGCTGACCGCCGCGGTGCTCGCCCTGGTGGTGGCCGCGGTCGCGCCGCTGCGCCGCTTCGTGCTGGGCCGGCTGCGCTCGCTGTTCTTCGGCGTGGTGCCGCGCATGCTCGACCTGATGCAGACGCCCAGCAAGCTGGTCACCGGCTTCGGCGGCATCCTGCTGCTGACCCTGTCCTTCACCGCCTGCCTGGACTTCTCGGTGCAGGCCTTCGGCGGCGACATCTCCTTCTCGGCCGTCGCGGTGGTCTTCCTGACCGCCAACGCGGCCGGCTCGGCGATCCCCACCCCGGGCGGCATCGGCCCGGTCGAGGTCGCCCTGATCGGCGCCCTGACCGTCGCGGACGTCTCCCCCGCGGTCGCCACCCCGGCGGTGTTCCTCTACCGGGCGCTCACCTTCTGGCTGCCCGTGGTGCCGGGCTGGATCGCCTACAACGTGCTGCAGCGCAAACAGGCGCTCTGACCCTGCGGAACCCGACCGTACGGAAGGCGACGGCAGGAAACGCCGAGGAGGGGCCCGCCGGATCGGCGGGCCCCTCCTCGGGTGTGCGTGTCCTAGTAGACCGGCTTGTGCGGCTCGATCTGGCTCACCCAGCCGAGCACCCCGCCGCCCAGGTGGACGGCGTTGGCGAAGCCCGCGGCCTTGACCACGGCCAGCACCTCGGCCGAGCGCACGCCCGACTTGCAGTGCAGCACGATCTTCCGGTCCTGCGGCAGCTTCTCCAGGGCGTCGCCCATCAGGAACTCGTTCTTCGGGATCAGCACCGCGCCGGGGATGTTGACGATCTCGTACTCGCCGGGCTCGCGGACGTCGATGAGGTAGATGTCCTCCTCGTCGTCCTGCCACTGCTTGAGCTGCTTCGAGGTGATCGTCGAACCGGCGGCCGCGGCCTGGGCCTCCTCCGACACGACGCCGCAGAAGGCCTCGTAGTCGATCAGCTCGGTGACCGTCGGGTTCTCGCCGCAGACCGCGCAGTCCGGGTCCTTGCGGACCTTCACCTGGCGGTAGTTCATCTCCAGGGCGTCGTAGATCATCAGCCGGCCGACCAGCGGGTCCCCGATGCCGGCCAGCAGCTTGATCGCCTCGTTCACCTGGATCGAGCCGATGGACGCGCAGAGCACGCCCAGCACGCCGCCCTCGGCGCAGGACGGGACCATGCCCGGCGGCGGGGCCTCCGGGTAGAGGCAGCGGTAGCAGGGGCCGTGCTCGGCCCAGAACACGCTGGCCTGGCCGTCGAAGCGGTAGATCGAGCCCCACACGTACGGCTTGCCGAGCAGCACCGCGGCGTCGTTCACCAGGTAGCGGGTGGCGAAGTTGTCGGTGCCGTCCACGATCAGGTCGTAGCCGGCGAAGATCTCCATCACGTTGGAGTTGTCGAGGCGCTCCTCGTGCAGCACCACGTCGACGTACGGGTTGATCTCCTTGACCGAGTCCCGCGCCGACTCCGCCTTGGAACGGCCGATGTCGGCCTGGCCGTGGATGATCTGGCGCTGCAGGTTGGACTCGTCGACCACGTCGAACTCGACGATGCCCAGCGTGCCGACACCGGCCGCCGCCAGGTACATCAGCGCGGGCGAACCCAGGCCGCCGGCACCGACGCACAGCACCTTGGCGTTCTTCAGCCGCTTCTGCCCGGCCATCCCCACGTCCGGGATGATCAGGTGGCGGGAGTACCTGCGGACCTCGTCGACGGTGAGCTCGTCGGCCGGCTCGACCAGGGGTGGCAACGACACGGGGACTCCGATGGGTCTCTGGTTCAGGTGGCCCGGGCCACCCTCGGACGGGGTTGTTGCACCGCCACCGGGGTGGCTCTCTAGGCCAACAGTGTCACGCCCCTCCGGTATTCCGAGACAGCCCGTCCGATGGGCGAGACGGGCCGCGCCGGATGGTGGAACCGCCCGCCGGCCCCCCGCGGGCGCCCCCGGGCCCGGAATCACGGGCCCGGACGCACCCCGCGGCGGAACTCACACCCGGCAGGCCGTCTCCAGCCAGACGTCCCCGAGCGACTCCTCCAGCGGCACCTGTGTCCGCCAGCCGAGACGGTCCCGGGCGGTGCGCACGTCCGCCTGCCGCCACGGCACCGGCTCGCCCGGGGCGGGCCGGCCCTCCGGCCGCCGCTCCTCCACCCGGTGGCCCGGCAGGTACGGCCCGGAGTGGTGGCCGTGGCTCGGCAGGTGGTCGCCGGCCGGGCCGCCGACCTGCGCGGGCAGCAGCACCGGCCGGTTCTCCTCCACGATCGAGCCCTCGAAGCCGGAGGCCCGGACCAGCAGCTGGGCCGCGTCCCGGGCCCGCACCGCGTGCCCGCTGCCGACGTTGATCACCCCGGTGGCGGCCGACACCGCCGCCGCCTGGATCGCCCGGGCGACGTCCCGCACGTCCACGAAATCCCGGTATCCGGACAGGTCCGGCATCCGCACCTGGCTCTCGTCCCGCTCCAGCGCCCGCCGCAGGCCCTCGGCCAGCCGCCCGAACAGCGAGGCGGTCGGCGCCCCCGGCCCCACCACGTCGAACACCCGCAGCACCGCCGCGTCCAGCCCGGAGGCCAGCACCAGCTCCGTCCCGGCCAGCTTGGACACCCCGTACGGGCCGACCGGCCGCGGCTCGGCCTGCTCCGACACCGGCACCCCGCCGGGCACCGGCCCGTACTCGGCGGCCGAGCCGACGTGCACCAGCCGGGCCGGCTCCCGGCTGCGCCGGATCGCCTCGCAGACGGTCGCGACGGCCAGCGTGTTCGACCGGATCAGGGTGCGCGAGCTGCCGTAGGTGGCGCCCGCGCAGTTGATCACCACCTGCGGCGCGACCGCGTCCAGGAAGCGGGCCAGCGCGCCCGGGCTCCCGGTGGTCAGGTCGAAGCGGATGTCGGCCGAGTCGCGCCGGCCGAGCACCGTCACCTGCAACTCCTGGTCCATCAGCAGACGATCGGTCACCCGGCGGCCGATGAAGCCGTCGGCGCCCAGCAGCAGCACCCTCATCGGGGGCGTCCTTCCACGAAGCGAGGTCGGGGACGACCTGGCGGACTGAAATACAGCGGAAACAGCGAACGAGATCCGAGGTCCGGGAGCGGCTCAGCGGTGCGAGCCGGCCCGGCCGAGCACGGCCCAGCCGTGCGCCAGCAGCACCGCCGCGACCGCGCCGCCGCCCAGCAGGACGGCCGACGGCCAGGGACGGCCCAGCGCCAGCGGCACCGCCGCCGCGACCGGTCCGGCCACCGCGCCCAGCGCGGCCGCCCTCTCCCGGCCGCAGCGCGCCAGCAGCGCGGGCAGCACCAGCAGCAGGCCCAGCACGCCCTGCGCCGCCCACGCGGCGGTGCCGGCCCGCTCGGCGGCCAGGTGCAGCAGGCCGCCGCCGTGGCCCGGCCCGGGGCGCGGCGCGACCACCGCGAGGACGGCCAGCGCGGCGTAGGTCAGCACCGCGAGCACCGCCAGGTGCAGCGCCACCGCCACCGGCAGCACCGGCCGCATCCGGGCCCGGAACTCGGCCAGCGTGCGGGCCGCCCCGAGGTGCCCCCGGCCGACCTGCCGGTACCAGCGGGCCGCCCGCTCCGCCGAGCCCGCCGACACCGCGGCGGCCAGCACCAGCGCGGCGGCCAGCGGCCGGTCCCGGCCCGGCGCCGCCAGCGGGAGCAGCAGCAGCGCGGCCAGGCCCAGCCCGTGCCCGAGCGCCGCGGGGCGCAGCCGGGAGCCGGACGGACGGGGCGGGGTGCGGGCCGGGCCGAGCTCCGTCGGGCAGGCCGGGCCGCACGGCGGCGGTCCGGGCTCGGCCGGGGCCCCGCCGGTCAGCGCGGGCAGCAGCACCAGCGGTACGGCCGCGATCGGCAGCACGGCCGGGCGGGTGCCGAACGCCACCACGGCGGCGCAGGGCAGCACGGCGAGCGCGGCGGCGGTCAGCGCCGCCCGGGCGGCGGCCGCGCAGCGCCGGGGTCCGGGCGGTTCGGGCACGGGCGGGCGGCGGGGCACCCGGGCGTACAGCTCCTCGGCCAGCGAGAACAGGTCGGCGTGCCGGCAGCGCGCGGCGGTGTCCGGGCCGAGCCCGGCCTCCTCCAGCCCGGCGGCGATCTCCAGCGGATCGACGGCGCGCTCGCACAGCTCCCGGTGCTCGGCCATCAGCTCGCGCACCGGGTCGGCGCTGACCCCCACCGGGCCGGACATCAGACGGCCTCCGCGAGGGCCGGGCCGGCGGCGGCCGCGGCGGCGTCGGGGTGCCCGGGGCGGTCCGGGCGGTCCCGGTCCTCCCGGGCGCCGCGCGGCCGCTCGCCGAGCCAGTACTCGGCGGGGCGGGCGAAGGGCCGCGGCGCCGGCCCGCCCGGGTCGGCGGCGCCGCCCCCGGGGTAGGCGGGGTACTGCGAGACCAGTTCCAGGTAGATCTCCCGGAAGGCGGCGATCACCGGCTCGACGGCGAAGCGTTCCTGCGCCCGCAGCCGCCCCGCCAGGCCGAGCCGGGAGCGCCGCTCCTCGTCGCGCAGCAGCGCCAGGCAGGCCCCGGCCAGGGCGCGCGGGTCGCGGGCGGGCACCAGCAGCCCGGTCGGGCCGAGCACCTCGCGGGCCACCCCGACGTCGGTGGAGACCACCGCCCGGCCGCTGAGCATGGCGTCGGCGAGCAGCCGGGGGCTGCGCTGGGAGAGCGCCGAGAACACCACCACCGTGCCGCCCTGCCAGAGTTCGGCGAGCGTGCCGGGGGCGGGCCGGCCGGCGAAGTCCACCGCGGCGGCGATCCCCAGCCGTTCGGCGACCGCGGCGCAGTGCGCCCGGTGGCCGGGGGCGGCCTCCGCACCGTGCACCACCAGCCGGGCCCGGGGCAGTTCGGCCCGGACCCGGGCGAAGGCGTGCAGCATCAGTTCGGGGTCGCGGCCCGGCTCCAGCGCGCCCGCCCAGACCAGGGTCGGCCGCCCCGGCTCCGGCCCGGCCGCCGGGCTGTCCACCGCCGGGGTGCCCTCGTACACCACCCGGGTGCGCGCCGGGTCGGCCCCGCAGCGGCGCTGCCACTGCTGGTCGTGGGCGCTGCCCGGGGTCAGTACCGCGGCCTGCCGGTAGGTCTCCTCGGTGAGTGCCCGGAAGAAGGACAGCAGCAGCGCCCGCGCCGGCGTGGGGGTCCCCCCGAGGTCCGGCGCCCCGTGGGCCGCCCGCCCGCCTCCGGGCGCCAGGGGCGGGCGGCCGACGGACTGCTCGCGCAGGTGCGGGCCGTGCTCGGTGACCACGAACGGCACCCCGTGCAGCTGCCGGGCGACCAGGGCGGGCAGCGCGGCGGGGCCGCCGCCGACCACGTGGCACAGGTCGGCGCCGCCCAGGCCGCCGGGGCCGGTGCCGTACCAGGGTGCGGACAGCGGGCGCAGGCACTGCTCCAGCAGGTCGGCGGCGACCAGGACGTCGCGGACCAGCGGCCGGCCGGCCGGGGTGTCCGCGCCGGGCAGCCGCCAGGTCCGTTCCAGCACCCGGCGGGCGTGGGCGGAGGCGAGGAAGGCCGACAGCGTGCCGGCGTCCTCCCTGGCCGACGCCGCCAGCCGGTACAGTCCGGCGCCGAAACCGGCCCGCTCGCCCGGCAGCACCAGCGCCCGCAGCAGGTCCTCGTACGCCTGGGCGTACTGGCGTCTGCGCAGCGCCCCGGGGGCCCGGCCGCGCGGCCGGCCTCCCCACAGGACCAGGTCGTGGGCGCCGTGCCAGGCGGGCGAGAGCCGGGCGACGGCGCCGAGCCCGTCCGGGCCGGTGAGCAGGTACAGCTCGAACCCGTGCTCCGGCAGGCCCTCGGCCAGCCGGTCGCACCAGGCTCCGGCGCCACGTTCGGGATGCGGTCGGGCACCCTCGGTGAGCAGGGCGACGCGCACGGGAGACCTCCTTCTGCCTCGGAACGGGCACGGTGACGGCGGCCTCGGCCGGGGCCGGCCGTCCCCCCGCACCCCTTGGACGCCCCCGGGCAGGGGCCGTCGGGAGCCGCGGGGCCGTACGCCGGGACGCTTGCTCGGGCCGTGCGCCGTGTGCTCCGGCGCCGGCGGCCCTCCCCCACACCTGTTCGGTCCGGCAGCAGAAAGGTAGGACCGGCCCGGGGCGATCCATCGGTCACATGCCTGGCTGCCACCTGAACGAGTGAACCGCCGTGACCTCGCCCCGAACCGGGCCGTTAGCGGGCGCTATACGCGCTCCGCCCGCACGCTCCGCCCGCGCGTGACGGTCAGCCGGCGGTGTCCGCGATCAGCTCGCGCACGGCCCGGGCGACCTCGTCGGGGTGCTCCATCATCGCGACGTGCCCGGACTCCGGCAGCACCAGCAGCCGGGCGTCCGCGAAGGCCGCGAAGGCCCGGCGGGCGGAGCGGTAGGAGACCAGCCGGTCGCGCCGTCCGTACACCAGCAGCACCGGCGCCGCCACCTGCTCGGCCTGCCGCCACAGCGCCTGGTCGCCGCGCTCGGTGTACGCGGAGACGATGCCGCGGGCCGAGCCGACCAGTGCCGGCAGCGCGTGCGGCAGGTCCAGCCGGCTCCGGTACTCGGCCACCGCCTCGGCCCGGGCGGCCGGGCTCAGGGCGGCCGGGTCGCCGTAGACCAGCCGCAGCAGGTCGTCGGTGGCGGCCTCGGCGTCCCGCCGGCCGGCCGACAGCCGGCTCAGCAGCGCGGGCAGGCCGGGCAGGGCGAGCAGGCCGGTGGGCCAGGCGGAACGCTGCGGGGGCAGTTCGGGCAGGGCGGGCGAGACCAGGGTGAGGCTGCGGACCAGGTCGGGGCGCAGCGCCGCGAGCCGGACGGCGACGGCGCCGCCGAGCGAGTTGCCGAAGAGGTGGACGGGGCCGCGGTCGGAGGCCTCCAGGTAGCCGATGACGGCGCGGACGTGGCCGGAGAGGCTGAGGTTGCCGTCGGTGGGCGGGCCGGAGCGGCCGAAGCCGGGCAGGTCCAGGGCCTCGCCGTCGACCAGGCCGGAGAGCCGGTCCATCAGGGCCGTCCAGTTGGCGGCCGAGCCGCCCAGGCCGTGCACGAAGAGCCCGGGCTCGCGCCCGTCGGGGGCCGCTCCGGCGGTGGGCCGGTGCACCGCGAGCACCGCGCCGGGAACCTCGACCGTACGTACCTGCTGCTCAGCGCTGCTCATGGTGGACGATGGTAGTGAGCCCCGGTGGGGGCCGGCGGGGGTGGTCCGGCCGTCCCGTCTCCTCGGTCTCGGCACTGCCGAGGCCGAGGTCAGCGCCGTATTGTGGGCTCCTGACAACGGTCCGAGCAGCTTTTCTCGCCTTCGCCTGGGGCGCACGCGGTTACCGAAAAGTAGAATCGGCCCTCTTGCCAGCCCCGAACAACCCCGAAGTGAGGAGCGCCGTGACGGCCATCCAGGAGGCGCAGGAGCGCCCGCGCGGTGCCCGCCTGCCGCGAAGCGCCCGCCGTGAACAACTGCTCGGTGCCGCCCAGGAGGTGTTCGTCGCGCAGGGTTACCACGCGGCCGCCATGGACGACATCGCCGATCGTGCCGGGGTGAGCAAGCCGGTGCTCTACCAGCACTTCCCCGGGAAGCTGGACCTCTACCTGGCGCTGCTGGACAAGCACTGCGACGCCCTGGTCGAGTCGACCCGCGAGGCACTGGGCACCACCACCGACAACAAGCTGCGGGTGGCCGCGACGATGGAGGCGTACTTCAACTACGTCTCCAGCGAGTCCGGTGCCTTCCGGCTGGTCTTCGAGTCGGACCTGACCAACGAGCCCGCCGTGCGCGAGCGGGTGGAACGGGCCTCCGAGGCGAGCGCGACGCTGGTCAGCAAGGTCATCCAGGAGGACACCGACCTGCCGGAGGCGGAGTCCAAGCTGCTGGCCGCCGGGGTCTGCGGGCTGGCCCAGATCACCGCCCGGTACTGGCTGTCGCAGGGCTTGGAGATCCCGCGCGACGAGGCGGTGCGGCTGGTCGCCAGCCTGGCCTGGCGGGGCCTGAAGGGCTTCCCGATGCACCCGTCCGACCTCGCGCCGGAGGGTTCCGCTCAGCGCTGACGATCCGCTGACCATCGCCTGGGCGGTGATCGGGTGCTCTATGGTGAAGTCGTACGGCGCGGTCGCCGCGGTCGCTTGTCCCAGGCGGTCCGGTTCCCGCGCGTGGAGGCTGCAAACCCGGAGGGACGGAAGCCGTGGAGGTCAAGATCGGCGTGCAGAACGCGCCGCGCGAGATCGTGATCGAGAGCTCGCAGACTGCCGATGAGGTCGAGAGCGCGATCGCGAAGGCGCTGGAGGGCCCCACCAAGCTCTTCACGCTCACCGACGAGCACGGCCGTCGCATCATCGTCCCGGCCGAGCGCCTGGCGTACGTGGAGATCGGCGAGCAGGCCGCCCGCAAGGTCGGTTTCGGCACTCTCTGAGGCGCCGCCCGAACCGGGTGTCCGGTGCCCCGTTCCCTCCGGGAGCGGGGCACCGTCGTATGTGGAGGTCGTGTGTGGGGCCGGGCCGGCCGGGGTAGGGCGACAGGGACGGCGCCGGTGCCGTACGCCCGCCCCCGGGAGGCCGCCTTGCTGGTCGAATCCATCGTCTTCGCCCTGGTCGGCCTGACCGCGGCCGCGGCCGCGCTGTTCGGTCTGCCCTCGTACTTCCGGGCGTCCCGCCCGACGGTGGCGGGGACGGCGCTGGCCGCCGCGCTGCTCGGCGGGGCGGTCGCGCACTTCTGCCTGGCCGGGCGCTACCCGGTGATCGCGGTGGCCTGCTCGGCGCTGGCCGCGGGGGTGATCACCTCGCTGCTGGCCCGGCCGGACCTCGCCGCCGGGCGGGCCCCGGCGCACCGGCACCACCCGCACCGGGCCGGCGCCCACCGCGCGCCGCGGCGGCACCGGCCGGCCTGAGGGGTCCTGGCCGGGCAGGCCCCGGCCGGGCAGGAACTAGCTGGCCAGGCCGAGGGCGGCCATCCGCCTGGTGTGCGCCTCGGTGATCCGGTTGAACATCTTGCCGACCTCGACCAGGTCGAAGCCCTGCACCTGGACGCCGCCGACCAGCAGGTTGGACAGCGCGTCCCGCTCGGCGACGACCCGCTGGGCCTGGCTGAGCGCCTCGCCCATCAGCCGCCGGCCCCACAGGGCGAGGCGGCCGCCGGCCCGCGGGTCGGCCTCGATGGCCTGGCGGACCTTGTCGACGGCGAACTGGCCGTGGCCGGTGTCGGACATGACGCCGAGGACCAGCTCGCGGGTGTCGTCGTCCAGCCGGACGGCCACCTCGCGGTAGAAGTCGGTCGCGATGGCGTCGCCGACGTAGGCCTTGACCAGGCCCTCCAGCCAGTCCGAGGGCGCCGTCATCCGGTGGAACAGCTCCAGCGGCTCGACGAAGGGGCGCATCGCCTCCTGCGGGTCGGCACCGATCTCGGCGAGCCGGTCGTGCAGCCGCTGGTAGTGCTGGAACTCGGCGGAGGCCATCCGGGCCAGGGCCGCCTTGTCGGCCAGGTCGGGCGCCAGCTTGGCGTCCTCGGCGAGCCGCTCGAAGGCGCTCAGCTCGCCGTACGCGAGTGCGCCGAGCAGGTCCAGCACCGCGGCGCGGTAGCCCGGCTCGGCCGAGCACGTGGCCCAGTCGCCGATCGAGCCGCCCGTGCCGTCCTGCGTCTCACCATGGGTCTCCATGACCCGTCACCTTAGTCCCGACCGGCCCGCTCCCCCACCACCCGGCGCCCCCGGTGACCTGCCGGATCGGCCCGGGACGGGCCGGTGCCCGGGGGCAATGTCAGACGCGTCACGTGTTCGAGTCGTCGCCTGACTGTATGGTGGTACGGAGCCCCGTCGTGCTCGCACGGTGCCACCGCCGTCTCGGTGGCCCGCACGAGTCCGCTCCTTAGCGGCACCGTCCCCTCGGACGTGTCCGCACCGGAGCCAGGGGTACTCACGTACGCGGATGCCCGGTCGGAGAGCCGATCGGCTCCGACCATGGCTTGGACCCCAAGCCTTGGCACCGCATCAGTGGCCGAGCGAGGGCCGCCGAGACCACGCCCACCTGGCGGAGGTCCCGCGCAGGTCCCTCACGGGAACTCTCCCCGACGCCGCCGGCGACGCGCCCCGCATCGGGCCGCGCGCACCGGCCGGCCGCAGGGACCGGCGCGGTTGTGCGTCCGCGCAGCTGTCATCAGGGCCGTCCAGGCCCGCACACAGCCGCGCGGCTGCCCGCCCGCCGCTCGCTCTCGGCCCCTCCGAAAACGGAAGAGGCAGCACCCTGTCCACCACCGCTGAACCCATCAAGACGACGTTCCGGGACCTCGGGATCCTCCCGGAGACCGCCGAGGCCCTGGAGGCCGTCGGCATCGTCCACCCCTTCCCCATCCAGGAGATGACCCTCCCGGTCGCGCTGACCGGCCACGACGTCATCGGCCAGGCCAAGACCGGCACCGGCAAGACCCTCGGCTTCGGCCTGCCGCTGATCGAGCGGGCCGTCGTGCGCGCCGACGTGGACGCCGGCCGGGCCACCGAGGAGCAGCTCTCCGACTTCCCGCAGGCGCTGATCGTCGTCCCGACCCGCGAGCTCTGCACCCAGGTCACCAACGACCTGCAGACCGCCGGCAAGGTCCGCAACGTCCGCGTGCTCGCGGTCTACGGCGGCCGGGCGTACGAGCCGCAGGTCGAGGCGCTCAACAAGGGCGTCGACATCGTCGTCGGCACCCCGGGCCGACTGCTGGACCTGGCCGGCCAGAAGAAGCTGAACCTCTCCAAGGTCCGCGCGCTGGTCCTGGACGAGGCCGACGAGATGCTCGACCTGGGCTTCCTGCCCGACGTCGAGAAGATCATCACCATGCTGCCGGCCAAGCGGCAGACCCTGCTGTTCTCGGCCACCATGCCGGGCCAGGTCATCAGCCTCGCCCGCCGGTACATGAGCCAGCCGACCCACATCCGGGCCACCGCCCCGGACGACACCGGCACGACCGTGGCCAACACCGAGCAGCACATCTTCCGTGCCCACTCGCTGGACAAGGTCGAGATGGTCTCCCGCATCCTGCAGGCCGACGGCCGCGGGCTGGCGATGATCTTCTGCCGCACCAAGCGCACCGCCGCCGACGTCTCCGACCAGCTGACCCAGCGCGGCTTCGCGGCCGGCGCCGTCCACGGCGACCTCGGCCAGGGCGCCCGCGAGCAGGCGCTGCGCGCCTTCCGCAACGGCAAGGTCGACGTGCTGGTCTGCACCGACGTGGCCGCCCGCGGCATCGACGTCGAGGGCGTCACCCACGTCATCAACTACCAGTGCCCCGAGGACGAGAAGACCTACCTCCACCGGATCGGCCGTACCGGCCGGGCCGGCGCCTCCGGCACCGCCGTCACCCTGGTCGACTGGGACGACATCCCGCGCTGGCAGCTGATCAACAAGGCGCTGGAGCTGTCGTTCAACGACCCGGAGGAGACCTACTCCACCTCGGCGCACCTGTACGAGCTGCTGAAGATCGCCCCGGGCACCAAGGGCGTGCTGCCGCGCTCCGAGCGCACCCGGGCCGGGCTCGGCGCCGAGGAGATCGAGGACCTCGGCGAGACCGGCGGGCGGGGCTCGCGCTCCGGTCGCGGCCGCGGCGGGAACGCCGGCGCCGGCAGCAGCGGCAACGGCAGCGCCGGTGGGCGGAACGGCTCGGGCCGGGCCGCCGCCGTCGAGACCCCGGCCGAGGAGAAGCCGCGCCGCACCCGTGAGCGCCGTCGCACCCGCCGTGGTGCCTCGCTCGGCGAGGGCGAGGCCGCTGCGGTCGCCGCCGCTCCGGTGACCGAGGCGGCTCCGGCCGTCGAGGGCACCGAGGGCGAGGCCGCGCCGCGCCGTCGTCGCCGCCGCTCGCGCGGGGGTGCCGGGGCCGGCGAGACCGCCGCGGTGGAGACCACCGTGGCGGCGGCCGAGGTCGTCGCCGAGGCCGCCGCGGTGGTCGAGGCCGCCGTGGTCGCGGTCGTCGCCGAGCCGGTGGCCGAGGAGAAGCCGCGTCGGACCCGGACCCGCAAGCCCAAGGCTGAGGCGGCGGAGGCCGTCGAGGCCGCCGCGGTGATCGAGGCCCCGGCCGAGGTTCCGGTCGAGGCTCCGGTGGAGAAGAAGCCGGCCCGCACCCGGACCCGCAAGCCCAAGGCTGAGGCGGTCGAGGCCGCTGCGGTGATCGAGACCCCGGTCGAGGCTCCGGCCGAGAAGAAGCCGACCCGCACCCGGACCCGCAAGCCCAAGGCGGAGGCGGAGGCGGCGGAGGCCGTCGAGGCCGCCGCGGTGACCGAGGCCCCGGCCGAGAAGAAGCCGGCCCGGACCCGCAAGCCCAAGGCCGTCGCCGAGACCGCCCCGGAGGCCCCGGCCGCCGAGGCGTCTGCCGAGGAGGCGCCGGCCCCGCGCAAGCGGACCCGCACCCGCAAGGCCGCGGCCACCCCGGAGACCACTCCGGAGGGCTGACCCGGCCCGCCCCGAGGGGGCGGACGGACCGCACCGGTCCGTCCGCCCCCTCGGGCGTTCCCGACCCGGCGCCGATCGGGCGTCCGGGCTGGTGGGGCGGGGTGCCGGGGACGGCATAGGCTGGGGCGTTCGCCAGTCGCGGGAGGGAATCCGTCCATGAGCACTCCGCCGTTCCTGACCCTGCCCGGCTGTGCCCGCGCCGAGCGGGTGGTGACCGCGCGCGGGGAGTTCGCGGCGCTGCGGGCGGAACCGGCCGGGCCGGTGCGCGGGTCGGCGCTGCTGGTGCCGGGGTTCACGGGCAGCAAGGAGGACTTCATCGCGCTGCTCGGACCGCTCGCGGCCGCCGGGTACCGGGTGACGGCCGTGGACCAGCGGGGCCAGTACGAGACCGGCGGGCCGGACGACGAGGCGGCGTACGCCGTCGACGCGCTGGGCGCGGACGTCCGGGCCCTGACCGGGGTGCTGGCCGCGGAGGGCGGGCCGGTGCACCTGCTGGGGCACTCCTTCGGCGGCCAGGTGGTCCGGGAGGCGGTCCTCGCGGCCGCCGCCGAGGGCCCGCTGCCGTGGCGTTCGCTGACCCTGATGGCCACCGGGCCGGGGGCGATCGATCCGGCCGAGGCGGCCCGGACCGGGCTGCTGCTGGACGCCCTGTCGGTGCTGGACCTGGAGGAGATCTGGCAGGTGATGCGGCAGCTGGACGCGGACAGCGGGAAGCCGCAGCCCGTCCTGGCGCCGGGCGTCGCCGAGTTCCTGCACCGCCGCTGGGTGGCGAACGTGCCGCGGTCGCTGGCCGTGACCGGCGGGCACCTGATGGCCGCGCCGGACCGGGTGGCCGAGCTGGCCGCCGTGACCGCCGGGGTGCTGCCGGTGCTGGTGCTGTCCGGGGAGCAGGACTACGCCTGGCCGGTGCCGGAGCAGACCGGGATGGCGGAGCGGCTGGCCGCCCGCCGGGTGGTCGTCGAGGGCGCGGGCCACTCCCCCAACGCCGAGCGGCCGGCCGCCACGGCCGCGGCGCTGGCCGCCTTCTGGGCCTGATCCTCCCGGAGTGGTCTGAACCACTTCCGTACGTTCGACCGCGTTCGCACAGGACAAAAGTCGTTAGTTACGGTAATCTTTGATTCTGTCCGGGAATCATCGCCGGCCCTCACGAAGGCGCCAATCAGTCGAAACCCGGACGTTACGGGCGGGCAACGGCCCAGTAGCACCGCCACGGCACCGTGGTTGCACGAGGCATTGGACGCACCAGGCAAGCAGGGGGAGCCCTTGCCGCAGCAGACCGCCGCACGTACGACGCGCCCGATCCGGCCGCAGCGCCGGATCCGCAGGACCCCGGAAGGGCTGATACCGACTCAGCCGCAATCGCCCCGCCCGGCGGGGCCAGGAAAGGAGACGCCCATGACCAAGCCCATGCGCTTCGAGATCCTCCGACTGGACGACACCAACGGCACCGCGACCGACCGCGTGATCGCCGACGCCGAGACCGTCCGCGAGCTCGTCCAGGACGCCGCCCGCACCGGCGAGCGCCTGCTCATCCGCCCGTGCCCGACCGTCTGATCCGGCGCGGCGCCTCCGACCGGGAGGCCCCACCCGCCGCCGACGAGCCGGGAGCGTCCGATCCGGACGTACCGATACCCGACTGACGCCCCGTCACCGCGATCGCCGATGACGGGGCGTCAGTGTGTCCGGCCCCGATCCGCGCCCCGGCCCCGGCGGACGTTTGCCGCCGCCCGCCACGGGACATCCCCCAACGGGAACCGCCCGCGCCGCACCCCACCCGCGCCGGCCGAACGTCCAGCACCGACAGGTGCCGCCGAGCCGTCCGTACGGGTGATCGTCCTTGACGCGGCGGTCCGGAGGGAGGAGCGTTGTCGGCTATGAGGGGCGAGCCAAGCTGCCCGAGGTGCGCCGGTCGGGTCCGCGCCCCCGGTCTTTTTTCGGACACCTGGCAGTGCGACCGGCACGGAGCAGTGCACCCGATGCAGCCCGTGCTGCCCCCGAGCGTGGAAGCCCTGGGCGTCGCCGTCGCCCGCTCGCAGGTCCCCGTCTGGCTGCCCTGGCCGCTCCCGGTCGGCTGGCTCTACACCGGCATCGCCCACGTCGGCGACGACGTCTCGGGCGCCCGGGCCACCGCCGTCGCCTGCTCCGGCCCCGCCCCGCTCGGCGGCTTCGGCGAACTGGTGCTGGTCGCCGAGGAGCTGGGCGTCGGCCTCGGCGCCCGCTACGCCGGGCTGCCCGGCCCCGACCCGGGCGACTCCGTCGGCCTGTACAAGCCCGCCGACGCCAAGCTGATGGCCGCCGGGCGGCCCACCCCGATGTTCCACGTCCCGGACGCCCCGCCCGACCGCGCGGTGTTCGTCGGCGAGGCCCGCGGGCTCTGGCTGTGGGCGATCGCCTGGCCCGAGCAGTCCGCCCTGGTGATGTACGACGAACTGGTGCTCACCGACCTGCGCGAGGCCGGCGCCGAACTGGACCTGCTGCCCTGCGGCGCCCTCTCCCCCCGACTGCTGGGCTGACCGACCCCCGAACGGCCTATCCTGGGCGGCACCCACGAGCACTCAGGAGTCCGCCCCGTGCGCATCGACCTGCACGCCCACAGCAACGCCTCCGACGGCACCGACAGCCCGGCCGAGCTGGTCGCGGCGGCGGTCGCGGCCGGCCTGGACGTGGTCGCGCTCACCGACCACGACACCGTGGCCGGCCACGACGAGGCGGCGCGGGCGGTACGGGCGCTGCCGGACGGCGCCCGGCTGGCCCTCGTCCCGGGGGCCGAACTGTCCTGCGCGGTGGAGGGCGTCAGCCTGCACCTGCTGGCGTACCTGTTCGACCCGGCCGAGCCGGAGTTCGCGGCCGAACGGGAGCTGGTGCGCACCGACCGGTTCCGGCGCGGGCGCGCGGTCGTGGAGCACTGCCGGGAGCTCGGGGCGGACATCAGCTGGGAGCAGGTGCAGCGGATCGCCGGGGACGGCTCGGTCGGCCGGCCGCACATCGCCAGCGCGCTGGTCGAGGCGGGCGTGGTGGCCACCGTGTCGGACGCCTTCACCGCGGACTGGCTGGCCAACGGCGGCCGGGCGGACGTCCGCAAGCACGAGACCGACCCGGTGCGGGCGGTCCGGCTGGTCCGGGCGGCCGGCGGGGTGCCGGTGTTCGCCCACCCCGGCGCGGTCAAGCGCGGCCGGACGGTCTCGGACCAGGTGATCGCCGACCTCGCGGCGGCCGGGCTGGCCGCGCTGGAGGTCGACCACACCGACCACGACGAGGAGGCCAGGCGGCGGCTGCGCGGACTGGCCGGCGACCTCGGCCTGCTGGTCACCGGCTCCAGCGACTACCACGGCAGCCGCAAGACCGTCCGGCTCGGCGAGCACACCACCGACCCCGAGGTGTACGAGGCGCTGCTGGCCCAGGCCACCGGGGCGAAGCCGATCGAGCGCTGACGGCGGGTCGCGCCGCGCACCGGAGTGCGACGGGGGCGCGGGCGCGGGCCGTACGCCCCGGCCGCGCTCCGGTCAGTCGAGCGTGACGCCGCGCCGCTGCGGGTCGCGCAGGTCGGTGCCGTGGTTCAGCCAGCGCTCCTGGAGCGCGACCGCGCCGTGCACCCGCTTCCAGCCCGCCTCGTTGGGCGTCATCGGCAGCAGCGGCAGGAAGCGCACCGGCTCGGCGGGCTCGGCCAGTTCGAGGTCCTCGACCAGGCCGCCCGGCTCGGCGGCCAGCACCGAGGTGAAGGGGGCGCCGTCCCAGAGCGGGGCGCCGAGGTCCAGCGAGCCGCCCGGGGCCACCACCAGGCCCTCGACCTGCGGGGTCGCGGCGAAGGTGGCGAGGCTGCGCAGCACGCCGTCGCGCCCGCCGCGCACCGTCAGCACCAGTTCGGCGCGCGGTCCGCGCAGCTGGTCGGCGACCGGCGAGGTCGGGTCGGCCATCGGGGCGGCGGACATCCCGAGCGTCGCGTAGCGGACCAGGTCCTCGGTGTCCGGGCCGAAGCGCAGCACCTCGATCCGGTCGGTGCCGAGGAAGGTGACGGCGGCGCGGCCGCTCGGCTCGCCGAAGGTGGAGATCAGCCGGGCCTCGACGGCGGCCAGCACCGCCGCCCGGGTGAGTTCCGGGGAGCTGCCGCCGTGGGGGTCGCCGAAGGACGGGAAGTCGTGCGCCATGCCGGTGAGCGTAACCCCGGGCGGGCGGCGGGTCCGCGCGGGGGCGTGCCGAGCGCCGGACGGGGGCGCGACGAGCGCGGGCGGCGGGTCCGCGCGGGGGCGCGACGAGGGCGTGCCGGAGGCCGGACGGGCGCGTGACGAGGGCTTACCGGCAACGGGCCGGGAAAGCCCGGGACACCGATGCCCGGTCAGATGTTAGGGTGAGCGACTGGCCACCGGGATCGTTCGTCCCGGGGCGGCGGCGCGAAGGAGGTGGTTGCGGTGGATACCGGCCGACCATGCAGTACCGGCAGCTCTGCCCGGCCCCGAACGCCCCGCACCCCTCGCCTCGCAGGCCTGAGCGGCTGATCCAGCCGTAGTGGCCCGAGCGCGGGCCCGCGGCGGACGGACCGGCCGGGAGAGCACCCTCGTCCCCTTCACCGGTGTTCCTCGCCGTCGCACCACGGCCCTGCCCGCGGCCCTTTCCGTGCCGCCGTGCGACGGCTCCTGCCCCAGGGAGCCTGCCATGTCGATGATCAACAGCCTGCGCGCCGCCGTCCGCACCAACCGCCGTCGGGGCGCCACCGGGACGTACGACGCCGTGCCCGCGGGCGCGGGCTCGGCGGTCGTGGACTGCGCGGTCTACCAGCACGGCCGGCGCAACGGCGAGGCCTGCAGCCCCCGCGAGGCCGCCCGCCGGGTCAAGGCGGCGCACCAACTCCCGGACACCTCGGGCTCGTTCAGCTGGATCGGGCTGCACGAGCCGACCGGGCCGGAGTTCGAGGGGATCGCCCAGCGGTTCGGCCTGCACCCGCTCGCGGTGGAGGACGCGGTGCACGCCCACCAGCGGCCGAAGGTGGAGCGCTACGACGACGTCCTGTTCGCCGTCTTCAAGACCATCCGCTATGTCGAGCACGACCAACTCACGCCCACCAGCGAGGTGGTGGAGACCGGCGAGCTGATGGTGTTCGCCGGGCGGGACTTCGTGATCACCGTGCGGCACGGCGGTCACGGCTCGCTGCAGGAGCTGCGGCACCGGCTGGAGGCCGACGCGGACGAGTCCGGGCTGCTCGCCAAGGGCCCGTCCGCGGTGCTGCACGCGATCGCCGACCACGTGGTGGACAACTACCTGCTGGTCGCCGAGCGGCTGCAGAACGACGTGGACGAGATCGAGTACGGGGTCTTCTCGGCCAAGGGCGCGCGCACCGCGGACGTCGGCCGGGTGTACCAACTCAAGCGCGAGGTACTGGAGTTCAAGCGCGCGGTGGCACCGCTGCTGCGTCCGATGCAGCAGCTGTCGGAGCCGTCGCAGGGCCTGGTGGACCCGGACATCCAGAAGTACTTCCGGGACGTCGCGGACCACCTGGCCCGGGTCACCGAGCAGGTGCACGGCTTCGACGAACTGCTGAACTCGCTGCTCCAGGCCAACCTGGCGCAGGTCTCGGTGGCGCAGAACGAGGACATGCGCAAGATCACCGCCTGGGCGGCGATCTTCGCGGTGCCCACCATGATCACCGGCGTGTACGGGATGAACTTCGACTACATGCCCGAGCTGCACCACGCGTACGGCTATCCGATGGTGCTCGGCGCGATCGCGCTGATCTGCGTCGGGATGTACCGGGGCTTCCGCCGCAACGGCTGGCTGTAGGCCCCACCAGCCCCCACCGGCCCCCACCAACCCTCAGCGCCGCCCTCAGCGCCGCCCGCCGCGGGCGACCAGGACCAGGCCGAGCAGGATCAGCGCCACCGCCGGGTAGGCGGCCGCCGGGGGCCACTGGCCGAGCCACAGGGCGGCGATCAGGGTCGCGCCCGGGGTCTCCAGCAGGATCGCGGTGGAGGTGATGGACGGGCCGAGGCCCTTCACCACCCGGTTGCTCAGCGAGTGCCCGAGCAGCTGGGCGGTGACCATCAGCAGCACGATCTGCCACCAGGCCCCGGTCGACCAGCCGGACAGCCGGGTCCCGGTGACCAGGCAGATCACCAGCAGGCCGACCGCGGTGGTGGCGTAGCAGACCAGGGTGTACGCGGTGGTGCTGACGGTCTTGCGGACCTCGGCGCCGAGCAGCATGTACCCGGCAGCGGCCAGGCCGGCGGCGAGCGCGAGACCGTCGCCGAGCAGGGCGCGCGGGGACATCGAGAGGTCCACCCCGGTCAGTACCAGCACCCCGGCGAAGGCGACGACCGTGCCGAGCCAGACCAGCCGCGGCGCCCGGACGCCGAACAGCCGCATCAGCAGGATCGTCCACAGCGGGGTGGTGGTGACCAGGGCGGTGGCGGAGGCCACCGAGGTCATCCGCAGGCTGGGCATCCAGAGCGCGAAGTGCACCGCGAGCAGCGCCCCGGCGGCGATCGCGAGCAGCAGCGCCCGGCGGCCGATCCCGCGCAGTTCGGCGCGGTGGCGCAGCAGCGCGTACGGGCCGAGGACGCCGACCGACATGACGTTGCGCCAGAAGGCGATGGCCAGTGCGGGCGCGGCGGTGGCGGAGATCAGCGGGCCGGAGAAGGAGATGCCGCCGATCGACACGGCGAGCAGCAGCAGGTCGAGGGTGGGGAGCGGGTGCGCGGGCCGCGGGTCGGCGGCGCTGGCGGGGGCGGGGGCGGTCGCGGGCCGGGCGGCGGGCACGGCGCTCCTTCGCTGGTCGCATGGCTGGGGCGCTCATACGGTAAGGCCCGTGGGCCGCTGATGGAACTGTCGCCCGGGGGCTGAGACGTCCGCCGGACGGAACGCGCGGTGGAACCCGCACCCCGTACGCTGTCCGCCATGGACCGCAACCCCGCCGCCGTGACCGCCGACGACTTCCTCGACCGGGCCCTGCTGGAGGAGGCCGCGAAGAAGTCCGGGCTGCTCTGGGTGCGCGCGGACGGCGAGACCCAGGCCCGCCCGCTGTGGCACGCCTGGCACGACGGCGCGGTGGTGGTGGTCGGCGGGGGCGGCGAGCAGCCGCTGCACGGCCTGACCGCGGGTGCCCGGGCCGTGGTCACCGTGCGCAGCAAGGACAAGGGCGGCCGACTGACCGGCTGGGCCGCCGAGGTGACGGAGTTGGCGCCGAACGGCGAGGCCTGGCTGGGCGCCGTCGAGGAGCTCAAGGGCAAGCGGCTGAACGCGCCCGACACCGACACCATCACCGAGCGCTGGGCCCGCGAGTGCCGGGTGCTGCGGCTGCGGCCGCTCGGGGCGCTGACCGAGCGCCCGGGCGCCATGCCGGACGGCTCGCACGCCGCCGAGCCGATGCCCACCGCGGCCACCACCCGGCAGCCGATCCCGGCCGGGCTGCCCAAACTTCTGTTCAAGCGCCGCTGAAGGTTCACGCCCAGGACTCCTGCGGCCGCTACCGTGCCTCACCGGGCCGGGCGTACGCCGCGCGGGTAGCCTGGGCCGGACGTGCGCCCCGGCACGCGCCGCGGCGGCCGGCGGACAGGGCAAGTCGAGCGAGTCGAGGGAGTTCATGGCAGGGCCAGGTACCCGGGTCTTCATCTCCCATCTCTCCGCCATCGCGGTCTTCGACCCGAACGGCGACCAGGTCGGACGGGTCCGGGATGTGGTCGTCTCGCTGCGTCTGGGCGGCCGTCCGCCGCGGGTGCTCGGCCTGGTGGTCGAGGTCGTCGCCCGGCGCCGGATCTTCCTGCCGATGACCAGGGTGACCAGCCTGGAGTCCGGCCAGGTGCTCACCACCGGCCTGATCAACCTCCGCCGCTTCGAGCAGCGCCCGGCCGAGACCCTGGTGCTCGCCGAGCTGCTGGACCGCACCCTCACCCGGTCCAAGACCGGCGAGGAGGTCACCGTGCTGGACGTCGGCATGGTGCAGACCCGGCTGCGCGAGTGGGAGGTCAGCAAGGTCTTCGTGCAGGTCGGCCGGACCACCCGGCTGCGCAAGGGCAAGGGCGAGCGGCTCACCCTGGACTGGCAGGACGTCACCGGCTTCTCGCTGCCCGAGCAGGACCAGGGCGCGGCCAACCTGCTCGCCACCTTCGAGCAGCTGCGCCCGGCCGACCTCGCCAGCGTGATGCACCACCTGTCCGCCAAGCGCCGCGCCGAGGTGGCCGCCGCACTGCCCGACGAGCGGCTCGCGGACGTCCTGGAGGAGCTGCCCGAGGACGACCAGATCGAGATCATCGGCAAGCTCCAGGAGGAGCGGGCGGCCGACGTCCTGGAGGCGATGGACCCGGACGACGCCGCCGACCTGCTCTCCGAGCTGCCCGGCGACGAGGCCGAGCGGCTGCTCGGGCTGATGGAGCCGGAGGAGGCCGAGCCGGTCCGTCGTCTGCTGTCCTACGAGGAGGACACCGCGGGCGGTCTGATGACCACCGAGCCGATCGTGCTGGAGCCGGACGCGACGGTGGCCGAGGCGCTGGCCCGGATCCGGATCCGCGACCACAAGCCCGCGCTGGCCGCCCAGGTGTACGTCTGCCGGCCGCCGAACGAGACCCCGACCGGCAAGTACCTGGGCGCGGTGCACTTCCAGCGGCTGCTGCGCGAGCCCCCGTACGTACTGGTCGGCGAGCTGGTGGACGACGACCTGGACGCGCTCCCGCCGGACACCCCGCTGCCGCTGGTCACCAGCTACCTGGCGACGTACAACCTGGTGGCCGCGCCGGTCGTGGACGAGGCCGACCACCTGCTCGGCGCGGTGACCGTCGACGACGTGCTCGACCACCTGCTGCCCGAGGACTGGCGCGACGCCGCCCTGCACGCCCGGGACGACGAGTCCACCCCGCACGACTAGACGGAGGAGTGACCGGTGGACGGTGACCGCAACGGACGGCCCGGCGACTCCGCGCGCCGACGCCTGCAGGGCGAACTGCGGGAGCTGCGCCAGCTGCGCGAACTGCGCACCAGGGAGCGCGGCGGCCGGGACCGTCTGGAGACCTCGCCCATCACCGGCTCCAACCGCACCCGGCTCGACCAGCCGCGGACCGCCCGGCCCGGCCTGCTGACCCTGCCGTCCTACGACCCCGAGGCCTTCGGCGTGCTGTCGGAGCGGATCGCCCGCTTCCTCGGCACCGGGCGGTTCATCGTCTGGATGACGGTGGTGATCGTCGTCTGGGTGCTCTGGAACACCATGCTGCCGGCGGACGTGCGCTTCGACGAGTACCCGTTCATCTTCCTGACCCTGGTGCTGTCGCTGCAGGCCTCCTACGCGGCGCCGCTGATCCTGCTGGCGCAGAACCGGCAGGACAACCGGGACCGGGTCAACATGGAGCAGGACCGGGCCCGCAGCGACCGCAGCATCGCCGACACCGAGTACCTGGCCCGCGAGGTCGCGGCGCTGCGGCACGGGCTCGGCGAGGTGGCCACCCGTGACTTCATCCGCTCCGAGCTCCAGTCCCTGCTCAAGGAGATGGACGAACGCCGGGACGCCTCCGAGGCGTTGTGACCCGCGGCACGCTACCGGCCGGTTAAGCGGTTCGCCCGGAGCCGTACCATCAAGGCATGGCCAACGAGACAGAGGTCGCGGCCGGCGTCACGGAGGAGTCCGTACGCCAGGCGCTGGCGACCGTCAACGATCCGGAGATCAACCGTCCGATCACCGAGATCGGCATGGTGAAATCGGTCGCGATCGCCGCGGACGGCGCGGTGCACGTCGCGGTCTACCTGACCGTCTCCGGCTGTCCGATGCGCGACACCATCGTCACCCGGGTCCGCGAAGCGGTCGGCCGGGTCGCCGGCGTGACCGGCGTCGAGGTCGAGCTCGACGTGATGAGCGACGAGCAGCGCAAGGAGCTCTCCCAGCTGCTGCGCGGCGGCGCCCCCGAGCGGGAGATCCCGTTCGCCAAGCCGGGCACGCTGACCCGGGTCTACGCCGTCGCCTCCGGCAAGGGCGGCGTCGGCAAGTCCTCGGTCACCGTCAACCTGGCCGCCGCGATGGCCGCGGACGGGCTGAAGGTCGCCGTCGTGGACGCCGACATCTACGGCCACAGCGTGCCCCGGATGCTCGGCGTCGAGGGCCGGCCGACCCAGGTCCAGGACATGATCATGCCGCCGCAGGCGAACGGCGTGAAGGTCATCTCGATCGGCATGTTCACCCCGGGCAACGCCCCGGTGGTCTGGCGCGGCCCGATGCTGCACCGCGCGCTGCAGCAGTTCCTCGCCGACGTGTACTGGGGCGACCTGGACGTGCTGCTGCTGGACCTGCCGCCCGGCACCGGCGACATCGCGATCTCGGTGGCCCAGCTGGTGCCCAACGCCGAGATCCTGATCGTCACCACCCCGCAGATGGCCGCCGCCGAGGTGGCCGAGCGGGCCGGCACCATCGCGGTGCAGACCCACCAGAAGATCGTCGGCGTGATCGAGAACATGTCCGGCATGCCGTGCCCGCACTGCGACGAGATGATCGACGTCTTCGGCACCGGCGGCGGCCAGACCGTCGCGGACGCGCTCACCCGCACGGTCGGCGCGACCGTCCCGGTGCTCGGCTCGATCCCGATCGACGTCCGGCTGCGCGAGGGCGGCGACGACGGCCGCCCGGTCGTGCTCGCCGCCCCGGACTCCCCCGCCGGTGCCGCCCTGCGCGCGGTGGCCGGCAAGCTCGGCGGCCGCCAGCGCGGACTGTCCGGCATGTCGCTCGGACTGACGCCCAAGAACAAGTTCTGACCGGACGTCCAGGAGGGCCCGGGTGCGGATTCCGCGCCCGGGCCCTCCTCGTCCCCGTAGCTCCCTACGGGCGGGTGTAGCCGCCCAGGTCCGGGACGGTGGCGAAGCCGACGCCGTAGGCGCTGACGCCCCGGCCGAAGGCGCCCAGCAGCACCCCGGGGGCCTCGCCCGCCAGCACCCAGCCGTACTCGGACTCGCGGTAGCGGAAGGGCTGCGGCAGGCCGTTGACCGGCAGGCTGAGCGTGGACCAGCCGGGGCCGGCCAGGTCGTCGGCGAGGTCCCAGGCCAGGTTGCTCTGCTGGTCCAGCCAGTCCTGGCGCAGCGCCCGGTCCAACTGGCCGGGCCAGGTCGCGGCGAGCAGCCCGGAGCCGGCCAGCCAGGCGGCGGAGGAGGCGGAGGTCGCCTCCAGCGTGCCGGTGTTGTCGGCGCTGCGGCGGCTGTCCCGCCGGGCCACGGTGACCACCACGGCGAACTTCCGCATGTCGCGCGGCTCGTACTGCTTGGCGGGCTCGTCGCCGTGGCCGAGGGTGCCGTAGTCGACGCTGCCGGCCGCCCCGCCCCGGGGGCCGCCGGCGCCGGCCTGCATCAGGTAGCGGCGGCCGGTCCAGCCGTCGTCCAGGCCGTACCAGGGGAAGTCGGCGGACAGGTAGGGCACCAGCGGGTCCGCCGGGCCTGCCTGCCCGCCGACCACCGGGCCGCCGGCCGTGACCGTCGCCCCTCCCGCCTGACTCGTCGCGTCCATCCCCGGGCCTCCTCAAACGCACGTGTGCCTGCCGTGGCGCGCTCCCATGGTGGCGTACCTCGGCGTCCCCGGGGGCCGTTCCTGGTCCGCGCGGACGCGGATGTGACGGACGGCTCAACGGGAACAATCAGCACAATAGCGGCGTGCACGCCGCCGCCCCGCTCAGCCGGGGGCCGGGCGGGGCGGTGGTGTCAGGGCCGCTACGTGGCGTCGGGGTCGAACGGGGGGCGCTCGCCGGGCTGCAGCGGGGCGCCGGCGGAGGCCGGCGCGGGGGCGGCCTTGTCGAAACTCACGCCGCCCGCCCGGCCGTTCACCGGCGCCGCGGGCTTGTCGTCCAGGACCGAGCGGATGTCGAGCGACTCCTTCATGTCCTTCAGGCCCAGCGGGTCCTGCTCGTCGCCCATCAGCTGCTTGCGCACGAAGGTCTTCGGGTTGAGGTCCTCGAACTCGAAGTCCTTGAACTCGGGCCCGAGCTCGCTGCGGATGTCCTCCTTCGCGGTGTCGGCGAAGGAACGGATCTTCCGGATGAAGCCCATGGTGTCCTGGATCAGCTTCGGCAGCTTGTCGGGGCCGAAGATGATGATCGCCATCACGATCAGGGTCAGGATCTCCAGCCCACCTACGTCGCTGAACACCTTTGCTCCCTAGCTCGTCGGACGACGGTTCCTACAGGGTAATGGCCACCGGCGGGTCCCTGGTCCACGGCGGGATGAAGCCGTGGTAAAGACCAGCCGGTGGCCGGGGGCTGAGGAGGTCAGCGGATCTGCTGCCGCAGCGCGGCGATGTTGCCGGGGTAGCGCTCCGGCGAGGAGGACGGCTCCGCGTCGCGGGTGGCGGCCACCGCGCGGCCCGGGAAGTCCACCGGGACCTGCGCGGTCATCGGGACCAGGCCGGTGCGGCCGATCGTGCCGCTGCCGCCGGCCGGGCTGACCGTGGTGCCGTGCTGCTCCTCGCCCTGGGTGAGCCCGCCGACGCCGCCGAGGGTCACCGCGGCGACCGAGAAGGCGCCCGCGGCCGCGAACACCAGTCGGCGCCCGCGCGCCGCCGAGGGCCGCACGGCGGCCACGGCCGGCTGCGGCCGGGCGGGGGTGCGGTCGGCGGTCTCCGGACGGCCGGTGCGCCGGCCGATCAGCGGGCGCAGCACCGAGCCGCGGCCGAAGGCGCGCGGGTCGACGCCGGGGACGGGGGTGTCGGCGCCGAGCGCGCCCGCGCCGAAGGAGGCGCCGGCGCCGCGGCCGAAGGAGCCGCCGGTGAGCCGGCTGCCGCCGAGCGTGCCGGTGGCGGTCACTCCGCCACCGGGGAGGTCGTCGTCGCCCCGGCCGCGGCCGCGGGGCCGGCCGGCGTCCGCCGGGGCGTCCTCGGGGAGGCTCCCGACGGCCATCAGGCGGGCCATCAGCGCGGTGGAGGGGCCGGGGGTGTCGGTGCGGGTCAGCAGGTGCTTCACGGACCGGCCCTCGTCGGCCTCGGCCTTGCACTGCGGACAGGTCGCCAGGTGGGACAGCACCCGCTCGCGGGAGTCGTGGCCGAGTTCGCCGTCCAGGAAGGCGGACAGCCGGTCGCCGAGGTGGTGTTCCTCGACCGGGGGTTCGGCGGGCCGTACGGGCACCGCGCGCAGTGCCGTGTCGGCGGGCAGCGGGACGGCGGGCAGCAGCGGGTCACCGGGTTCGCCCGGCACCGGATCCCCGGCACCTCGGCGGCCCGGCAGCCCCCAGCTCCGCCAGGTCGAGGACCGCTCGGACGCATCCGAACGATCCGGACCGGACCAGCTGGTTCCGCTCACGATCGCCTCCGTCCGCGCCCGCCCGGTGCGGCCGCGACCTCGGCGACGGCGCCGACCGGGACCGGCTCCTCCGAGCCGCCGCGGCGCTCGCGCCCCGGGGCCGAGCCGGGCGCGCGGTGCTTCAGCGCGGCGCGCAGGTGGGAGCGGCCGCGGTGGATGCGGCTGCGGACGGTGCCGAGCTTGACGCCCAGCGTGGCGGCGATCTCCTCGTAGGACAGGCCCTCGATGTCGCAGAGCACCACGGCGGCGCGGAACTCCGGGGCGAGGGTGTCCAGGGCCTGCTGCACGTCGGCGTCGAAGTGGGTGTCGCTGAAGTGCTGGGCCGGGCTGGGCTCGCGGGAGGCGAGCCGCTCGGCCGCGTCCTCGCCGAGCGCGTCGAAGCGGATGCGCTGGCGGCGGCGGACCATGTCCAGGAACAGGTTGGTGGTGATCCGGTGCAGCCAGCCCTCGAACGTGCCGGGGGTGTAGGTCGACAGCGAACGGAACACCCGGACGAAGACCTCCTGGGTGAGGTCCTCGGCGTCGTGCTGGTTGCCCGTCAGGCGGTACGCGAGGCGGTAGACGCGGGCGCTGTGCGCCTCGACGATCTCCTCCCACGTGGGCGGAGTCCAGCTCTGCGCGTCGGGACCCTCGGAGAAGGTCGCGAGGACAGGGGCCTCGGTGGTGCCGGCGGCCGACTGCTCGGCGGCGGGCTGGTCCAGGTCGGAGTGCGCAGGCTGGTTCATCACGGGCTTCGGCGTACGGGCCGACGCGGTGCCGCGGGAGTGCCGCCGCACAGGGACGTCGCCCTCGGCCACACCTCCTCGGTCGGCTCTTCTGCCCAGCAGGGCCACCACCATATCCACCTCACCCGTCAAGCCCGGATAAAAGTGCCCGGGAGGTCCTGCGCACCCGGTCGTCAGTGACAACGGCCCGCCGCCGTACGCGGTTCCCGCCCGGCCAGTAATCTGTGCCAGGAAATATCGACATCCCCCGGCACCGGGCCGCCACCCGGGCTCCGAAAGAGGCAGCCATCAGCGAGTTCGGGCCCGCGCGTGCGGCCCTCGCCGACACCTACGTGGGCGAGGACGCGGTGCTGACCTACGCCCGGGCCCAGTCCGCGCGGACCGGCATACGGGCCATCGGACCGAGCGGCGGGGCCTGCCTGCGGCTCCTGGCCGCGGCCCTGGACGCCAAGGCGGTGGCCGAGATCGGCACCGGCACCGGGGTGTCCGGCGTCTACCTGCTGCGCGGGATGCGGCCGGACGGCGTGCTCACCACCGTCGACTCCGAGCCGGTGCGCCAGCAGCTGGCCCGCGAGGCCTACCAGGCCGCCGGGTTCGCGGCCAACCGCTCCCGGTTCATACCGGGCCGGGCACTGGAGGTGCTGCCCCGGCTCGCCGACGGCCAGTACGACCTGGTGTTCTGCGACGGGGACCCGGCCGAGTCGCGGGAGTACCTGCTGGAGTCGCTGCGGCTGCTGCGGCCGGGCGGGATGGTCTGTTTCGAGGGGGTCTTCCAGGAGGGCCGGCTCGCCGAGCCGGAGCTCCAGGACCCGCAGACCGGCGCGGTCCGGGACCTGGTCCGGGACGTGCGGGAGAGCGACGCGCTGCTGCCCGCGCTGCTGCCGGTCTCCGACGGGCTGCTCTGCGCCGTCAAACGCTGAACCGCCCGGGGGAACGCACGGGCCCGGGCCGACGTGATGTCGTACCCGGGCCCGGCAGTACGTCTCCAGGAGACGACGAGCACCCGCTGAGGTCAGCCGGTGACCTTCTTCAGGGCATCGCCCAGGGCGTCGGCCTCGTCAGGCGTGAGCTCCACCACGAGGCGTCCGCCGCCTTCGAGCGGAACGCGCATGATGATGCCCCGCCCCTCTTTGGTGACTTCGAGCGGGCCGTCACCCGTCCGCGGCTTCATGGCCGCCATGCTCGTTCCCCTTCCTGCAACCGCTCAGCTACGCACCGGCAGTCCGTCCACCGCCGGTATCGAACGCATTGATCGGAAGCCATTATCCCGCATGCCACGGCCTGATGACCAACATCACTCTCGGTGCAACCACGGCCGGACCGGCCGCAACCACCGCAATTGGCGTGATAAGCCCCGGCGTGGCGGTGGTGACGGCACCGCCGGAAGGTGCGATACCTCACACTCCCGACCCGCCCCGGGCTCCGGCATCCTGGCACGACCACCGACACGACGATCGTTGAGGGAGCCCTCACCCATGTCCGATTCCGTGCTGTACGAGCTGGACGGCGGCCTGGCCGTCATCACCGTCAACCGCCCGGAGGCGATGAACGCCCTGGACGTGGCCACCAAGGTGGCCCTGCGCGACGCCGTGACCGAGGCGGCCGGGGACCCGGCGGTGCGGGCGGTGCTGCTGACCGGGGCCGGCGACCGGGCGTTCTGCGTCGGGCAGGACCTCAACGAGCACCTGGCGCTGCTGAAGCGGTTCGAGGAGACCGGCGAGGGCGCGCTGCGGACCGTCGCCGAGCACTACAACCCGCTGACCCGGGCGCTGGCCGGGATGCGCAAGCCGACCGTCGCCGCGGTCGGCGGGGTGGCGGCCGGCGCGGGCGCCTCGCTCGCCTTCGCCTGCGACTTCCGGATCCTCTCCGACCGGGCCGGCTTCAACACCGCCTTCGCCGGGATCGCCCTGACCGCCGACTCCGGCGCGTCCTGGACCCTGCCCCGGCTGGTCGGCCACGCCAAGGCCACCGAGCTGCTGATGCTGCCCCGGACGGTCAAGGCCGCCGAGGCGATGGAGCTGGGCCTGGCCACCAAGGTCGTGCCGGCCGACGAACTCGCCTCCACCGCACGGGTCTTCGCTCGCGAGCTGGCCGAGGGCCCGACCTTCGCCTACGGCGCCATCAAGGAGTCGCTGGCGTACGGCGCCTCCCACTCGCTGGACGAACTGCTCGACAAGGAGGACGAGTTGCAGACCCTGGCCGGGGAGAGCGAGGACCACCGGATCGCGGTGCGCGCCTTCATCGCCAAGGAGAAGCCCACGTACCTGGGCCGATAGGGCCGGGGCCCGGCGCCCGCCTAGCGCTTCCCGGGCTTCCGGCCGGTGCGGACGTGACAGTCCGCCAGGTGGTCGTCGACCAGACCGCAGGCCTGCATCAGGGCGTAGGCGGTGGTCGGGCCGACGAACCGGAAGCCGGCCTTCTTCAGCGCCTTCGCCAGCGCCGTCGACTCGGGGGTGACGGCCGGGACCTCGGCGAGGGTGCGGGGGGCCGGCCGGTCCGGGTCGGCGGCGAACTGCCAGATCAGCGCGGACAGGCCGCCGTCCAGGTCGCGGGCGACCCGGGCGTTGGCGATCGCCGCGTCGATCTTGGCCCGGTTGCGGATGATGCCGGTGTCGGCGAGCAGCCGCTCCCGGTCGGCCTCGCCGAACTCGGCGACCTTGCCGATCTCGAAGCCGGCGAAGGCGGCCCGGAAGCCCTCCCGGCGGCGCAGGATGGTCAGCCAGGACAGGCCGGACTGGAAGGCCTCCAGGCAGACCCGCTCGAACATCGCGTCGTCGCCGTGCAGCGGACGGCCCCACTCGGTGTCGTGGTAGACCCGGTAGTCGTCGGTGGAGTCGCCCCAGCCGCAGCGGCGCAGGCCGTCCGCGCCGAGCACCGCGCCCTCGACCGCCCCGGTCACTTCTCCGCCCCGGGCTGCGCGTCCTCGGGGACGGCGGCCGGCCGGACCAGCTCGGCGAACCCCTCCAGGCCGGGCAGCGGTTCGGCGGCCGGGTCGGGGACGGTGCCGGCCCCGGCCGCGCCGTGCGGGTGGGCGGCGGCCTCCAGTTCGGCGATCCGCGCGTCGCGGTAGGCGAGTTCGGCGCCGAGGCGGTCCAGGACGTCGTCCACCTCGTCCATCCGGTAGCCGCGCACGGCCATCGGCAGGCGCAGGTCGTCCACGTCCGTCTTGTTCAGCGGGCGGTCCTGCGGCAGCCGGGCGGCGATCCGGTCCGGCACCGCCTCCGGCATCGAGCCGCCGCCGCCGAGCGCCACCAGCGCGGCACCGCCGACCACCACGGCCATGGCGACCACGATCACCCAGAACACGAGCTGTCCTCCCGAACTCCCGGTCGGCCTCCGCCAGGGGGCCAGGGAACCGGGCTGATCATGACAGCATGGTCCCTAGTGAGGCCGGGGGCCATCATCGCACCCGCAGGAGCTGTGGAGGAGACATCGGTGGCACTGCGCCTGGGACCGCGCGAATTCGGTGACGACGAGCTGGTGATCATGGCGATCGTGAACCGGACCCCGGACTCGTTCTTCGACAAGGGCGCGACGTTCGCGGACGAGGCCGCGTTCGCCGCCGCCGACCGGGCGATGGCCGAGGGCGCGGCGATCCTGGACATCGGCGGGGTGAAGGCCGGCCCGGGCGACGAGGTCACGGTCGAGGAGGAGCTGCGACGCATCGTGCCGTTCGTGGCCGAGCTGCGCAAGCGCCACCCCGGGGCGGTGATCAGCGTGGACACCTGGCGGCACGAGGTCGGCGAGGCGGTCTGCGAGGTCGGCGCGGACCTGCTGAACGACGCCTGGGGCGGGGTGGACCCGAAGCTCGCCGAGGTGGCCGCCCGGTACGACGCCGGGCTGGTCTGCACCCACGCGGGCGGCGCCGAGCCGCGCACCCGGCCGCACCGGGTCGGCTACCAGGACGTGATGGCCGACATCCTGCGGGTGACCACGGGGCTGGCCGAGCGGGCGGTGGAGCTGGGGGTGCGCCGGGACGCGGTGATCATCGACCCGGGGCACGACTTCGGCAAGAACACCCGGCACTCGTTGGAGGCCACCCGGCGGCTGCCGGAGATGACCGCCACCGGCTTCCCGGTGCTGGTCTCGCTCTCCAACAAGGACTTCGTCGGCGAGACCCTGGACCGGCCGGTGAACGAGCGGCTGCTCGGCACCCTGGCCACCACGGCGGTCTCGGCCTGGCTGGGCGCCCGGGTCTACCGGGTGCACCAGGTCGAGGAGACCCGCCAGGTGCTGGACATGGTCGCCTCGATCCGGGGCACCCGCCCCCCGGCGGTCGCCCGCCGGGGGCTGGCCTGAGGGAGCCTTGCTCAGCGCTCGGCTCGCTCGCGCGGCTCGCGCTAGATCTCGTCGCCGGGCCGGCGGGCCTCGGCGAGGATCTTCAGGACCTCGTCGATCTCGTCGGTGATGTGGAACAGCTCCAGGTCGTGCGGGGCCGCCTTGCCCTGGGCGACCAGGGTGTTCTTCAGCCACTCGTAGAGGCCGCCCCAGTAGTCGCTGCCGAAGAGGATCACCGGGAAGCGGGTGACCTTCTTCGTCTGCACCAGGGTGAGCGCCTCGAACAGTTCGTCCAGCGTGCCGAGCCCACCGGGCAGCACCACGAAGCCCTGGGCGTACTTCACGAACATCGTCTTGCGGACGAAGAAGTAACGGAAGTTCAGCCCGAGGTCGACGAACTCGTTGAGTCCCTGTTCGAAGGGCAGCTCGATGCCGAGCCCGACGCTGAGGCCGCCGGCCTCCGAGGCGCCGCGGTTGGCGGCCTCCATCGCGCCGGGGCCGCCGCCGGTGATCACCGCGTAGCCGGCCTCGGCGAGGGCCCGGCCGATGGTCACCCCGGCCTCATACTCGGGCGAGTCCGCCGGGGTCCGGGCCGAGCCGAACACGCTGATCGCGGGCGGGAGTTCGGCGAGGGCACCGAAGCCCTCGACGAACTCGGAGGTGATCCGCAGCACCCGCCACGGATCGGTGTGCAGCCAGTCGGTGGGACCGGTGGTGTCCAGCAGCCGCTGGTCCGTGGTGCTGGTGCCGACCTGGTCCCGGCGCACCAGCACCGGGCCCTTCTGCTTCTCGGGCCAGGCCTTCTTCTTCCGCGGCACGCCGACCTGCTCGGGGCCGTGTCCGTACTGCTTGTCGTCTCCTGTGCCTGTCATGACGAAACCCTACGCCGATCTTCCCCCGTTTTCAGGCAACGGGGGAAGGTCGGTTGGGCGACCGGAAGGTGGCCTTCGACCACCGGTCCGGTCGGCGCGAACACTTTCGATTCAGCTGGTCAGCCAGGCGCGCAGGCACTCCTCGGTCTCCGCGATGGCGGTCAGCGAGCAGTGCTCCTCGCGCTTGTGGGCGAGGTTCGGGTCGCCGGGGCCGTAGTTGACCGCCGGGACGCCGAGCGCGCTGAACCGGGCGACGTCGGTCCAGCCGAACTTGGCCCGGGCCCGGCCGCCGGTGGCCGCCAGGAAGGCCTGGGCGGCGGGCTGGGACAGTCCGGGCAGGGCGCCCGGGGCGAAGTCGGTCACGGTCAGCTCGAAGCCGTCGAAGACCTCGCGGACGTGCTTCTCCGCCTCGGCCTCGCTGCGGTCCGGCGCGTAGCGGAAGTTGATGGTGATCACGCACTCGTCGGGGATCACGTTGCCGGCCACGCCGCCGTCGATCCGCACCGCGTTCAGGCCCTCGCGGTACTCCAGGCCGTCGATCTCCACCTGGCGGGGCCGGTAGTCGGCGAGCCGGGTGAGCACCTCGGCGGCGTGGTGGATGGCGTTGTCGCCGAGCCAGCTGCGGGCCGCGTGGGCGCGCACGCCGGTGAGCCGGATCTGGGCCCGCAGGGTGCCCTGGCAGCCGCCCTCGACCATGGCGCCGCTGGGCTCCATCAGCACCGCGAAGTCGGCGGCCAGCCACTCCGGGCGGTCCTTGGCGAGGTGGCCGAGGCCGTTGCGGTGGGCCTCCACCTCCTCGCAGTCGTAGAACACGTAGGTGAGGTCGCGGTTGGGCTCGGGCAGGGTGGCGGCGAGCCGCAGGGCCACGGCCACACCGGACTTCATGTCCGAGGTGCCGCAGCCGTAGAGCAGGTCGCCCTCGACGTGCGAGGGCAGGTTGTCGGCGATCGGCACGGTGTCCAGGTGGCCGGCCAGCACGACGCGCTCGGCGCGGCCCAGGTTCGTCCGGGCCACCACGTTGTTGCCGTAGCGGTCCACGGTCAGGTGCGGGTAGGCGCGCAGGGCGGCTTCGACGGCGTCGGCGAGCGCCTGCTCGTCGCCGCTCACCGAGGGGAAGTCGACGAGCCGGGCGGTCAGCGCGCCACCGTCGATGGTCAGGTCCAGGGGCGTCGGGTTCGGGCTGCTCATGGCGTCAGCCTAGCCTCGCCGCCGAAGTCGTCCTGTGACGTGGAATGCCCCGGGATCGGCAACCGGAGTGCGCCGCACACCCGTCCGAGTGGGTACGGTGTCGGATCAAGAAGGTGGGCGCGAGAGGGGCGATGGTGGCCAGGAAAAGGCGCAGCGAGGAGCTGGACGACGAGCTGGGCGACGAAGTGGCGCCCCGCCGCGGTCCGGTGCGCGCGCTGCTGCTCGTACTGGTCGGACTGCTCGGCCTGGCGATGGTCGCGGGCCTGGCGGTGGTCGGGATCTGGTGGTTCGGGTTCCGGCAGAGCGCCTCGGAGGAGTGCACGGTGAAGACCGCGGCCGGCAGCGGGACCCTGGAGCTGCCGCAGGCCGCCAACGCGGCGACGATCGCCGCGGTGGCGCGCTCGCGCGGACTGCCGGACCGGGCGACGGCGATCTCGCTGGCCACCGCGATGCAGGAGTCCAAGCTGCGCAACCTCGCGGGCGGCGACCGGGATTCGATCGGCCTGTTCCAGCAGCGGCCCTCGATGGGCTGGGGCACCCCGGAGCAGATCGCGGACCCGGTGTACGCGACCAACAAGTTCCTGGACGGTCTGGTCAAGGTCCCCGGCTACACCCGGATGCCGCTGACCGACGCGGCCCAGGCGGTGCAGAAGAGCGGCTACCCGCAGGCCTACGCCAAGCACGAGACCAAGGCGACGCTGCTCACCTCGGCGCTGGCCGGCCGGGAGCCCGCCTCCTTCAGCTGTGTGGTGAAGGACTACGCCAAGCCGGACCCGGGCGACTCGCCGTCGCCGACCGCGGGCGCCTCGGCCTCCCCGGCCGCGCAGCCGGACCGCTCCCAGGTGCTGTCGGACCGGGTGCGCCGGGAGTTCGGCCGGACCGTCTCCGCGACGGCCGGCTACGCCTCGACCATCAAGGGCGCCGAGAACGCCGTCGCGCTGACCCCGGACCCGGCCGCCGCCGCGCTGACCACCTCGGCGGACGCCGGGGCCGACGCCGGGGCGAACGCCGAGCGGGCCAGCGGCTGGGAGGTGGCCCACTGGGCGGTCGCCCAGGCCCAGCAGCTGGGCATCGCGACGGTCGCCTACGACGGGAAGATCTGGCGCAAGACCGAGTCGGAGGACGGCTGGCAGTCCCAGACCTCGGGGACGTCGACCAAGCTCGTCCAGGTCACCGTGGCCCCGTACGGCAAGGGCTGACGGACAGGTGTTCGGGTAGCCGCCGGACGGGTGATTCCGGTCAACTCCGGTGGACCGGTCGCCCGATCCGGCGGCCTTCGGTGATGAACCGTCACTCCCCTTGACCGGGCGGGTCGGGCGGCATTCGGCGGGGCCCGGAGAGCACCTCCGCTGCGGTCGTACGATCTGATGGTCAGTCAGGCACTTTCCTTGCACCGCCCGCAACCTTCTGGCTTCTCAAGCGGTAACAACGTCGTCCGCCAGGTCCTGTCCGCGCCCGGATCGTCCACCCGGGCGTCCACCGGCGGACGGGACGGACCCAGACCCCTTCGAGGAGCCCCATGTCTCACCCCCTCACGCGCCGGATCGCCCAGGCCGCGCTCGTCGTGGCGGCCGGAGCGACCCCGCTGGTCGCGGCCGGCTCCGCGTCCGCCCTGGGCGGGGACGCCCTGCTTCCCAAGAGCGACCTCGCGGCGCCGCTGGGCCAGCTGACCAACACCGACACCGGTTCCACCCTGCAGCACACCACCCACCAGCTCGGCCAGGCCGCCGGCACCACCGGTGCGGCCACCGTCGCCGCGGGCGTGCCGGCCTCCGCCGACGCGGCCGGCAACATCGTCGCCCACCAGCTCCCCGAGGCGAACGAGAAGGCCAGCTCGCTGACCGCCCCGGTCGACCAGACCGCCGCCACCACCGGCCAGCTCTCCGCCGTCACCCCGAAGGTCGCCTCGGCCCTGGCCGGCAAGCTCGGCGAGGCCGTCACCGGCAAGGGCATGGGCACCCGCAGCGCCAACGCCGGCACCAGCCCGGTCGGCGGCCTCGGCCAGGCGGGCGCCCTCGCCCAGGCCGTGCCCGGCGCCGGCAAGCTCTCCAGCGCCGTGCCCAGCACCAGCGCCGTCACCGACGCGCTGCCGACCAGTGCGGTCGAGCGCGCCCTGCCGCTCGGCTCGGTCGAGCACGCGCTGCCCGGCGGCCTGCCCGCCACCGACGTGCTCGGCCTGGCGGAGCACGGCTCGGCCAACCGGCTCGGCGGCGCCGACCTCGGCCCGAACAACCCGCTGTCCGGCCTGACCAACTCGCTCGGCCCGGTCGGCGGCCTGCTCGGCGGCGTGAACGGCGGCAGCATCAGCGGCCTGCCGCTGTAGGCCCCCGGTACGTCCGCACACGCGCGAGGGGCCGGTGTTCCGTTCGGAACACCGGCCCCTCCGTCGTGCCGTCAGCGTGCCGCGGTGAGCCGCTCCACGGCCGCGGCGACCCGCTCGTCGGTCGCGGTGAAGGCGACCCGGACGAAGCTGCCGCCGGCCGGCCCGTAGAAGTCGCCGGGCGCCACCAGGATGCCCAGCGCGGCCAGTTCGGCCACCGTCTCCCAGCACGGGCGGTCCTGGGTCGCCCACAGGTAGAGGCTCGCCTCGGAGTGCTCGACCCGGAGGCCGTACGCCTCCAGCGCCGCCCGCAGCGCCGAGCGCCGGGCCGCGTACCGCTCCCGCTGCTCGGCGACGTGCGCGTCGTCCGCCAGCGCGGCGACGGTCGCCGCCTGGACGGGCGCCGGCACGATCATGCCGCCGTGCTTGCGCAGCCCGAGCAGCTCCTTGACCACCACCGGGTCGCCCGCCACGAAGGAGGCGCGGTAACCGGCCAGGTTGGAGCGCTTGGAGAGCGAGTGGACGGCCAGCAGGCCCTCGTGGTCGCCACCGCAGACGTCCGGGTGCAGCACCGAGACCGGCTCGGCCTCCCAGCCCAGCTCGAAGTAGCACTCGTCGCTGACCAGCAGCGCCCGGTGCTCCCGGGCCCACTCGACCGCGCGGCGCAGCTCGGCCGCGCCGAGCACCCGACCGGTCGGGTTGGACGGCGAGTTCACCCAGAGCAGGCGCACCCGGGAGCCGTCCAGCTCGTCCACCGAGTCGTACTCGACCGGCTCGGCGCCGCACAGCCGCGCGCCCACCTCGTAGGTCGGGTAGGCCAGCCGCGGGTAGGCGACCTGGTCGCCCGGGCCGAGGCCGAGCTGGGTCGGCAGCGAGGCCACCAGCTCCTTGGAGCCGACGGTCGGCAGGACGGCCGACGGGCCGATCCGCGCGCCGCAGCGGCGGTCCAGCCAGCCGGCGATCGCCTCGCGCAGCTCCAGCGGGCCCCAGACGGTCGGGTAGCCGGGGGTGTCGGTGTGGGCGGCCAGCGCCTTCTGGATCACCTCGGGGACCGGGTCGACCGGGGTGCCGACGGAGAAGTCGCACAGGCCGCCGGGGTGGGCGAGGGCGGTGGCCTTGTAGGGCTCCAGCTTGTCCCAGGGGAACACCGGGAGCCGGTCGGAAACGCGGCGCGCCGCTCCCGGGTGGCCCGGGAACGGCGCGTGCGTGCTGTTGGTGTTCACAGCTCAGTAGCCACCGATCGTCAGTGGTCGGCGTTCTGCGGCGGCAGCGCGGCGATGAACGGGTGGTCCCGCTCGATCAGGCCGAGCTTGGAGGCGCCCCCGGGCGAGCCCAGGTCGTCGAAGAACTCGACGTTCGCCTTGTAGTAGTCCTTCCACTCCTCCGGGGTGTCGTCCTCGTAGAAGATCGCCTCGACCGGGCAGACCGGCTCGCAAGCGCCACAGTCGACACACTCATCCGGGTGGATGTAGAGGGAACGGCTTCCCTCGTAGATGCAGTCAACCGGGCACTCTTCGATGCACGCCTTGTCCTTCACGTCGACACAAGGCTGCGCGATGACGTAGGTCACGCTGTCGTTCCTCCTCGGAAGGGCCTGGCGGCCCGTTCTGTTCTGCTGCCGTGCGCGGTGAGCGCGGCGTCGTCGATGCCCACCCCTAGTATCGCGGGTCGGAGCAGGCAAATGCACAGGAGGTGGCCGGATCATGACCCGAGACCAGCTGGAACGCCGTCCGGAAGTCCGGATAGATCGCTCTGACGTGGGTCTTCGGGTGTCCGTACGACGCCTCTCGGAGTTCGTGGACGACCGTCCAGTGTTCCGCGATGTGATCGGCGTGCTCACATCGTGGGATGATCACGGACTCACGGTCGAGCCGCGCGCGGGCGGTCCGGTGACCTTCCCGGAACGCCTGCTGGTCGCCGGGAAGACGGTGCCGCTCTTCCCGGTGCGGCGGGCGCCGCAGCCCGCCGCCACCCCGGTCGAGCTGCAGCGCACCGCCGGTCGCGGCTGGCCCGGGGCCGAGCAGCGGGCCCTCGGCGCCTGGACGCTGCGCGCCGCGGCCGGGTTCACCCAGCGGGCCAACTCCGTACAGGCGCTCGGCGATCCGGGCCTGCCGCTGCCCGAGGCGCTGGCCGCCGTCCGGGACTGGTACGCGGCGCGCGGCCTGCCCGCCCTGGTCGAGGTGGTCACCCCCGGGACGGCGGACGACCTCCGGGAGCTGCTCGGCCCGCCGCGCTCCCCCACCCAGGTGCGCACCGCCCCGCTGGCCGCCCTGGCCCGCGTCGGGAGCGGGCACGACCGTGTCCGGCTCGCCCGGACCGCGGACGCCGACTGGATGTCGCTGTACGGGCGGCTGGGCGGGGACCCGGCGGTGCGCGAGGCGGCCCGGCAGGTGCTGCACGGCGGCCCCTCGGTCTGGTTCGCCACCGTGCCCGGCGCCCCCGGACAGCCGCCGCTGGCGATCGGACGCTGCGTCATCGACGGCCCGTGGGCCTGCTTCGGCGCCATCGAGGTGCAGCCGTACGCCCGGCGGGCCGGACTGGCGACCGCCGTGATGGCGGTGCTCGCCGCCCGCGCGGCCGAGGAGGGGGCGAGCGGCGTCTACCTGCAGGTGGAGGACGGGAACGACGCCGCACTCGCGCTCTATGACGGACTCGGCTTCACGACCAGTCACACTTACCACTACGCGCTCCTTCCCCAGGAGTAGCCGCCCGACCGTTCCATCCTGGTTTGTCCGCTTGTCCGTCCGTCGTACGAAGGCCGTCGCCGTCACCGTGACCGAGCAGAGCAGAGACCGCTTCCGGACCGCCGCCCGCGCCGAGCAGCCCGACCCCGTGCTGCTGTGCCTGCTCGCCGCCGCCGAGCACGACCCCGTCCTCGACCCGGGTGATCCGGGCGAACCGCCGGGCGTGGACACCCTGCTGGCCGCCTGCGAGGCCGCGCTCGAACGGCACGCGGCGGCCGTCCGGCTCGCCGTGGCCGAACGCTCGCCGTCCGGGCCCGAGGAGACCGCCGCGCTGCTCGCCGCCGTGCTCGGCGGGCGCGAACGGTTCCACGGGCGGCAGTCCGACTACCGGCGGCTGGAGTCCTCGCTGCTGCCCGACGTGCTGCGGCGCCGCCGCGGCCTGCCGATCATGCTCTCGCTGGTCTGGACGGCGGTCGGCCGGCGGGCCGGGCTCACCGTCCACGGCATCGCCCTGCCCGGCCACTTCATCGTCGCGGTCGGCGGCCCGACCGGCGGCGAGGAGTACGTCCTCGCCGACCCGTTCCACGGCGGCCGGCTGCTCGACCCGGCCGACGTCGAGCATCTGGTCGCCCTCTCCGGGCAGGACTTCACCCCCGCGCTGCTCACCCCGGCCCAGCCGCTGGACATCGTGCTGCGGGTGCTCGGCAACATCCGGGCCTGGGCCGCCGACCGGCCCGAACAGGCCCGCACCCAGCTGTGGGCCACCGAACTCGGCCTGCTGCTCCCCCGGCACCCGGCCCAGCTCCGGCTGGAACGGGCCGAACTGCTGGTGCGGATGGGCGACTTCCTCGGCGGCTCGGCGGAGATGGACTCCTACGCGCAGATCCTGGACGCCTTCGACCCGGACACCGCCGCCAAGGTCCGCCAGGAGGCCCGGGCGGCCCGGCACCGGCTCAACTAGCGCGCCACACCTGGGCTCCACGAAGGGCGGGTTACAACCAGCCCTTCTCGCGGGCGATCCGGACCGCCTCGGTGCGGTTGCGGGCCTCGGTCTTCTGGATCGCCATCGAGAGGTAGTTGCGGACCGTCCCCTCCGACAGGTGCAGCCGCCGGGCGATGTCCGCGTTCACCGCGCCGTCCGCGGCCGCCCCCAGCACGTCCCGCTCGCGCGCGGTCAGCGGGTTGGCGCCCTCGGCCAGCGCGGCCGCCGCCAGCGCCGGGTCGATCACCCGCTCGCCGCGCAGCACCCGGCGGATCGCCTCGGCCAGCTCGGAGGCGGGCGCGTCCTTCACCAGGAAGGCGTCCGCGCCGGACTCCATCGCCCGGCGCAGGTAGCCGGGGCGGCCGAAGGTGGTCGCGATCACCACCTTCACCGCGGGCGCCGTCCGGTGCAGTTCGGCGGCCGCCTCGATGCCCGTCATCCCCGGCATCTCGATGTCCAGCACGGCGACCTGCACCTCGTTCGCCAGCACCGCCGCCACCACCTCGTCCCCGCGGCCCACCTGCGCGACGACGTCGATGTCCCCCTCCAGCCCGAGCAGCGCCGCCAGCGCCTCCCGGACCATCCCCTGGTCCTCGGCGAGCAGCACGCGGATCGAGGGGCTGTTCTCTGCGTTACCCATGGCCATACCCATGGCCATGACCTTAGGGCCTGTCACTTCCCGGTACCGGCCGCGGGTATTCCGGTGGTCCGGCGGGGGCACCGAGCGCCACACTGACCGGTATGCCGACCCTGGAACTGCTCCGCCCCGACCACGCGGGGGCGCTGCTGGCCTTCGAACTCGCCAACCGCGCCTGGTTCGCCCGGAGCATCCCCGACCGCGGCGACGCCTACTTCGCGGAGTTCGCCGACCGGCACGCCGACCTGCTCGCCGAACAGGCCTCGGGCGACTCCTGGTTCCACGTGATCCTCGATCCGGCCGGGGTCCTGATCGGCCGGATCAACCTGGTGAACCGGCTGGACGGCGACGCCGAACTCGGCTACCGGGTCGCCGAGTCCGCCACCGGCCGGGGCGTCGCCACCGCGGCCGTCGCCGAGGTCTGCCGGCTCGCCGCCCGCGACTACGGCCTCGACACCCTGACGGCCGCCGCCCGGCCCGACAACCCGGCCTCGCTGGCCGTCCTGGCCCGCAACGGGTTCACCGTCACCGGGGAGTTCCTCCTCGCCGGCAGGCCCGCCCTGCGCCACCACCGCGTCCTGGACCAGACCGGCTAGGAGGTCTTCGAGGACTCCGGGGCCGGCGCCGACACCGTCCGCAGCGGCACCGAGGCCCGCATCCGGAAGCCCTTGCCGTGCTCCCCCGGGCCGGTCTCCAGCCGCCCGCCGACCAGGGCGAGCCGCTCCTGGAGGCCGGAAAGCCCGTTGCCCGGATGGGACTTGCCCGGGCCGCGCCCGTCGTCGGTGATCTGCAGGACGGCGTACCGCCCGCCGTCGCCCTCCCAGGTCTCGTCCGCCGTCACCGTGCAGACGGTGGCTCCCTCACCGTGCCGGACGATGTTGGTGACGGCCTCGCGCAGCGCCCAGGCCAGCGCGCCCGCCTCCTCGTTGGCCAGCGACGGCCAGGCGTCCACCAGCTCCGGCGCGGCCTCCAACCGGACCTGCGCGGCGGACAGGGCGGTCCGGGCGGCGGCGAGTTCGACCGGCAGGGTGGGCCGGCGGAAGCCGGTCACCGCCTCCCGGACGTCGATCAGCGACTGCCGGGCGACCTGCTCGATGTCGGCGACCTGGGCCCGCGCCGCCTCGTCCTTGCCCGCGTCCATGAACCGGCCG
Organism: Kitasatospora sp. NPDC096077; assembly: GCF_040303245.1. NCBI lineage: Bacteria > Bacillati > Actinomycetota > Actinomycetes > Kitasatosporales > Streptomycetaceae > Kitasatospora > Kitasatospora sp. NPDC096077. The sequence continues at coordinate 33,567 of NZ_JBEOSV010000005.1, read as the reverse complement.
GCCAGCTCGCTCTTCAGGGTGATCAGCGAGAGCGAGTGGCCGAGCAGGTCGTGCAGGTCGCGGGCGAGCCGCAGCCGCTCCTCCGAGGCGGCCAGGTGGGCGACGGCGGCCCGGGCCTCGCGCAGCTCCTTCATGGTGGCGACCAGCCGCTGCATGCCGGTCATCGCGACACCGGAGAGGAAGGCGCTGAGGGCGAAGGTGGAGGTGTTGTCCGTACCGGCGTGGATCAGCAGCCCGGTCGCGACGGTCAGCGCCGCCATGGCGACCAGCGCGCGCAGCGCGTGCTTCACCGGGATGATCACCGCGAGGCACACCGATGCGTAGATGAACATGGTCAGGAACGCGCCGCCGAGCACCGCGGAGGAGGCCACGGCCAGGGCGATCATCGTCCCGACGATCACCTGACAGGCCCGCGGCCGCATCCCGGCCTGCGAGCGGAAGATCACCAGCAGGACGTAGGCACTCACGAAGACCACCAGGCAGCCCCAGCCGAGCACCTGCTCGACCACGCTGTGACCGCCGTTCACCAGGTCGCTCGCCGGGTAGAGCAGGTAGAGCATCCACAGCAGCATCCAGGCGACCTTGACCAGCATCTGCCGCCTGGTCTCCACCGCGGCGCCCGGGACGTTCATGAACGACGCGCGCGCCGGACCCGCCTCCGGCGGTTCGTCGGTGCGGTGGGTCCGGCGTTCGTCACTCATGTGGATCATCATGCCTGGCGGGCGTCGCGCCGGTACAGCGCCGCCGCGGCGGTCACGAAGACGGCGAAGAAGGCGGCCAGTCCGGCGACCGCGACCAGGTCCAGGGAGTGCCCGGGCTGGATGAAGACGGCCAGCTTGTTGTACAGGAACACCGGGTTGAACCGGGCGAACTTCTCCAGCGAGCCGGTCACCGGGAACCAGGTGCCGCCGAGCAGCGCCATCGCCATGTAGACGATCATCACGATCGGCTGCACCGCGTCCGGCGCCGCCGCGTAGCCCAGCGCCACCCCCAGCGCGGCGAACACGAAGCTGCCCAGCCAGAGCGCGACCACCAGCCCGGCCCACTGCGCCGCGGTCAGCGAGACGCCCTGGCTCGCCCCGACCGCGAACACCACCAGGATCGCCGGCAGCGTGGTCACCGCGGTCGCCGCGATCTTGCCGACGGTGTACGCCCGGCCCGGCAGCGCGGTCAGCCGCAGCTGGCGCGTCCAGCCGCTCTTGCGCTCCAGCGAGATCCGCTGGGCACTGCCGGTGAGCACCGCGCCGACCGCGCCGAAGGTGGCCATCGAGACCATGAAGTAGGTCTTCACCGGCATGCCGCCGGCCTGGTTGCCGGAGCCGTAGGCGTTGATGAAGAACACGTACATCAGCGCCGGGTAGACGACGGTGAAGAACAGGTAGCGCCGGTTGCGGAGGGTCCGCAGGATCTCCAGCTTGATCAGGGTGGTCATCGCGCGTTCTCCTCGGCCAGGTCCTGCTTGTCCAGCTCGCCCGTGATGGTCAGGAAGGCCTGCTCCAGGCCGACCCCGGTGACCTCCAGCCCGCGCGGGTACAGGCCCGCCCGGTAGATCGCGGCCACGCTCGCGTCCGCGTCCGCGGCCCGGATCCGCACCGTCCGCACCCCGGGGACCCGGGCGGTGACGTCCAGCGACTGCACCCCCGGCAGCGTGCGCAGCATCCCCTCGTCGAAGAACTCCCCGTCCGCGTCGTGGAGTTCGAAGGCGATCCGGCGGGCCCCGGCGCGCGCCTTGATCTCCGCGGAGCTGCCGTCGGCGATCAGTCGGCCCCGGTGCAGCACCAGCACCCGGTCGGCGATCGAGTCGGCCTCCTCCAGGTAGTGGGTGGCGAACAGCACCGTGCGCCCGGCGTCGGCCTGCGCCCGCATGCTCGCCCAGAACGCCTGCCGGACGCTGACGTCCATGCCGGTGGTGGGCTCGTCCAGCACGATCAGGTCGCTGTCCCCGGCGATCGCCAGGGCGAAGCGGACCCGCTGCTCCTGGCCGCCGGACAGCTTGTCGACCCGGCGGTCGGCGAACTCCTCGATCCCCGCGTCGGCCAGCACCTCCGCGACCGACCGGCCGCGCGGATGCACCTTGCAGGCGAGTTCGACGATCTCGCGGACCTTGACGTCGGTCATCAGCCCGCCGCTCTGCAGCATCGCGCCGACCCGGCCGTCCGTGATCGCCGACCGCGGGGTGCCGCCGAACAGCGTGACGCTGCCCTGGTCGGGCTCGCGCAGGCCGAGCAGCAGGTCCAGGCTGGTGGACTTCCCGGCGCCGTTCGGGCCCAGCAGGGCGACGGTCTCGCCCGGCCGCAGCACCAGGTCCACGCCGTCCACGGCGCGCACCCGCCCGTAGCTCTTGCCGACGCCGCGGAAGGCGGCCACCTCGGTAACCATTCGCCCGGCTCCTCTCCTCTGATGGTGTCGCGTGCGGGGCTGTCCGCGCACCACCACAGAGTCCCGCGCGGGCGGGGGCCGGCGGCAGTGTCGGCCGTCGTGCCTTCGGTATGACGGATGTCATGCCGACGGCCGGCCCCCACCGCCCGGGGGCCGGCCGTCGAATCCGCTGGTCGGGTGGGCCCTACAGCCCCAGCGAGCGCTTCACGAAGTCGACCTGGAGCAGCAGCAGGTTCTCCGCGACCTCCTCCTGCGGCGTCATGTGGGTGACGCCGGACAGCGGCAGCACGGTGTGCGGGCGCCCGGCCGCGAGCAGCGCGGAGGAGAGCCGCAGGGTGTGGGCGGCCACCACGTTGTCGTCGGCGAGGCCGTGGATGATCATCAGGGGGCGCTCCAGGCCGGCCGCGTAGCCGGTCAGCGAGTTCTCCCGGTACACCTCGGGGCGCTCGGCCGGGTGGCCCAGGTAGCGCTCGGTGTAGTGGGTGTCGTACAGCTCCCAGTCGGTCACCGGCGCCCCGGCCACGGCCGCGTGGAACACGTCCGGGCGGCGCAGCACGGCGAGCGCGGACAGGTAGCCGCCGTACGACCAGCCGCGGATCGCGACCCGGTCGAGGTCCAGCGGGAACTCCCCGGCGAGCGCCCGCAGCGCCTCGACCTGGTCGTCCAGGGTGGCCCCGGCGAAGTCGAAGGCGATGGACTTCTCCCAGGCCGGCCCGCGCCCGGGGGTGCCGCGGCCGTCGGCGACGACCACCGCGAAGCCCTGGTCGGCGAACCACTGCGAGTTGAGGTGCGGGTTGTGCGCCTGGACCACCCGCTGGCCGTGCGGGCCGCCGTACGGGTCCATCAGGACGGGCAGCAGGCCGTCCCGCTCCCGGTCGTAGCCGGTGGGCAGGAAGACCGCGGCCGGGATGCGGCGCTCGCCGGCGAAGCGGAAGACCGGGCGGGCGGTGATCACCGGGGTCTCGGCGTGCGAGGCGATGACGGCCACGTCGTCGACCACCACGCCCTCCGGGAGGTCCCGGGCGACCTGCACCAGGGTGCCGGGCAGGTCGGGCTCGGCGGTGGCCCGGACGGTGATCCCGCCGGCGTGCACCGCGCTGGTGACCGAGGTGAACGGACGGCCGTTGGAGGACTCCCAGGCCAGCTGCCGGCCGTCGTGGCCGATCCGGCCGACGGCGATCCAGCCGGGCTCCGGGTCGGTCTCCGCGACGCCGCCGGAGGCGCTGAAGAACACCTCCCGCTCGGTGACCGCGATCACCGAGCGCAGGTGCAGGTCGGGCCCGGTGACGACCCGGTCGCCGACCACCAGCGCCCGCACTCCCCCCTCGTCGGAGATCCGGACCAGCTTGCCGTCCGGGGTCCAGGCCGGCACGCCGGGGAAGGCCTCCAGCCAGGCCTCGTCGCGCTCCTCGAACAGCAGCTCGGTGGCGCCGGTGGCCGGGTCCAGGCCGAGGACCTGCTGGGCGCGCTGGTCGCGGGACTGGACGAGCAGCAGCGGCGCGCCGCCCTCGGACCAGTGCACCCGGGCCAGGTACGGGAAGGCCTGACGGTCCCAGACCACCTCGGTGCGCCCGCCGTGCAGGTCGAGGACGAAGAGGGCGACCTCGGCGTTGGCGGTGCCGGCCGCCGGGTAGGCGACCTCGGCGGGCTCTCTCTCCGGGTTGGCCGGGTCGGCGATCCACCAGCGGCGCACCGGGCTGTCGTCGGCGCGCTCGACCAGCAGCCGCTCGCCGTCCGGGGACCACCAGAAGCCGCGGCTGCGGTCGATCTCCTCCTGGGCGATGAACTCGGCCTGGCCCCAGGTGACGTTCGGGCCGTCCGGCTCGGCGAGCGCCCGGTCGCCGCCGCCGTCGGTGCGGGTCAGCCGCAGTTCGCCGGCCGTGTTGGCGTACGCGACGTGGGTGCCGTCCGGGGACGGCCGCGGGTCCAGCAGCGGCCCGCGGGCGGGCAGTTCGGTGGTGGCGCCGGTGCCGAGGTCGGCGGTGAACAGCCGGCCGGACAGCGCGAAGGCGGCCAGGGCGGCCTTGGCGTCCAGGGCGTAGCCGACGATCCCGGCCGAGCCCTCCCGGCTGCGCTCGCGGCGGGCCTTCTCGGCCGGCGAGAGGTCCTCCTCGCCGCCGCCGAGCAGCGCGGCCGGATCGGCGGCGATCCGCTCCTCGCCGGTGGTGGTGTCGAGGGCCCAGAGCAGGTTGGCCCGGTCCTCGCCGGACCGGGAACGGAGGAAGACGACCCGCGAGCCGTCCGGTGCGACGGAGAAGGAGCGGGGGGCGCCGACGGTGTAGCGCAGGGTCCGCGCGTACTGCCGGGGGAAGGTGTCCGCAGGGGTGTGGGAGGTCATGGCACCAGACCCTACGACGGCGGACTCCCACGGCCGGGTGACTGACGATCACTCGTTCGGAGCATCCCTCCCGAGTACGCCCCAAAGGCCCCCAAACCCGCTCCGACCGGCCCATGCGCCCCAGGAGTGCCCCTGTGCCCCGGCGCGCGTGGACTCACTGAATGTAATGCTCCCCTTACCCATCGGGTATGACTGGTCAGGCGAGTGATCGTCGGGCCCCGTCCCGGACCCCGGTCACCCGACCCCGGTTCCCGTACGGTCCCACGGCCGCCCTCCGCGGAGGGCGGCGCCCGAGAAGGGGTATGAGCCCACATGGCCATGAACATCTCCGCAGCCGTGCTGATGCTCGTCATCGTGGCGGTGCTGATCCGCCGCTCCGGCCTCAAGCTGGCGCACGCCGTCGTCTGCGCGCTGCTCGGCTTCTACCTGGCCTCCAGCTCGATCGCGCCGTCGATCAGCCAGGTCACCAGCAACCTCGCCGGGATGATCAACGGCCTGAAGCTCTGACCCCGCAGTCGCGGTCGTTAGGCTTCCCCCATGACCGCGACTACCGGCCGCCGCCTCCTCCTGGTGCACGCCCATCCCGACGACGAGTCGATCGGCAACGGCGCCACCATGGCCAGGTACGCCGCCGAGGGCACCCGGGTGACGCTGGTGACCTGCACCCTCGGCGAGGGCGGCGAGGTGATCCCGCCCGGGCTGGCCCATCTGACGGCCGATCGGGAGGACACCCTCGGCGCGTACCGGATCGGCGAGCTGACCGCGGCGATGGACGCCCTCGGCGTCGCCGACTTCCGCTTCCTCGGCGGCCCGGGGCGCTACCGCGACTCCGGGATGATGGGCGTGCCCGAGAACGACGTCCCCGGCTGCTTCTGGCGGGCCGACGTGGACGAGGCCGCGGGCCACCTGGTCGCGGTGATCCGCGAGGTGCGGCCGCAGGTGCTGGTCACCTACGACGAGAACGGCGGCTACGGACACCCGGACCACATCCAGGCGCACCGGGTCGCGATGCGGGCGTACGAACTGGCCGCCGACCCGGCGTACGCCCCGGAGTCGGGCGCCCCCTGGCGGATCGCCAAGGTGTACTGGAACCGGATGCCCCGCTCGGTGCTCGACGCCGGGCTCGCCGCCACCGCCGCCGCGGCGCGCTTCCCCGGCACCGCCCGACCCGCCGACGTCCCCGGGGTGGTGGCCGACGAGGTGGTCACCACCGTGCTGGACGGCGCCGGCCACGCCGGGCGCAAGGCCGCCGCGATGGCCGCCCACGCCACCCAGATCACCGTGGACGGCGACTCCTTCGCGCTCTCCAACCACCTCGGCCAGCCGCTGTTCGCCACCGAGTACTACCAACTGGTGCGCGGCCAGGCCGGGCCGGAGCGGCCCGAGCGCGACCTGTTCGCGGGCCTCGACCACCAGCCGGCGCCGCAGGCCGCGACGCCGCACGACCCGACTCCGAGCGAGGGGAACGCCCGATGACCGCGCCCGCCGCCAAGCCGAAGCGCCCCTCCGTCGCGGTGGCCGTGCTCGGCACCCGCGAGGAGCGACTGGCCGAGCCCCAACCCCCGCGCGCCGCCCGGATCGCGGCGTATGTCCTGTTCTTCCTGCTGGGCGTCGCGGTGTCGGTCTGCGGATCCTTTGTGCAGGCCCTGTGGCCGCCCGTGGGGGTTCTGCTGGCGCTCGCCGCCACCGCCGCGACCTTCTACGCCGGCCTGCGGGTCACCGGCACCCGGCTGGGCGCCGCGGTCCCCGCGGGCGGCTGGTTCCTGGCGATGCTGCTGATGATGGTGCCCCGGCCGGAGGGCGACAACGTGCTGTGGTCCAACGCCACCTCGCTGGCCTGGCTGTTCGTCGGCTCGATCCTCGGCGTGATCTGCGCCACCCTGCCCACCCGCACCAGCTGGTTCCCCGGAGTGCCCAACCCCCCTCGCTGAGCCCGGTCGACGGCCGCGTACGGTAGCGCGCACAACGCGCAGTCAGGACCACTCCGCCGTACTCTCATACCGGAGGAACCGGACGTATCAGGATCTGTCCGAAGCCGTTCACCGCTCAGTTCTTCCCAGTATGGTGGTCCCGCAGTACGTCGTACCCGACCGCCGTTTGCCCCAGGCCCGGCGACCACGAACCGCGGTCGCGCCGCACGGCCCGCCCGCGAACCCGGAGCAGAGCAGCATTGAGCAGCCGCGAATCTGACAACGCCAACCCGACGCCCCGGCGCACGGGTCCGGACGCCTACCCGTCGGGCACGCCGCCCTACGGCACCCCGGGCCCGGGCTTCCCCGGCGGCGACCGGGCCGCGGCCGACACCGGGTCGGGCGGCGAGGACGACGGTCCGAAGACCGAGACCACCCTGACCACCCGGGTCCGGATCAACATCCCCGGCTCGCGCCCGATCCCGCCGGTCGTCGTCCGCAGCACCGTCAAGAACGAGACTGCCAGGAACGATGACGGCCCGGCCGAGCAGGCCCCGGCCGCCGACCCGGCCGGCCCGCGGCACCGCTCCGCGCCCGCCTCGCCGGTCTCGCCCGTCCTCGGCGTGATGGAGGGCGGCGGACCCCAGGGCACGCCGCCGAACCTGCCGCCGGAGTGGCAGATCCCGCCGATCCCGCCGGCCACCTCGGAGTCCGAGTCCACCGGTGCGTGGTTCCGGCCGCGGCAGAAGAAGGCCCCGGCCGCCGAACCCGCCCCGGCCGCCGTGCCGGCCGGTGCCCCGACCAGCCCGGAGGCCCCGGCCGGGCCGGGCGCCGCCGAGGCCCGTCCGCAGGCCGCCCCGAACGGTGCCCGCCCGGCTCCGGCCGCCGACCGGACCCGGCCGGACGGCCGCCCGGTGCCGGCCCAGGGCAAGGCCCCGAACCCGGGCACCGGGCCCGCCCCCGCCGCCCCCGGGTCGCCGTACGGCGCCCAGGCCCCGGTGGAGGAGCCCGGCGTGTACGAGGCCACCGGCCCGTTCGCGCCGGTCGCCGACCCGTTCGCGCCGACCGACCCGTTCGCCCCGACCGCTCCGACCGGCCCCGACGCCGGTGCGCGCGGCCCGCGCGGCGACCGTCCGCAGCGGCAGGCGCCCCAGCAGGGCGGCCTGCCCCAGAACGGCCTCCCCCAGCGCGCGCCCCGGGCCGACGGAACCCGACCGGGCGGCCCGCAGCCGGGCGGTCCGCTGCCCACCGGCCCGCTGCCGGGCGGTGGCCCGCAGGCCGGGCCGAACCCCGAGGACACCTCGGTGGACGGCTTCGCGCCGATCCGCGAGAACACCCCGCCGCCCGCCGCCATACCCGGCCTGCCCCCGCACGGCACCGACGGCCGCCCGCAGCCGGGCCTGTTCGCCTCGGCACCGACCGGCACCGACCCGTTCGCCGCCCAGCGCCCGGCCGGCCCCGGCCAGGACCCGTTCGCCACCCCGGCGACGCCCGGCGGGCTCTTCCCCGGCGCGCCCCAGCCCGCCGCGCAGCCCGCCCCCGGCGGGCCCCGGCAGGCCGACCGCGACCCGGAGGCCACCGCAGTCACCCCGCTGCCGACCCCGGCCCCCGGCCCCCAGGCCGGCCCCGGCGCCGGTCCCGTCCCCGGCCCGGGCGCTGTCCCCGGCCCGGGTGCCGTACCCGCGCCCGGCCCGGTGCCCGCCAAGGCCAAGGCCGAGCCGGCCGCCCCCGCCAAGGGCAAGGCCAAGCGCGGCGGTGCGAAGAAGCTGGTCAAGCTCGGCGTCTACGCCGTCGGCGGGGTGCTCTTCCTCGGCGCCGCCGCGTACGGCACCGGCCTGATGCTCAACCAGTCCGACGTCCCCAAGGGCACCGTGGTGCTCGGCACGGACATCGGCGGCAACGGCCGCGACCAGGCGATCCACGCGCTGGACGAGTCGGTCGGCAAGGTCGGGCAGCAGCCGCTCAAGCTGAAGATCGGCGACCAGTCGGTCGACCTCGACCCGACCGTCGCCGGGCTCGGCTTCGACACCACGGCCACCGTGGACGGCCTCGCCGCGCACAGCTACAACCCGGTCGACGTGATCAAGTCGATCAAGGGCGGCACCAAGGCCGTCGCCCCGGAGGTCCGGGTCGACCGCGCCAAGCTCAAGGCCGCGCTGGACTCGCTGGCGGCTGGCTCCGGCCAGGGCCTCCAGGAGGGCTACGTCAAGTTCGCCGACAACGGCGACCCGGTCGTGGTCCCCGGCAAGGCCGGCCAGGCGGTGGACTCCAACGCCGCCGTCGACGTGGTCGAGCAGGCCTACCGCGACCGCGCCGCCGGCAAGCCCGACCAGCCGATCGCGCTCGCCGTCACGGCCGCCCAGCCCAAGGTCTCCACCCAGGCCCTGCAGGCCGCCGCCGACAGCCTCGGCAAGCAGGTGACCAGCGGCAAGGTGCACATCGTGGCCGGCATCAAGTCCTGGGACTTCGGCCCCAAGACCGCGGCCAAGGTGCTCACGCTCGCCCCGGACGCCTCCGGCAAGATCGCCCCCAAGTGGGACCTCGACGCGCTGAGCACCCAGCTCAACGGCGTGTTCGACAAGGTGAAGGCCAAGAAGAACGGCCAGACCGCCGCGATCACCCCGCAGGACGTCGCGGACGCCGTCACCTCGCTGTTCGACAAGACGGGTGACAAGGAGCGCACCTTCAAGTTCACCGTCGCCTGACGAACCGGACACGAACGAGGGGCGGGCCCGCCGCATCGAACGGATGCGGTGGGCCCGCCCCTCGACAACTCCCCCTCCCGGTCAGCAAGATGTGACGCCACACCATCCGCCACAGTCACCCCGGGAGTCACGCCGATGGGCCGCCGCCTCCAGCACCACCGGACGGCACTGCTCGCCGGTCTCACCGTCCTGACGCTCTCCCTCGCGCTCTGCTCCTGCTCCTCCGGGACGGACGGCACCGCCGCCTCCGACGCGGTGCCGGGCGCCACCGGAATGCCCAAGCTCACCTCGGTCGACATCAACGCCCACGACCGCGGCCGGCTGCGCCAGGGCGGCACCCTGAACCTGGCGATCGCCCAGTTCTCCCACCAGTGGTCGCCGATCCACACCGACGGCACCGAGTCCTCGACCGTCGCGGTCGCCAAGCCGCTGCTGCCGACCTTCTTCCGCTCGGACGCGGCCGGCACCCAGACCGTCAACCCGGCCTACCTCCAGGAGGCCCACGCCGAGGTCAGGGACGGCCGCCAAGTGGTCACCTGGACGCTCAACCCGAAGGCCCACTGGTCCGACGGCACCCCGATCACCTGGCGCGACATCGAGGCCAACTGGCGTGCCATGAACGGCAAGGACCCGGCCTACCGCCCCTCCAGCACCTCCGGCTTCGAGCTGGTCGACTCGGTCGAGCGGGGCAAGGACGACTTCCAGGCCGTGATGACCTTCGACCGGCCGTTCTCCGAGTGGCAGTCGATGTTCAACAGCGCCGCCAACGCCCCGCTGCTGCCCGCGAGCAGGGTCGCCACCCCGGACCTCTTCAACTCGGCCTACCTGGACGCGATCCCGCTCACCGCCGGCCCGTTCAAGGTCGACCGGCTGGACCCGGCCGCCCAGACCGTCACCCTGGTCGCCGACCCGACCTGGTGGGGCGACAAGCCGATGCTGGACCGGATCGTCTTCCACGCCATGCTGCCCGACGCGATGCGCACCGCCTTCGCCAAGGGCGCGATCGACCTCCTCGACAACGGCCCGGACCTGGCCGGCTACCAGGCCATCAGGAACACCAAGGGCGCGGCCGTCCGCCGGGCCGGCGGCCCGGACTTCCGCCAGCTCACCCTGAACGCCCGGTCCCCGCAGCTCGCCGACCCGACCGTCCGTCAGGCGGTCTTCCAGGCGATCAACCGGGACGCCCTGATCCGCACCGACCTCAACGGCCTGGACTGGCCCGCCGTCCCGCTCAACAACCACCTGCTGGTCGCCAACCAGAACGGCTACCGCGACAACTCGCTGGGCCTGTCCCGCTTCGACCCGGCCGAGGCCGCCCGCAAGCTGGACGCGGCGGGCTGGAAGCTCGACGGCGACGTCCGGAAGAAGGACGGCCGCGAGCTCGATCTGCGGATGGTCGTCCCGGCCGGGGTCACGGTGGCCCAGAACGAGACGGCCGCCCTCACGAAGATGTTCAAGGACGTCGGCATCAAGCTCACCCCGGTGACCGCCGGCCCCAACGAGTTCTTCGACAAGTACGTCAACCGCAACGACTTCGACCTCGCCGCCTACGCCCTGCTCGGCACCCCGTTCCCGGCCAGCGGCAGCCGCGCGAGCTACGTCCAGGGCAGCGCCACCAACCGGGCCGGCGCGGGCAGTCCGGCGGTGGACGCCGCCCTCGACCGGGCGGCCGGCGCGACCGACGCGGGCAGCACCTCCGAGGCGATCAACCAGGCCGACGGCGAGCTCTGGAAGGTGGCCGGCGTGCTGCCGCTCTACCAGCGCCCGCAGCTGTACGGCGCCCGCGCCGACCTCGCCAACATCGGCGCCCAGGGCCTGTCCGACATCGTCTGGGAGAACGTCGGCTTCACCAAGTAGCGGCCCCGGACCCCGCCCGGCTCAGCCGTGCAGGGTCTCCCGCCAGTAGTGGCAGGCGCTGCGACGACCCGGCAGCTCGGCGCCGTGCTCGTCCGCGATCGGCACCAGCGGCGGGAGTTCGGTCCGGCAGAGGTCCTGCACCCGGTCGCAGCGCGGGTTGAAGGCGCAGCCCTCCGGGATCCGCAGCAGGCTGGGCGGCAGGCCCTTGATGGCGTGCAGGTCCTGGCCCTTCTGGTCCAGCCGCGGGATGGAGTCCAGCAGACCCCGGGTGTACGGGTGGGCCGGCCGCGCGTACAGCTCGTGCACCGGCGCGGTCTCGACGATCCGGCCCGCGTACATCACCGCGATCTTGTCCGCGACGTCGGCCACCACGCCCAGGTCGTGGGTGATCAGGACCAGCCCCATGTTGAACTCGGCCTGCAGCTCGGCCAACAGGTCCATCACCTGGGCCTGCACCGTCACGTCCAGCGCGGTGGTCGGCTCGTCCGCGATGATCAGGTCGGGCTCCAGGGAGAGCGCCATGGCGATCATGATGCGCTGCCGCATCCCGCCGGAGAACTGGTGCGGGTAGTCGCCGACCCGCTGCCTGGCGGCCGGGATCCGCACCCGCTCCATCAGCTCGACGGCCTTGGCCTTCGCCTCCGCCCGCGACAGCCCCTGGTGCACCCGGTACATCTCACCGAGCTGGTAGCCCACGCTGAGCACCGGGTTGAGGGCGGACAGCGCGTCCTGGAAGATCATCGCGATCCTCCGGCCCCGGACGGTCCGCCGGAGCCGGGGACTCATGGTCAGCAGGTCCTCGCCGCGGAACAGGATCCGCCCCGCGGTGATCCGCGCGGGCGGCGCGTCCAGGATGCCCATGACCGCCTGCGCCGTCACCGACTTGCCGGAGCCGGACTCGCCCAGCACCGCCAGCGTCTCCCCCGCCGCCACCGAGTAGCTCACCCCGTTCACGGCCCGGGCGACACCGTCCTGGGTGTGGAACTCGACGTGCAGGTCCTCGACCTCCAGCAACGGGGTCCCGGGCACCAGGTTCTCCCGGCCGCCGCCGGTCACCTCCACCACGTCCATCCGGGCAGCCCTCCTCCGCGCAGCAGCGAGCAACGACAGGCGCAGAGCAACTATCAAGGAACGGCGTGCACTTGGGGAGTGCGCTGCAGATCTCGGTTCCATCACGGCGGAGGGCGCGCCCTCCGTTCGGAGGACGCGCCCTTCGTACCGCACGGGTCAGTCGGCGCTCTGCCCGTCTTCGCGCTCCGCCGCGCTCTGCTCGATCTCGCGCTCCGCGGCGAAGTGACAAGCCGAGTCGTGCACCGCCGCCCCCGCCAGCCACCCCGGGGCGGCCAGCAGCGGCACCTCCACCGCACACCGCTGCTCCGCCTTCCAGCAGCGGGTCCGGAACCGGCACCCGGAGGGCGGGTTGGCTGGCGAGGGCACGTCGCCGGTGAGCACGATCCGGTCCCGGGTCTCGCGCGCCGTCGGGTCCGGCACCGGCACCGCGGAGAGCAGCGCCTGGGTGTACGGGTGGGTGGCGTGGTCGTAGATCTCGATGTCGCTGCCGATCTCGACCATCCTGCCCAGGTACATCACCCCCACCCGGTCCGAGATGTGCCGGACGATGGAGAGGTCGTGGGCGATGAACATGTACGAGAGGTTGAACTCGCCCTGCAGCTGCTCCAGCAGGTTGATCACCTGCGCCTGCACCGAGACGTCCAGCGCCGAGACCGGCTCGTCGCAGATGATGATCTCCGGCTTGAGCGCCAACCCCCGGGCGATGCCGATGCGTTGACGCTGACCGCCGGAAAACTGGTGCGGGTACCGGTTGATGTACTCCGGGTTGAGCCCGACCACGTCCAGCAGGTCCTGGACGGCCCTGCGGCGGTCGCCCTTGGGCGCCACCTCGGGGTGAATCCGGAACGGCTCCCCGATGATGTCGCCGACCGTCATGCGCGGGTTCAGCGAGGTGTACGGGTCCTGGAACACCATCTGGATGTTGCGCCGGACGGCCTTCAGCGCCGATCCCGACAGCCGGGAGATCTCCTCCCCCTTGTACCGGACGGACCCTCCGGTGGCCGGTTCCAGGTTCATCAGCACCTTGGCCAGCGTGGACTTCCCGCAGCCGGACTCGCCGACGACGCCGAGCGTCTCGCCCTGCCTCAGGTCGAAGCTGACCCCGTCCACCGCCTTGACCGCGCCGACCTGCTTCCTGAACAGCACGCCCTTGGTCAGCGGGAAGTGCTTGACCAGGTCCCGGACCTCCAGGATCGGCTCGCCGCGCGGCACCGGCTGCTCGAAGGCGATCCCCTCCGGCACCACCGCGCCCAGCGCGCTGGACCCGTTAGCGGCCATGGAGGGTCTCCTTCCAGAAGAAGCAGGCGCTGCCGCGCCCGGTCAGCGGCAGCCCGTCGTCGCCCTCGACCGGGAACAGCTCCGGCACGTCGGTCCGGCAGACCTCCTGCGCCCGGGGGCAGCGCGGGTTGAAGGCGCAGCCCCGGGGGATCCGCAGCAGGTTGGGCGGCAGGCCCTTGATGGCGTAGAGCTCCTGGCCCTTCTGGTCCAGCCGCGGGATGGAGTCCAGCAGACCGCGGGTGTACGGGTGCGCGGGCCGGGCGTAGAGCTCGTGCACGGGCGCGGTCTCGACGATCCGGCCGGCGTACATCACCGCGATCTTGTCCGCGACGTCGGCGACCACACCGAGGTCGTGGGTGATCAGGATCAGCCCCATGTTGTACTCGGCCTGGAGTTCCGCGAGCAGGTCCATCACCTGGGCCTGCACGGTGACGTCCAGGGCGGTGGTGGGCTCGTCGGCGATGATCAGGTCCGGTTCCAGGGCCAGCGCCATGGCGATCATGATGCGCTGGCGCATGCCCCCGGAGAACTGGTGCGGGTAGTCGTTGACCCGCTGCTTGGCGGCCGGGATCCGCACCCGGTCCATCAGCTCGACGGCCCTGGCCTTGGCCGCCGCCCGTGACAGCCCCTGGTGGGCCCGGTACATCTCACCGAGCTGGAAGCCCACGCTGAGCACCGGGTTGAGGGCGGACAGCGCGTCCTGGAAGATCATCGCGATCTTCCGGCCGCGGATCCTCCGCCGCTCCTCCTTGCCCATCTTCAGCATGTCCCGGCCGCGGAAGCGGATCTCCCCGCGCGGGATCCGGGCCGGCGGCATGTCCAGGATGCCCATGATCGCCTGGGCGGTCACCGACTTGCCGGAGCCGGACTCGCCCAGCACCGCCAGCGTCTCCCCGGCCCGGACGCTGTAGTCGACCCCGTTGACGGCCCGGGCGACGCCGTCCCGGGTGACGAACTCGACGTGCAGGTCCCGGACGTCGAGCAGCGGCCCCTGGTAGGGCGCCTCCCGCCCGGTCCGGCCGGTGTCCACAGCTGTACTCACGACGCGCTCCCCTCGCTCAGCGAAGCTTCGGGTCGAGGGCGTCGCGCACCGCGTCGCCCAGCATGATGAAGGCCAGCACGGTGACGGAGAGCGCCGCGGCCGGGAAGAACAGCACGTACGGTGCCGTGCGGATCACCTTCTGGGCGGAGGAGATGTCGATGCCCCAGGAGATGGTCGGGTCCTGCAGACCGATGCCGAGGAAGCTCAGCGTCGCCTCGGTGGCGATGTAGCCGCCGAGCGCGATGGTGGCGACGACGATCACCGGGGCGATCGCGTTCGGCAGGATGTGCCGGAACATCAGCCGTCCGGTCCCGGCGCCGAGCGCCCGGCCGGCCATCACGTAGTCGGACTGCTTGACGGTCAGCACCGCGCCGCGCATGACGCGGGCGATCTGGGTCCAGCCGAGCACGCCGAGGGCGATCACCACGCTCCACACCGTGCGGGTGGCGAAGGCGTTCAGCAGCACCAGGGCGCCGAGCAGCAGCGGGATGCCGAAGAAGATGTCGATGATCCGGGAGATCACCGCGTCCACCGCGCCGCCGAAGTACCCGGCGACCATTCCGGTCAGCCCGCCGAGCACGGTGACCGCGGCGGTCACGAAGACGCCGACGGTGATCGAGGCGCGGGCCCCGTACACCACCCGGGCGAAGATGGAGCGGCCCTGCGCGTCGTAGCCGAACCAGCCGGCCCCGAACACGTCGCCCCAGTTCGGCCGGCGCAGGTAGTCGTTCACCAGGTCGGCCCGGCGCGGGTCGGCGTCGGTGAAGGCGTACGGGAAGACCGCCATCACCACCAGCAGCAGGATCAGCACCGCGGAGATCAGGAAGATCGGCCGCCGGCGCAGGTCCCGCCAGGCGTCGCCCCAGAGGCTGCGGGCCTCCTCCCGCTTCTCCACGTCGCGTTCGACCAGGGTGTCCTGCTCGACCGCCATGCCCTGTTCTCCCGCGTAGTCCAAGCGCGCGACGCCGGGCTTGGGGTTCGGCTTGGTCGAGTCCTCGTCGTGCAGGTCAGGCATAGCGGATCCTCGGGTCCAGGACCGCGTAGAGCAGGTCGACGAGCAGGCTGGCGACCAGGTAGACGATCACCAGGACGGTCACGATGCCGACCACGGTGGGCCCTTCCTTGGTGTTGATCGCCCGGTACAGGACGTTGCCGATGCCCTGCACGTTGAAGATGCCCTCGGTGACGATCGCGCCGCCCATCAGGGCGCCCAGGTCGGTGCCGAGGAAGGTGATCACCGGGATCAGCGAGTTGCGCAGCAGGTGCCGCAGCACGATGGTGCGCCGGGGCAGGCCCTTGGCGACGGCCGTGCGCATGTAGTCGGCCCGCAGGTTCTCGCCGATCGAGGTCCGGGTCAGCCGGGCCACGTACGCCAGCGAGAGCGAGCCCAACACCACGGCGGGCAGCACGAGTTGGGACAGGTCGTAGCTGTCCTGGACGGTCGGGGTGACCCAGCCGAGGTTGGTGGCGAAGACGGTCTGGGCGATGTACGCCAGCACGAAGACCGGGATCGAGATCACCACCAGGGTCAGGATCAGCACCAGGGTGTCCGCGACGCTGCCGCGCCGCAGCCCGGAGACCAGACCGAGGGCGAGGCCGAGGACCATCTCGAACACGAAGGCCAGCAGCGCGAGCCGGATGGTGACCGGGAAGGCGCCGGCCATGATGTCGGAGACCGGGCGGCCGGTGAAGCTGGTGCCGAAGTCGCCCTGGAACAGGTTCCCCATGTAGTGCAGGTACTGCTTCCAGACCGGCTGGTCCAGGAAGTACTTGTGCTTGATGCTGGCCACCACGGCCGGGTCGGCCGCCTTCTCCCCGAACAGCGCCGCCACCGGGTCACCCGGCAGCGTGTAGACCATCAGGAAGATCAGCAGCGTGGTGCCGAAGAACACCGGGATCATCTGCAGCACCCGCCGCAGCACGTAACTGCCCATCCGAGCCTCCTTCCAGGGCACGCCCTGCGCGCGTGGCCGACCGGGGCCGGTCGGCCGAGAGGACCGGGCCCCGCCCCCCGTGCGGGGAGGGCGGGGCCGCGTGTGGGGCCGATCAGCCCTTGACCTCGACCTGGGTCCAGGCCGGGTTGCCGAAGGAGTCGAACTTCACGTTCTGCACCTTGTTCGAGTAGCCCGAGTTGGTACGGTAGTACCAGAGCGGGATGGCGGGCATGCCGCTCGGCAGCACGGCCTCGGCCTGCTGGTAGCCGGTCACCGTGTCGGCGACGCTGGCGGCCTCGTCGGCCTTGGTGGCCGCGTCGTCGAACTGCGGGCTGCTGTAGCCGAAGTCGTTGGAGGCCGCGCCGGTGCGGTACACGTCGGACAGGAAGTTGGCGTTCAGCGGGTAGTCCTGCACCCAGCCGGTGCGGAAGGCGCCGTTGAGCTGGTGCGCGGTGATCGCCGCGCGGGCGGTCTTGAAGTCGGGCTTCGGGTCGCCCAGGCAGTCGACGCCGGTGCTCTGCCGGATCGAGTTGCAGACCGCGTCGACCCACTCCTTGTGGCCGCCGTCCGCGTTGTAGGTGATCAGCAGCTTGTTGTTGGGGACGCCGCCGCCGTCCTGGATCAGCTGCTTGGCCTTGGCCGGGTCGAACTTGCAGTAGTCGCCGCAGGCGCCGTCCTTGTAGCCCTCGACGCCCTCGGCGACCCAGGCGGTGGCCGGCTTGCGGGAGCCCTGCAGCACGGTCTTGGTGATGGTGTCGCGGTCGATCGCCATCGACAGGCCCTGGCGGACCTTGGCCTTGTCCGGCGCGGACCAGTCGGCCTGGTACAGGGTGAAGCCGATGTTCTGGATCGCGCCCTGCGGGGCGTCCACCGCCCGGTCCCCGAGGTCGCCCTTGTACGTCGCCAGCGCGGACGGCGGCACCTGGTCCATCACGTCCAGGTTGCTGGACTGGAGGTCCGCGTAGGCGGCCTCGGACGTGGTGTACATCTTGAAGACGATGCCGCCGTTCTTCGGCTTGTCCACGCCCTGGTAGTCCGCGAAGGCCTTGGTGACCACCTCGGTGTTGTGCGACCAACTGACGAACTGGTAGGGCCCGTTGCCGACCGGCTTCTGCCCGTACCCGGCCGGGTCCTTGAAGAAGCCGTCCGGCAGCGGGGAGAAGGCGATGTAGCCGAGCTTGTACTCGAAGTACGAGACCTTGTGGCTCAGCTTGACGGTGAAGTGCAGGTCGTCGGTGACGGTCAGTCCGGACATCTTGTCCGAGGTCGGCTTCCCGCCGGCCGGGTGGACGTCCTGGTAGCCCTCGATGTCGGAGAACCAGGAGCTGTTGATCTGCCCGTTGGCCGGATTGGCGGACCAGTTCCAGGAGTCGACGAAGTTCTTGGCGTGCACCGGGGTGCCGTCGTGGAACTTCCAGCCGTCCTTCAGCGTGACGTCGAAGGTCTGCGAGTCGCTGGTGTCGATCTTGTCCGCGACCTGCATCCGGATCTTGGCATTGCTCGGGTCGTAGTCCACCAGCCCCTTGAAGAGGTTCTGGATGATGCGACCGCCGCCGACCTCGTTCGCGTTGGCGGGCTGCAGCGGGTTCTGCGGCTCGCTGCTCTGGTAGCTGAAGGTCTTGCCGGCGTCCGACGAGCTGCTGCCGCCGCCTCCACCGCCGCTGCACCCGGCGGTGGCCACCAGGGCCACGGACGTCGCAGCGGCGAGGACCAGGCGGGCACGGGCGGCTACGGGCATGGAGGTCCCTCCTCATGGGGTGTGTGTCGCATCACACCCCATGAGAAGCGGCCCTCGGTGACGGCGCGAGCCGGGTGCACCCGGACGGGTGCCGTGACCCCCTCCCGAGTTGACGCGGCGTCCGCCCCGGAGCACGCCGGAGCCGCCCCCGGGAACGCCGGAAGGGCCCGTGGCCGGAGCCACGGGCCCTTCCGGGTGCGTACGGGACGTCAGGCCGCGGCCGACTCCCGGACCTCCGGGAAGTGGCAGGCCGACTCGTGCGCGGCCGGGCCCTCCAGGGTGGTCGGGATCGCCAGCAGCGGGATCTCCTCGGCGCAGCGGTCCTCCGCCTTCCAGCAGCGGGTGCGGAAGCGGCAGCCGGACGGCGGGTTGGCCGGCGAGGGGATGTCACCGCTGAGGATGATCCGCTCGCGGGACTCGCGCGCCGTCGGGTCCGGCACCGGCACCGCGGAGAGCAGCGCCTGGGTGTACGGGTGGGTGGCGTTCTCGTAGATCTGCTCGTCGGAGCCGATCTCGACCATCTTGCCCAGGTACATCACGCCGACGCGGTCGGAGATGTGCCGGACGATGGAGAGGTCGTGCGCGATGAACATGTACGACAGGCCGAACTCGCCCTGCAGCTGCTCCAGCAGGTTGATCACCTGCGCCTGGACGGACACGTCCAGGGCGGAGACCGGCTCGTCGCAGATGATGATCTCGGGCTTGAGCGCGAGGCCGCGGGCGATGCCGATGCGCTGGCGCTGACCGCCGGAGAACTGGTGCGGGTACCGGTTGATGTACTCCGGGTTCAGACCCACGACGTCCAGCAGGTCCTGGACCGCCTTGCGGCGGTCGCCCTTGGGCGCCACCTCGGGGTGGATCTCGAAGGGCTCCCCGATGATGTCGCCGACCGTCATGCGCGGGTTCAGCGAGGTGTACGGGTCCTGGAACACCATCTGGATGTTGCGGCGGACGGCCTTGAGCGCCGAGCCGCCCAGGGTGGAGATGTCCTCGCCCTTGAACAGCACCTGGCCGGAGGTGGCCCGCTCCAGGTTCATCAGCACCTTGGCCAGCGTGGACTTGCCACAGCCGGACTCGCCGACGATGCCGAGCGTCTCGCCCTTCTCCAGCTCGAAGCTGATGCCGTCGACGGCCTTGACCGCGCCGACCTGCTTCTTGAAGAGCACGCCCTGGGTCAGCGGGTAGTGCTTGACCAGGTCCTTGACCTCCAGGATCTTCTCAGCCATGGAGGGTCTCCTTCCAGAGGTGGCACGCGCTGCGGCGGCCGGCGAGCTCCGCGCCGTCCTTGTCCGTCACGTGGTGCAGCGCCGGGGTCTCCGTGCGGCACAGGTCGGTGGCGACATCGCAGCGGGGGTTGAACGCGCAGCCGGTCGGAACCTTCAGCAGGTTCGGGGGCAGACCCTTGATCGCGTACAGCTCCTGGCCCTTCTGGTCCAGGCGCGGGATCGAACGAAGCAGACCCTTGGTGTACGGGTGCGCGGGGTTCGCGTACAGGTCGTGCACCGGGGCGGTCTCGACGATCCGGCCCGCGTACATCACGGCGATCTTGTCCGCGACGTCGGCGACCACGCCGAGGTCGTGGGTGATCAGGATCAGGCCCATGTTGTACTCGGCCTGCAGCTCCGCGAGCAGGTCCATCACCTGGGCCTGGACGGTGACGTCCAGGGCGGTGGTGGGCTCGTCGGCGATGATCAGGTCGGGCTGCAGCGACATCGCCATGGCGATCATGATGCGCTGGCGCATGCCGCCGGAGAACTGGTGCGGGTAGTCGTTCACGCGCTGCTTGGCAGCGGGGATGCGCACCCGGTCCATCAGTTCGATGGCCTTGGCCTTCGCCTCGGCCTTGGAGGCGCCCTGGTGCACCCGGAACATCTCGCCGAGCTGGTAGCCGACGCTGAGCACCGGGTTGAGGGCGGACAGCGCGTCCTGGAAGATCATCGCGATCTTCCGGCCGCGGACCTTGCGCCGCTCCTCGTTGCTCATCTTGAGCATGTCCTGGCCGCGGAACAGGATCTCGCCCTGGGTCACCTTGCCCGGGGGCATGTCCAGGATGCCCATGATGGTCTGGGCCGTCACGGACTTGCCGGAGCCGGACTCGCCGAGGACGGCGAGGGTCTCGCCGGCCGCGACGGAGTAGTTGACGCCGTTCACGGCCTTGGCGATGCCGTCCCGGGTGTGGAACTCCACGTGGAGGTCCTTGACCTCCAGAAGCGGGGTACCGACTTCGAGACGGTCGTCATTCTGCTGGTTGTTCTCGATCACGGTGGTCATCGGGTCGTCACCTCTTCTCTCAGCGGAGCTTCGGGTCGAGGGCGTCGCGCACCGCGTCGCCGAGCATGATGAAGGCCAGCACGGTCAGGCTCAGCATGCCGGCGGGGAAGAACAGGGCGAACGGCGCCGTACGGATCACCTTCTGGGCCGAGTTGATGTCGATACCCCAGGAGATGGTCGGGTCCTGCAGACCGATGCCGAGGAAGCTCAGCGTGGCCTCGGTGGCGATGTAGCCGCCGAGCGCGATGGTCGCGACCACGATCACCGGGGCGACCGCGTTCGGCAGGATGTGCTTGAACATGATCCGGCCGGTACCGGCGCCGAGCGCCTTGGCCGCGGTCACGAAGTCGGACTGCTTGATCGTGATCACCGAGCCGCGCATGACACGGGTCATCTGGGTCCAGCCCAGGGCGACCAGCGCGAAGACCACGCTCCAGACGGTGCGCGAGGTGAAGGCGTTGAGGATCACCAGGGCGCCGAGCAGCAGCGGGATGCCGAAGAAGATGTCGGTGATGCGGGAGATGATCGTGTCGATCCAGCCGCCGAAGTAGCCGGCGAGCATGCCGGTGATGCCACCGAGGATGGTGACGCCGACGGTGACGCAGATGCCGACCACGACCGAGGCGCGGGCGCCGTAGATGACGCGGGCGTAGATGCTGCGGCCCTGGAGGTCGTAGCCGAACCAGTCCGCCCCGAAGAAGTGGGTGTAGTCCGGCTTCGTCAGGTAGTGGTTGCGCAGGTCGCCGGCGCGCGGGTCCACCGAGGTGAACAGGCCCGGGGCGATCGCGATGACGATCAGCAGCAGGATCAGCAGCGCGGAGATCACGAAGATCGGCTTGCGGATCAGGTCGTGCCAGGCGTCGGAGCCGAGGCTGCGGGGCTTCTCGGGCTTGGCGGCCGCCACGACGGCGGTCTGGGCCGGGGTCTCCTCGACCGTCTCGTTCTTGGTCAGGTCAGGCATAACGGATCCTCGGGTCCAGGACCGCGTAAAGCAGGTCGACGATCAGGCCGGCGGCCAGGTACACGAGCACCAGGAAGGCGACGAAGCCGGAGACCGTCGCACCGTCCTTCAGGTTGATCGCGTGGTAGAGCGCGTTGCCGACGCCCTTGACGTTGAAGATGCCCTCGGTGACGATCGCGCCGCCCATCAGGGCGCCCAGGTCGGTGCCGAGGAAGGTGATCACCGGGATCATCGAGTTGCGCAGCAGGTGGGTGCCGATCACCTTCCGGCGCGGCAGGCCCTTGGCCACCGCGGTGCGGACGTAGTCGGCCTTGATGTTCTCGGCTATGGAGGTACGGGTGAGACGCGCGACGTAGGCCAGCGACAGCGAGCCGAGCACCAGAGCCGGCAGCACCAGCTGGGTGAGGTCGTTGCTGTCCTGGACCGTCGGGGTGACCCACTTGAGGTTGGTCGCGAAGATCGTCTGGAAGATGAAGCCCAGCACCGGGACCGGGATCGAGATCAGCAGCAGGGTGAAGACCAGCGCGCCCTTGTCGAACGCCTTGCCGCGGCGCAGACCGGCGAACAGGCCGATGCCGATGCCCAGCACGATCTCGATGGCGAACGCGAACAGCGCGAGCCGGATGGTGACCGGCAGCGCCTCGGTGATCTTGTCGATCACCTGACGTCCGTCCAGGGGGGACGTGCCGAAGTCGCCGGTGAGCAGCTTGCCCATGTAGTCGAGGTACTGGCTGACCAGCGGCTTGTCGAACCCGTACTGGTGCCGCAGCGCGGCGAGCTGCACCGGGTCCGGCGCCTTGTCGCCCCACATCGCTGCCACCGGGTCACCGGGCAGCGCGTGCACCATGAAAAAGATGAGTGCGGTTGTTCCGAGGAACACCGGGATCATCTGGAGCAGTCGCCTCGCGACAAAGCGCCCCATCGTGCCTCCATGTATGACTCTGCCGGGCCCGTCAACCCGGCAAGAGATAAGTCGGCGTGCCAACGGCCGGTGCCAGTCCTCGCCCTTGTGGGGATGGGACGGGCACCGGCCGTTGTCACCGGGTCAGGCGGTGCCGACCGATTACTTCTTCTTCTTGACCTCGACGTCGGTGTAGACCGGGTCGCCGAAGGAGTTGAACTTCACGTTCTGGACGTTGTTGGAGTAACCCGAGTTGGTCTTGTAGTACCAGAGCGGGATCGCCGGCATGTCCTTGGCCAGAACGGCCTCGGCCTGCTGGTACAGCTCCGCGGTCTTCTCCACCGTGGTGGCGGCGTCGGCCTGCTTGGCCAGCGCGTCGAACTCGGGGCTGGAGTAGCTGGCGTCGTTCGCCGCGGCACCGGTGCCGTAGACGTCGCGCAGGAAGTTGGCGTTCAGCGGGTAGTCCTGCACCCAGCCGGTCCGCATCATGCTCGAGACCTGCTTCTTGGTGACGATGTCACGCGAGGTCTTGAAGTCCGGCTTCGGGTCGCCGAGGCACTCGACACCGGTGGCCTGCTTGATCGAGTTGCAGACCGCGTCCACCCACTCCTTGTGACCACCGTCGGAGTTGTAGAGGATGGTGATCTTGTTGCCGGGGACGCCGCCGCCGTCGGCGATGAGCTGCTTCGCCTTGGCCGGGTCGTACTTGCAGGCGTCGCCGCAGGTGCCGGCCTTGTAGCCCATGACGCCCGGCGCCACGAACGAGTCGGCGGGCTGACGGCTGTTGTTCAGCACGGTCTTGGTGATGGTGTCGCGGTCGATCGCCATCGACAGGCCCTGGCGGACCTTGGCCTTGTCGGTACCCTGCCACTCGGGCTGGTACATCGCGAAGGAGATGTTCTGGATGGCGCCCTGGGCCTGGTCGATCGCCCGCTTGCCCAGGTCGTCCTTGTACTTCGGGAGGTCGGTCGAGTCGACCTGGTCCAGCACGTCCAGGGTGTCGGACATGAGGTCCTTGTACGCGGCCTCGGGGGCGGTGTAGTTGCGGAAGACGATTCCGCCGTTCTTCGCCTTGTTGGTGCCGGTGTACTTGTCGTAGGCCTTCAGCGTGATGGCCTTGTTGTGCTCCCACGAGACGAACTGGTAGGGGCCGTTGCCGACCGGCTTCTCGCCGTAGCCCTTCGGGTCGCTGAAGAACCCGGTGGGGAGCGGGAAGAAGGCCGAGTAGCCGAGCTTGTACGTGAAGTACGAGACGGGCTGCGTCAGTTCGATGGTGAAGTGGGTGTCGTCGACGACCTTGAGGCCGGTCATCTCCTTGGCGGTCGGGTCGCCCTTGTCCGGGTGGACGGCGTCGTAACCGACGATGTCGGAGAACCAGTCGGAGTTGATCTGGTTGTTGGCCGGGTTGGCGGACCAGTTCCAGGAGTCGACGAACGACTTGGAGGTGACCGGGGTGCCGTCGTGGAAGGTCCAGCCGGACTTCAGCGTGACGGTGTAGTTCTTGGCGTCGGTGGTCTCGATCTTGTCGGCCACCTGGTTGCGCAGTGCACCGGTCGCGGGGTCGTAGTCGACGAGGCCCGTGAAGAGCTGCTTGACGATACGGCCGCCCTGGTTCTCCATGGCGTTGGCCGGCTGGAGCGGGCGCTGCGGCTCCGCGCTCTGGAAGCTGAACGTGCCGTTCGGGTCGACCGCGGCGCTGTCCGAGCTCCCGCCGGAGGTGTCGCTGCTGCCGCTGCTGCTACAAGCAGTCGCGGCGAGCGCGACAGCAACAGCTGCGACAACCCACTTGGCCTGGCTCACACCACGCATCGGTGTGCCTCCTGAATTCGACGTTTGCGACGAGGAAGGCAGCGCGGAACGGTGATCACCGGGTCCGCATTGCCGTCCGCGCTCGTGGTTTCGGCGCGCACCCCTGCGCGTTCACCCTTGACCCGAGCCTGACTGCACCCACTATCCGTCACGCACGGACACGAAAGTGACCAGTGACGATCTCAATTAGGTCACATGAACAGTCGGTAAGTTTCGAAAACCGGACATATGAGACATAGCCAGACAGGCACCAAACGGACAGTCGTCACGGATGACGAACTGTCACGTTCGCTCAGCGGACACCCGGGTGTGATGAGCGCTATTCGGTGAATAGCGACCCGGGCAACTTGGAGTAGTTGAAAAAGTTCGCCCCCCTCTCCATCGGAAAGGGGGGCGAAGCATTCCGGCCAAAGGCCGATCAAGCCGTCCGGATCACACCTTCTTGGCGCGCGAGGCGGTGCGGCCGCGGTCCTTCTGGTCGAGGACGACCTTGCGGATGCGAACCGTCTCTGGGGTCACCTCGATGCACTCGTCCTCGCGGCAGAACTCCAGCGACTGCTCCAGCGAGAGCTTGCGCGGCGGGACGATCGACTCGGCCACGTCAGCGTTCGAGGAACGCATGTTGGTGAGCTTCTTCTCCTTGGTGATGTTCACGTCCATGTCGTCGGCGCGCGAGTTCTCGCCGACGATCATGCCCTCGTACACCTCGGTGCCCGGGTCGCAGAAGAGCACGCCGCGCTCCTGCAGGTTGGTCATCGCGAAGGCGGTGACCACACCGGCCCGGTCGGCGACCAGCGAGCCGTTGTTGCGGGTGGTCAGCTGGCCGAACCACGGCTCGTGACCCTCGTGGATCGAGTGGGCGATGCCGGTGCCGCGGGTGTTGGTGAGGAACTCGGTGCGGAAGCCGATCAGGCCGCGGGACGGCACCACGAACTCCATCCGGACCCAGCCCGAGCCGTGGTTGGACATGTTGTCCATCCGGCCCTTGCGGATGCCCATGAGCTGGGTGACGGCACCCATGTGCTCCTCGGGCACGTCCACGGTGAGGCGCTCGACCGGCTCGTGGGTCTTGCCGTTGACCTGCTTGGTGACCACCTGCGGCTTGCCGACGGTCAGCTCGAAGCCTTCCCGGCGCATGGTCTCGATCAGGATGGCCAGCGCCAGCTCACCGCGGCCCTGCACCTCCCAGGCGTCCGGGCGCTCGGTGTCCAGCACGCGCAGCGAGACGTTACCGATCAGCTCGCGGTCCAGGCGGTCCTTCACCTGGCGGGCGGTGACCTTGCGGTCCACCTTGACGCCGGCCTTGGCGTCGGCGCCCTTGCCGGAGCCACCGCGGCCGACCAGCGGCGAGGTGTTGGTGCCGATGGTCATCGAGATGGCCGGCTCGTCCACCGTGATGAGCGGCAGCGCGATCGGGTTCTCCGGGTCGGCCAGGGTCTCGCCGATCATGATCTCGCCGATGCCGGCGACGGCGCAGATGTCACCGGGGCCCGCCACCTCGGCCGGCTTGCGGGTGAGCGCCTCGGTCATCAGCAGCTCGGAGATGCGGACGTTCTGGATCGAACCGTCGCGCTTGATCCAGGCCACGGTCTGGCCCTTGCGCAGCTCGCCCTGCTCGACGCGGAGCAGCGCGATGCGGCCGAGGAAGTTGTCGGCGTCCAGGTTGGTGACGTGGGCCTGGAGCGGCGCGTCCTCGTCGTAGCTGGGGGCCGGGACGTGCTCCAGCAGGGTGGAGAAGAACGGCTCCAGGTTGGTGCTGTCGGCCGGGACGGTGCCGTTCTCCGGCTTGGTCAGCGACGCGACGCCGTCACGGGCGCAGGCGTAGACGATCGGGAACTCGATCTGCTCCTCGTCCGCGTCCAGGTCGAGGAACAGGTCGTAGGTCTCGTTGATGACCTCGTCGATCCGGGAGTCCGGACGGTCGGTCTTGTTGATGCACAGGATGACCGGCAGGCGCTGGGCGAGCGCCTTGCGGAGCACGAAGCGGGTCTGCGGCAGCGGACCCTCGGAGGCGTCGACCAGCAGGACGACCGCGTCCACCATCGACAGACCGCGCTCGACCTCGCCACCGAAGTCGGCGTGGCCCGGGGTGTCGATGATGTTGATGGTGATCGGCGCGCCACCGTCCTTCGGGTGGTACTTCACCGCCGTGTTCTTCGCGAGAATGGTGATGCCCTTCTCGCGCTCCAGGTCGTTCGAGTCCATCATGCGGTCGTCGAGGTGCTGGTGGGCGGCGAAGGCGCCGGCCTGCTTCAGCATGGCGTCGACCAGCGTGGTCTTGCCGTGGTCGACGTGGGCGACGATGGCGACGTTACGGATGTCGTTGCGCGTGGGCATGCCTAGCTGATTCTCCCGGAATCGTGGGTTACGGCGGGCCCGGCCGCGAGACGCGCACCGGCGGCCCTTCGGCCGCGCCACCCGTTCCGCCTGCTACTACCGGTCCACCCGCCGGGCATCTGGACATGCCTCGGCTTTTCCCTATGGTACGGGGAAGCGCCCAGCGGGGCAGAAACGGGCAGGTCGGGCGGGATCAAGATCACAACCGGGTCACCCGCTCGTCACCCGCCGGTCGCGTGCCGACCGCCCGCCGTTCGCCGCCCGCCGGGCTCCCGGGACGGCTACCGCTTCCAGCCCACGTCCTGGAACCGCGGCCAGCCGAAACCGAACGCGCCGACCCCGGTGACCCCGGTCCGCACCCCGACCAACTCGGGCCGCTGGTAGAGCGGCACCGAGTGGCCGAGCTGCCAGATCCGGACGTCCGCCTCCTGGAGCAGGTCCAGCCGGGCGGCCGGGTCGAGCTCGGCGGCCGCCCGGTCGAACAGCCGGTCGATCTCCTCGGTGCCGCTGCGGCCGTAGTTGGCGCCGACGTCGGGCGTGCCGTCCGGATCCGGCCGGGGCTTGGCGTACGCGGCCCGCTGTTCGGCGGCCGGGCTGGGGCCGACCGGCCAGGAGAAGAGCGCCAGGTCGTAGTCGCCGGCGGCCAGGTGGTCCTGGACGAAGGTCCCGGCGGGCGCGGTCTGCAGCCGCACCACGACCCCGTACTCGGCGAGGTCGGCGGCCAGCGCGTCGGCGGTGCGCCGGGCGATCGCCGAACCGGCCGGGACGAGCAGGCCGAGGGCCAGCTCCTTGCCGTCCTTGGTCCGGGTGGCGCCGCTGGCCAGCTTCCAGCCCGCCTCGTCCAGCAGCCGGGCCGGCTCCGCCGGTGCGGTCGCGGCGCTGTCGTCCCGGTAGCCGTCCTGGTCCGCGGCCAGCAGGTGGCTGCCGAGCGGGGCGCCGGGCAGGCCGAGCGGGCCGAGCGCGGCCTCGGCGATCCGCCGCCGGTCGACGGCCCGGCCGATCGCCTTCCGTACGGTCGGGTCGGTGAGCGGGCCGCGGGTGGCGTTCAGGGTGAGCTGGGTGAGCGAGGCGGCGGACGCCCGGTGCACGGTGACCCCGGGCAGCGACTCGGCCCGCCGCAGCGCGAGCGCCGCCGCCTCGGGAGCCGGGACGGGCGGGGCGGGCGGAGCGGCGGCACCGCCCGTGCGCGCGGCGGTGGCACCGCCCGAGGGGTCGGCCGGGGGCGCCGCCGTGGGGGCGGCCGGCTCCGCCCGGTCCACCGCGGCGGTGAGCGGGGCGACGTCCAGCCGGCCCTGGTCCAGCGCGTCCAGCCGCCGTTCGGGCGCCGACGCCAGGAAGTCGATCCGGTCGGTCTTCGGCAGGTCCCCCCACCAGAGCGGGTTGCGCTCCAGGGTGACCTGCCCGCCCTCGGCGTCGTACCGGGTGAGGGCGTACGGTCCGGCGCTCAGGTGGCCGGTGCCGGTCAGCGCCCGGTTGAAGGCCTCCGGCCCGGACGTCTCGGCGGCCGGGTAGAGCGGCCCGAACAGCGCCCGCCACTCGGCGTAGGGCCGCCGGAAGGTCACCTTGACCTCGTGCGGATCGCCGCCCGGGGTGACCGAGTCGATGGCGTCGTACCCGGCCGCCCGGGTGCCCCGGTAGGCCGGGTCCAGCCCGGACAGGGCGGCCCGCTGGGCGGTGAGGTCGGCGGCCGACAGCGGGGTGCCGTCGCTCCAGACGGCGTGCGGGTTGAGCCGGTAGGTGACCACCTGCGGCTGCTGCCCGGGCGGGGTGGACTCGGCGCCGACCAGGTAGTCCGGGTCGGGGACGAGCCGGCCGTGCTCGTCGGGCCGGAACAGCGAGGGGTACAGCGCGTGGGCGAGCAGCGCCGCGTCGGCCCCGGCGTCCCGCTGGTAGACGTTGAGCGTGGCCGGGACGCCGTCCAGCGCCCAGTGCAGCGTCCCGCCGTCCCGGACGGCGCCGCGGTCGGCGGGCCGGACGTCCCCGGTGGTGGCGCTGGGATCGGCCTGGGCCGGTGCGGCCGAGGGCCCGCGGGCCGGGTCGTCGGAGCAACCGCCGAGACCGGCGGCGAGCAGCAGCGCGACGGCTGCGACGGTGAGCTGGCGGACGCGCATGGCGGCCATCGAACGCCGCCCGCCCGGCCCGGCCGGTGCCGACACGGCGGGCCGCCGGGCGACTGCACCCGGACGGCCCACACCCGGCCGGCCTACAGCCCCAGTTCGAACCAGACGATCTTGCCCTTGGGCGTGCGCCGGCTGCCCCAGCGCTCGGCCAGCAGGCTGACCAGCTGCAGGCCGCGCCCGCCCTCGTCGGTCTCCTGGGCGCGCCGCTGCCGGGGCTGGGCGTAGCCGTCGTCCCAGACCTCGCAGACCATGCTGCGGTCGCGCAGCAGCCGCAGCCGGATCTCGCCCCGGCCGTGCTTGAGGGCGTTCGTGACCAGCTCGCTGACCAGCAGCTCGGTGGTGTCGACCAGCTCGTCCAGGCCACGGGCGAGCAGCCAGCTGCAGGCCAGTTCGCGGGCCTTGGCGACGGAGGTGGGCTCGGGCGGCAGGAACCAGTTGCCGACGGCGTCCTCGGGGAAGGCGTGCACCTTGGCCATCAGCAGCGCGATGTCGTCCTCGCCGTGGTGCGGGTCGAGTTCGCCGAGGACGTGGTCGCAGAGGTCCTCCAGGCCCCGGCCCCGGTCGGCGAGCGCGGCCCGGAAGGCGCGCAGGCCCTCGTCCAGCTGGTGCTTGCGGCTCTCCACCAGGCCGTCGGTGTAGAGGCCGAGCACGGCGCCGTCGGGGAGGGTCAGCTCGACCTCCTCGAAGGGCTCGCCGCCGACGCCGAGCGGCAGTCCGGGCGGCACGTCGAGCATCCGGGCGGGCTCGCCCGGGCTGAGCAGGACGGGCGGCAGGTGGCCGGCGTTGGCGAACACGCAGCGGCGGGTGACGGCGTCGTAGACGGCGTAGACGCAGGTGGCCAGGTAGACCTCGCGGGCCTCCTCGTCGGCCGTCGAGGTGAGCCGGCCGTACGGGGTGGGCGGGCCGGCCGGGACGGAGTCGTCGCCGAGGCCGCGGGCGATCTCGTCCAGCGCGCCGAGCACCTCGGCCGGGTCGAGGTCGAGCATCGCCAGGGTCCGGACCGCGGTGCGCAGCTGGCCCATCGCGACGGCGGCCCGCAGGCCGCGGCCCATCACGTCGCCGATGACCAGCGCGGTGCGGTTGCCGGGCAGCGGGATGACGTCGAACCAGTCGCCGCCGACCTCGGTGTTGTTGTTGCTGGGCAGGTAGCGGCAGGCGATCTCCAGGCCGCTGGCGGCCGGGTTGCCCGGGGGCAGCAGACTGCGCTGGAGGATGAGCGCCCGCTCGTGCTCGCGCCGGTAGAGCCGGGCGTTGTCGATGCAGACGGCGGCGCGGGCGACCAGTTCCTCGGCGATCGCGACGTCGCGGGCGTCGAAGGGCTCGCTGCCGATCGCCCGGGAGAGCTGGACCAGGCCGAGCACCTGGTCGCGGGCGACCAGCGGGACGATCAGGGTGGAGCGCAGCAGCGGGTCGCGGCCGGGCTCGGGGACGACGCTGCGGCCGGTGCGCAGCGCCCGGGCGTGCGGGGAGCGGCGCGGGTAGCAGAGGGTGCCGCCGGCCTCGGCGATCGGCAGGCCGGTGACCGAGCCGAGCACCGAGGAGGCGCCGCCGATCACGCTGGAGACGGCGACCCGGCGCAGTTCGCCGCTGCCGTCGGTGAGCACGGTGTCGCCGAGCCGGCCCGCGCTGGGGACGGTCTCGCCGGAGAGCAGCGCGGTGTACAGGTCGACGGTGGCGAGGTCGCAGAACGGCGGGACGACGACGTCGAGGAGCTCCTTGGCGGTGGTCTCCAGGTCGAGGGTGGAGCCGATGTGCGCGCTGGCCTCGTTGAGCAGCGCGAGGTTGCGGCGCACGCCGTCGGCCTCGCGCTCGGCGACGTGCCGGCTGGTGACGTCGGAGACCTGCCCGGCCACGCCGATCGGCTGCCCGGCGGAGCCGTTCAGCCGGTACAGCGAGACGGCCCAGAGCCGGTTGCCCTCGCGGGTCGGGACGGCGCTGTGGAAGCGCAGGTCGAAGACGGGTTCGCCGGTGGCGAGGACCTTGCGCAGGGCGGCGCTGAGCCGGTCGGCCTCGGACGGCGGGAAGAGGTCGTGCGGGGTGAGGCCCTCCAGGTCGGTGGGGACGAGCCCCATCCCGGAGGCGAAGGCGTCGTTGACCCGCTGCAGCCGCAGCCGGTCGTCGAAGAGCACGAAGCCGGTGGGCGTCTGCCCGAAGACGGCCTCGGAGGCGGCGAGGTCGGTCTCGATCCGGCGCAGTCGGCCGAGGTCGACGGCGAGACAGGTGGCACCCGCGGTGGGCAGGGCGCTGTCGGGCATCAGGTAGAGCTCGGCGAGGCCCTCGCCGCCGCCGGCGTCCCGGTAGGGGGTGGTGCCGACCCACTCCTCGCCGGCCAGGGTGCGCTCCAGCCGGGCGCGGCCGCGCCGCCAGAGTTCGCGGGGGACGAAGGTGGTGATCGGGTCGGCGCCGACGGCCTCCACGGCCGGGATGCCGAAGAACTCGGCGGCGCGCTCGCTCCACTGGCTGATCCGCCCGTCGGGGCCGATCGCGAAGGTGGCGACCCGGATGTAGTCGTAGATCGAGCCCGGGTCCCCGGCGCCCCAGGGCCGGGGATCGCCGGTGGGGTGGGCGCCGCGGACCGGGTCCGCCGCACCGGTGCCCGGCGGTGCCGCCGGTACGGGCAGGTGCGGTGAACCGGCCTGCCCGGGCACGGCGACATGACCGCTGCTGCTCGGCGCGTTCCGCGCCGGAGTGCTGTTCAACGGACCGACCCGTCGAATACTGTCTTTGCCCATCAGGCTACCACCCGCCGCACCGGCGCCACCGTGCCGTACCGGTCCTGCCGTGTCACCGCTGGCCACCACCTTCGCCGATCGCCTCGTTCGCGATGCTACTGGGCTTACCTGATCAACGGGAGCGATCCGACGCGCCGTCTCGAAGCCGTGATGTTCCCCTCCCCTACACCTTCGGATCCATGCGGACATACGCCCGATTGGGGGCCGCTGGCCACGCAAGACCACGGAACAGCTTGCCCCGTCCCGTGATCCCTCATTGCCCTACGCCGCGAGGCCCAACCATGATCCTTAGTCAATGACGTGCATAGTCACGTCTATGCATGGACGGCCCGCCCCTGACGGCCCTAGCTTGGTCATCAGTTAGTCAAACCGGCTTGCAGCAAGGAGACTTGACATGTCTGGACGTGCAGCGCTCACACGCCTTACGGGCAGCGGGAGCGGCGAGTGTGGCGAGAAGGACTGCCCCAACGTCTACCGCACCGAGAAGGGCTCGTTCGTGGTCCAGGGTGACGTGTCCCAGGCCTTCACCCCGCCGGAGGGCGAAGGCCTGGTGGAGATCCCCGAGAGCGTCCTGAGGGAGGCCTTCCGTGCTCTTGGCTGGTGACGCCTGGAATCAGTGCTTCGATTCCATGCAGTCGGAGGCGTGGCGACTCGAAACGCTGCCCACCTACACCATGCCGCAGGAAGCAGAGAAGCTTGCGCGTTTCCTGGCCGGAGAAAATTCGCCCGACGACTACAGTTCGGCATGGATGGGCGAGGTCGGACAGTGGACGGCCGAGGGAAAACGCGTTGGACGTGTTCACATCGTCAGCCGCCCGCTTTCCGACTATCTCCGCTTCGAGTTCGAATACTACTACCGGCATCACGTAAGGGCCGGCGAGGATATCAGAATCCTTGACGTGACAGACAGAGGAAACCCGCTCCCGCTCGCGCAGGACTTCTGGATGTTCGACAAGTCCAAGGTCGTCCTCATGAACTATAGGGAAGACGGAACGCAAATCAGCCGCGAACTCTTCGACGGCGACCCGGAACCGTTCCTTGATTATCAGCGGGTTGCCATTGCGGAGTCGGTTCCATTCCTGGAGTACGTCAGATCGTGACGCTCCATCCCGAGCAGCTGGGCCAATCAAAACAGGAACTAGCTGCAACACTGAAAGAACTGCGAAAGCGAGCCGGGCTCTCAGGAGCTCGGCTCGCTGCGCGCTGCAACATGTCTCAGTCCAAGATTTCCAGGATTGAGAACGGAAAAAGCCCAGCGAGCCTTGTGGATGTCGAACGGATCCTTCGGGCCCTGGAGGCTCCATCGGAGGTGCTGGCCCAGGTCACAGAGCTTGCCCGCTTGGCGAACACCGAGTGGCAAGGCCTCCGATCGCTCCGCCGGAAGGGTCTTCACCATAAGCAGCACGAGCTTGCTGGCCTGGAGTCTTCGTCCGCCGAGTTCAAATTCTTCCTACTATCGATGATTACGGGACTTCTCTCAACCCCGGACTACATCAAGGCGAGCCTTGCCCATCTCGAAGGGGATCAGAGCAAACTCATTGCGCGAAAGCTGAGCCGTCAAGAAGTCCTCTACGACACGAGCAAGAAGTTCACGTTCCTGCTGTCGGAGATGGCGGTCAGGTGGCCGCTGATCCCAGCCCCGGCCATGGCCATGCAGCTTGATCGGATCATCTCCGTTTCGAGGCTCCCCAATGTCCAAATCGGGATTATCCCTCTGAGGGGCCTCATGCCGGTGGCCCCGATGGATACTTTCACCATATATGACACCTCTCTCGTCACCATTGAGACAACCAGTGGAGTTCTTGCACTCAGAGACCCAAAAGACGTAGCGATGCATCTTGAAGCTTTCGCAACCATGGCGGGCTACGCCCTTTTCAATGAAGAAGCGCGGAGCCTGCTCAAACGATGGTCAGATGATTTTCTGGACCCACCCAGGGAA
Source organism: Kitasatospora sp. NPDC096077 (assembly GCF_040303245.1). Lineage (NCBI taxonomy): Bacteria > Bacillati > Actinomycetota > Actinomycetes > Kitasatosporales > Streptomycetaceae > Kitasatospora > Kitasatospora sp. NPDC096077. Next base: position 245 of record NZ_JBEOSV010000005.1, on the reverse strand, counting down.
TTTATGCAGCCACGTGAATAAACGTGGAATTGAGAGCCCGGGAGTCCTACCGTGGTAGCTCGTCCAGGAAATCCGAGAGCCACGGGAGTGCTCATGTTCGCCACGGGTTCCGTACTGCCGACCGACACGGGCCAACCGCCGAAGCGCCGCCGTTCCCACGCGGAGCTCATGGAGCGGATCGACAACAACCCGGTTCGGAAGGACCTGACGACCGGCCACCTGGTGGAGCTGGTGGGGGCCCAGGA